>JANNTN010000910.1:0-11828 GCA_031394445.1 Anatilimnocola sp.
CGCGGATGACGCGGATCACTTCCAGGCCTTCAACGACCATCGCGAGAATCGGCGAGGCGGTGATGAATTTTTCCAAGCCGGGATAGAACGGTTTGGCCACGTGCTCGGCGTAGTGCTGCTTGGCCAGGTCCGGCGTGACGCGGAGCATTTTCATCGCAATGATGTTCAGCCCTTTTTCCTCGAAACGGCTAATGATGCGGCCCATCAAGCGGCGCTCGACGCAATCGGGTTTCAGTAAGACTAACGTGCGTTCCATTGGCGGGTGTATCTCCTAATTTTCCTCAAATAAGTTGTGGAAATCATCTTGCTTTACCATCTGCATTACGACAAGTGGGGCGCATAAAGTAGCAGTACCAAGTACTGAGTACTAAGTCGCGCAAGCCCGGCATGCTAAAATCAGCGGCGGACTACCTTGTGGAGCACTTTGATTGATATGCAAACCGTCCGAATTGCCAACGGCGCAGGTTTTTTAGGCGATTGGATCGATGCGCCGCGGCGGTTGGTGGAGCGGGCGGAGGTCGATTACCTGACAATTGAGCATTTGGCCGAGTTGACGATGTCAATTTTGGCGCGGCAGCGAGAGAAAGATCCGAATGCGGGCTATGCGGAGGATTTTCTCGATGTTTTGCGGAGCGTGGCGCCGGCACTGAGGCAGCAGCCGGGATTGAAGATTGTGGCGAATTCGGGCGGGATGAATCCGCCGGCTTGCGTGCGAGCGGCGGCGAAGATTTTGGCGGAGGCGGGGCTGGGCGAGACGCCGATGGGGTGCGTGAGCGGTGATGATTTGTGGCCGCGAATTCCGGAGTTGATGCAGGCTGGTTGTGAGTTTGTGAATTTGGATACGGGAGAGCCGCTGAGGGGGCTGATTGAGCGCGAGACGGGCCAACCGGGCGGCGATGTGAAGAAAGTGATCGTGAGCGCCAATGCTTATTTGGGCGCGCGTCCGATTGTGGATGTGTTGGCCGGAGGGGCGCGGATCGTGGTGACGGGGCGCGTGGCGGATGCGTCGCTGACGGTCGGTCCGGCGATGCACGAATTTGGCTGGCAGTGGGATGGCTGGGATCGACTCGCGGCGGCGAGCGTGGCGGGGCACATCATTGAGTGCGGGGCACAAGCCACGGGCGGTTATAGCGTCGATTGGCAGCAGTATGAGTTGAACGATGTGGGTTACCCGATTGTGGAGCTATCCGACGACGGCGGGACGGTGATTACTAAGCCGGCGGGAAGCGGCGGAGCGGTTAGCCGGCGAACAGTGGTCGAGCAACTTGTGTATGAGATTGGTGACCCGCGGCATTATTTGACGCCGGATGTCGATTGCGATTTCACGACGGTTGAGGTGGCCGAGCAGGGGCGGGACCGAGTGGCGGTGAGCGGAGCGAGCGGGCGGGCGGCAACGGACACGTATAAGGTGTCGCTCGCGTATCGCGATGGTTGGATGGCGAGCGGGCAGTTACTGGTCTATGGCGCGGATTGCAAAGAGAAAGCGGAGACGGCGGCGAAGATTGTGCTGGAGCGGTGTAAATCAGCCGGGTATGAATTGGCGCGAACGCAGATCGAGATGTTGGGTTGTGGTGCGGGGGTTCCCGGGGCCTGGTTCTGGCGAAAATATCAATCGCCGGGGGAACTGATGCTGCGGGTGACAGCGCATGATCCGCGGCGGGAGGCGGTGGAGTATTTTACCAGACAGTTTGCGCCGCTGATCACGGGAGGGCCGGCGGGGTTGGCGGGATATGCGTCGGGGCGTCCACAGGTGCGGCCGGTTTTTGCTTATTGGCCGACGCTGGTTCCGAAGAGGATGGTGCAGGCCCGGACTGAAGTGCGCACGGCGCGGGAGTGGGCCCAATGACGACTGGCAAAACGATTCGCGTGCGCGATTTAGCGTCAGCTCGCAGCGGCGACAAGGGGAACCACGCGAATATCGGCGTGGTGGCGAATGATGAGGCGGCGTATGGCGTGTTGTGCAGCCGATTGACGGCGGTCCGCGTGCAAACGCATTTTCAGGAGTTGGGCGTGACGCGCGTGGAGCGGTTTGAACTGCCGAAAGTGCTGGCGCTTAATTTTTTGCTCTACGACGCGCTGGGGGGCGGGGCGAGCCGAAGCTTGCGGATTGATACGCAGGGTAAGTTGTTGGCGACGTCGTTGTTGGATTTGACGTTTCATGCGAATGCTTGGGAGGAAGAGTGATGCCTGAAATGGCCGATTCTTCTTGCGATGTGCCAGCAGCCGTAACGCCAGGCAATCTTCGGTCGCGACTGGGAATGTTCGCGGTGGCGATGTTACTGGCGGCGAACGTGGTGGTGCCGTTGTTGTGGGGCGATGTGTATCCGTTCACATCCGCGCCGATGTTTCGGGATTCGCCGACGAAGTTTTGCAACTATCGCGTGTATTCGCCGGCGGGAGAGGCTCTGCCGGTCGAGAACTGGCTGCTGGAGCGGGTGTATGACGGAAACCCAGTGGGCTATGGCGTGGGGGTGCGTCCGCCGTCAGTGATCGAGCAAGAGTTTGGCGTCATCCACGACGAAGCGACAGTGCGCGAGCATGTCGAGCGGCAGTTTGAGCGAGTGGAGAATGCGCAGTTCGACCATGTGGATGTCGAGCAGGATGAGATCGGGCCCGTGGATGGACAGCGGGTTGGGGTTGTGGAGACGAGGAGGTGGAAGGTGGCACGGCGAGAAAAATAGAATTACGCAGGGCGGCGGGGCATGCGGCGGGGGTGGGGCGGCTTTTGCTTGGCGGGAAGCTCTTGACCGTTTTCCTCAGCCCAGCCTTCGCGCTCTTCGTCTGACGCGTAATACATGAGCCAAATCTCGGGCTGCATCTCGTCGTCGAGAAAGTGCCAGTGCAGGTAATTACGGCGCAGGTCGAGCTTCTTTTCAGGTGAGGGGAGAATGTCGCGCATGATCAGGCAATAAAGCTGCCGATCGCTGAGATGGTCGGTGAAATCGAGCACGATGCGTTGCGAGTAGAGCCGCTCGATGGTTTCGTTGAGAAGCTTGCGCAGTTGCGTTTCCGTGAGTTGATCGGGATGCGGTAGAGCCAGCTCGGGCTGGAACCACTTGGCGATGGGGAGGACGGGGGCCCGCTCCCAGGCCAGCATTTGGGCGAGGAATTCGTTTTCGTCCGAGGTCGGCAGCCGGCGGCAATCGAGGATGTGAACCGATTCGTCGAGGAACGGCTCCAACTCGTCGCGGAGGCGGGCGTTGAGCAACAGCTCATCGACTTCTGCGGAATGGTGATGAGGGGAGGGCATGGCAGTGTCAGCTCGTCGAGCCAGATTGTTCGAAGCAGCGCGCAATCGCGCGGGAACAGATTCGACTCTATCCACGCCGGCGGCTGCTACAAGAGAAAAAATGGCTGGCGAACACCGCATTTCGCGGCATTTTTCGGGTGCAAGCTGTCACAAGCATCACGACCGTTCAAGTCACCTGATTTTGCCGCTTTTCAGGCCCGGTGATAGCAGGAAAGTGCTGGCAAAACTTGCAGGGTAGCGGCCTATTTGGAGACGGCTTTACAGAGCTGGCGGAGGCGGCGGAGGAGTTTGGGGGACCACCAGTGGAGCAGTTTTTTGTGGGCCGACCGGTAACGGCGCTCTTGAGCCTTGAGCAGGATTTCGAGTCGGCGGCGGAGCTTGTCTTTCGTGGTATCGCCGAGCCAGGCCTGAATTGAATCGACCAGGGCCCGCTCGTCGCAAACCGCGCCTAAGCAGTCCTGCATGGTGTTGAGCGTTTGATAGAGCTGTTTGAGCGGACGCGCTGGAACGGACGATGCGGCGAGTTCGAGTGCGTAGCGCAGTTGCTTGCCGGCGATGCGAAGCTGATGCAGGTTGTCGAATTCGCGGAGGTTCGATTTTGCTCGGGTGAATAGCGCGTTCGTCAACACTGCCAATCGTTGGCGGCAGAGTGCGGCAAACGGTGGAGTGGAATAGCGTGCGCGGCGTTTGGGCCAGGCGATTTTCGCGAGTAATTTTGCGATTTGCAATCGGAGTCGATCGCCGTAGCGCAAGCGTTGCCGCAGGTTTTTTAGTCGTTTACGGGCATGGCGGCGAGATTGCTTGAGCCAACGAACGGCGGTTTTGGGAAGGCTCTGCTTGTTGTTCTTGAATCGCTGGCATTGGACATCGCAGTCGCGTACTTGACCGGCCACGTGCCGCAGTTTGTGGAGCGTCTTAAGCATTCGCTCGCGCTGTTGGCGCGGCAGGCCGGGCTCGAACAAATCGATCGCGGCGGCTGCCCGGCGGGTCCATACGCGTAGCTGATGAATCGCCTCTGCTTCGTAGCCGCCGCCAATCGCCTTCTTCAAATAATACGAAACGGCCAGCAGGCGCTGGGCGAGCGCAGCGCGGGCAACTTCGTCTGCGGGTGCAGCGGCCGAAGCCGTGTGCAACCATTTTTCATAGCGGGGCATGTGCGCGGTTTTTTTGGCTGGCGGCTAATAACGCGACGCGGACCATTGTAATTGCGACGATCCGGCAATGCCGATTTTGCCAGCAAATAGGGTCGCTGGCCGATTTTGGTAGTGGTTGTGTCAGTGCTGCGGACGGCAAATGTTGCTGGCAGGCATCACAGGTAAAAAAATGACGCAAATCCAAGACCGGCAAGGATCAATGACGCCGCGGATTTGACAGGTCGAGGTCACGAACTAGGTTTTGTTTGCAATCAGGCTTCGACGAGAGGCTTGGTTCTTGAGCACGGCGGGGATAGCTGGGAGCTAGAGGGGACCCCGCCGTGCTTTTTTTATTTTCCTGCGGCAGCGGATGAGCCGCCATCACGCCCATGACACCAGCGACGTTCTTTCGACAGCCCCGACACGATCGTCGGCGCGGCTTTTCTCTGATCGAGGCGTTGATCGCGCTGAGCATCACGTCGATTGCCGGTTCCGTGTTGTTGCTCTCGGTGCAGAGCTCGCTGGATACCACGATTGAGGCGGTGGAACAAACGATTGCTGACGGCGTGGCTCAGCAGTTTGTCGATGAGATTTTGACCAAGCGTTATGTGGGACCGGCTGAGAATCCACTGACGGGAATTCTCGGCGCTCTGAACAACGAGCTGCAAAACCTGGGCACTTCGCTGTTCGACGATACCGACGACTTCGCCGGATTTATTGCTCAGCCGTTGCCAGGCCTGTATGGCGAGACACTGGGCACAGGAAATGATCGCGGTGGACTGCGGCCGCAGAACTTTCGCATTCGTGGCGACTATTTCCAGAACTGGCGCGTGCGGGTGGAGGTGTATCACGTCAATGCTGACAACCACCTCGCCAAAAGCGCTTCGGCCACCAATTTTAGGATGATTGAGGTGACAGTGGAGTTGATGCGGACGGGCGGCGCGGCGTTGCCGCTGGCGAATCGGAAGCGATTGATTACATATATTCCGCCGCCTTGAGGAAGGGGTCAGGGAGCAGGGGTCAGGAGGCAGCAATCAGAGGGCAGACGGATGGCGAAGAAAAAAAGACGAAGCGGATTGACGCTGGCGGAGTTGCTGGTGGCGAGCACGATCATGTTGATGATCGCAGCGGCGGTGGCAACGCTTTCGTCGGCTGTGCATTCGACGAACGACTACTGCCGCGGCTATACCACTTGCGGGCAACACGCCCGCGTTGCGCTGAGTCGCATTGAGCGGGCGGTGCTCAATGCGACGACGAGCGAGCAGTTTCCTGGGGCGATTGTGGTGACGGAGCAAGCGGGCTCGGAATTGCTGCCCAGCGCGCTCGTGGTTTGGAGCCCAATAGGGACCGCGGCGAATCCGGCCGGCTTGCCGCTCATCAGTGAGATTGTCGTGTTCGCCCCCAATCCCGCACGGCCGAATATTCTGCTCGAAATTCGGTCTGAAGCTGAGACGACGAGCGTGCCAGCCGCGACGGATTTGAGTGCCTGGCGCACGCTGACCGATCGCCTAAAGACGAGCACCACGACGACAAAAGTGCTGCTGACCGATCGCCTGCGCACCTCGCCGCTGACAGGCAATTATGAGGATTCGCTGAGTCCGGCCGACCTACGCGGGAATGTGCGTTTTCGTTGCTTCATGGCTCCAGCCGCCGATGAATGGAGCCAATATCGGGCTGGAACGCGAACGTGGCAGAACATTGCCTGGCCGCTGGATAGCTACCGCTCAACCAGCGGCACCCGGGCGGTTGCGTGCCAAACCGAACTGCAACTTGTGCCCGGCAACATGGCTTCAGCCGGCGTCACGACGATACCGTTTTTTGGCTCGGCATCGATCACCTACGAATTAACACGCTGAGATTCGAAACATCATGTGCTTGCGATTTATAGCCAGTCTTGCCAACATGCGAACTCCGTCTAGGCCGAGTCGTCGCGTGCGCATATCTCCAAACAAGCGCCCGCGGGGCATTGCCGTGGTGATGGTGCTGGGCTTGCTCACGATCACGCTGGCAATTTCCTATGCGACGTTGCGGGGCCAGGGGACCACCGGCGAATTGGCGCGTAACAATGGTCGTGCCATGGATGCACGCGTGGCTGCTCAGTCGGGCCTGGCCGCGGCGCTGCGCAAGATCAGCGAAAATTCCTGGGGCGGGATTAGTTCCACGCTGCAATCGAATGTCACCAACCAGTCGTGGTATCGCGTGACGTTTACTACTGGTGACGCGAAGCTGACTTCGTCCGATCCGCTGTATAGCGAATATCCTTACCGCGTTTCGATCGAATCGACGGGGTATTCATCGGACCCGCTGAACGCGGCTATTCAGTCGCAACACAAGAGCCGTTGCGTCGTGCAATTGGTGCGGAAGAAGCTCACCACGGAGCCGTCTGGCTGGACGACATTGACCAACTACAACGTCTATCAATACTCCAGCCAAGACGCGCATGTGCAGTTTCCCGTGCGGATCAATGGGCCGGTGTGCCTGCTGGGCAAGTTGAATTTTTGCACGGAATATCCCGGTAACACGCTGGCCCGCGACAGTTACTTGAGCGGATTGAATTCGCGGCGGCTGGCAGGGTTGAGCGATTATCGGCCGTTTCCCACGGCAATTTCGATCAAAGGAATCGTTGGCACCCAAGACACAGCCACCATGACTGTGCTGACCACGAATCTCGGCATGGTGTTGACGGAACCGCTGACCACCAACGCGCCGCCCAGCCACCCCGGTTCGGTCTATACCTACAAGCTGTATCCGGGCGGCAAAAGTTATGACGTGAAACGGCTGCAAGACTATGGTAATCCAATTCAAAACGTGACGGTTGCGCCCAATCCGGCCACGAACCCGCTGGGAATTTACCGAACTGACGGCTCGTTGAGCGTTGGCAGCAATGTGCAGCTCACGGGTACGATCATCACCGAAGACTCTGGCGGGGCGGACATTCTGGTGACCGGAACCAACGTGGCGCTTAAGGCGTTCAACATGCCGGCGCTGTATGGAAGTTCGGAAACGTATCAGCTTCCGACGGTGCTCGCGCGGGCGGCAGTGCGAATGAATTCTGGGAGCGATACAAAAATCGACGGCACCGCCGTCGTGTGGAAGGAATTCGAGATCAAGCAGGGGACCACGGCCACGAAATTTGCCCTAACGGGCAATTTGATTACCGATACGCTGCAATTGCGCGGGCGAACGACGTGGATCATGTCGCCGGCGACCTGGAACTCTGACCGTAACCTGTTTTTGTTGCAGTTGGGGGGAGTGAACCCCACGCTGTATTTTCCTGACTATGAGGAAAAATTACGGGCGTTGGCCGTAAAACCGACCTTGACGTTTTCGTCCGATTCCAGTGGAGTCAAATCTCATTGGCACCTGTGGTCAGAACCGATCTATCAAGCCGATCCGGCCGACCCCGGTTTGAAGTGGGAAATCGTGCGGTGGGAAGATGGGTCGTGATGAAACGCGGCAGGACATGCTGGCCACTCGGCTGCTCAGAATGCCGATTTTGCCGATTTTACTAGCCTTATCGGGACTAACTAATGAAAGCTGCTTGCACTTCACGGTGGACTTGGCTGGTTATTGCCAATGCAGCGGCAATGGGCGTGCTAGGGTTTTACAGCAGGCTCGGCGCGGCACCCCAGGCGGGGCAGCCTCCGTTTGCAAACCCGGTGGAGCAGCGGGCCGACCAGCTTCGAGAGTTGCGGGAAATTAAAGAGCTGCTGAAGGAGCAAAACGAGTTGCTCCGCGGCGGTGCGAACAAGGCAATCAATGGTGGTGGTGGCGCGGCTAAAGCTGGAGGTTTGCACTAAACCACAAACGTGGTTCCGCTCAAGCTGCGCTGTTTCTCATTCTCGCGACCGCTCTGCTGTAACGCTGATCGAGCTGTTGCTGACGCTGGCCGTGCTCGCCATTTTGGCTGGTGTGTTGATCCCCCAGCTCTCGGGCGATATTCCCGAGCGGCTAAGCGCAGGATCGCAAATTGTTTCGGCTGACCTCGACTATGCTCGTTCGCTGGCGGTAGCCAACAACACGTCATATCGCCTGACGTTCGACGTATCCAGCAATAAGTACGACCTTCGCCATTCTGGCGCGAACGCAGTTTTCAACACGCTGCCGCGTTCTCCCTTTCGTCAGACGGATGATCCGGTCAATCTTCAGACGACCAAGTTATCTCAACTGCCGTTGCCTGAGCCGGGAATTCGGCTGGCAGCGGTTGTGCAAATGGCGGGCACGCCGGTATCGGCCACAACGCTGGAGTTCAATGAACTGGGCGGAACGGTCAGCACCAGCACGACCGTCATCTGGCTGTCGTGCGGCAAAGGAAGTCTCAAACGATTTTGCTCCGTGCATATCGACCCGATCACGGGATTGGTCAGCATTGGGGCGACTGTGACATCCCTGCCCAGCGCCATCAATTCCATCGCCGAAGCGGCGAATGGCGCGACGCAAGCCACTCCTCAAGGCACGGGCAACTAACGCGGAGCAAGCCGGCAGAACCGAACCGGTGCAAATCATGTTTAATTGGTTATCCCGCCGCCGTCCCAGCCCGATCGGAATCGATATCGGCGCGCGCTCGATCAAGCTCGTGCAGTTCACGGGCGATCGCTCGCGGCTGGTCGATGCGGCCCGAGTCGAACTGCCGCCGCTGCCAGAGCAAGCGACGCCAGAACAACAGGCGGAACGAATCGCGGAGGGGCTGGCCCGGGGATTGAAAGGGCGAGATTTTCGCGGCCGCGATGCGGTGAGTTGCCTCAGCGATCGCCAGCTATTCCTGCAAAGCTTACGGGTTCCCAAGCAAGCTGGCCAACAGCTCGATCGGTTGGTGGCGCAAGAGGCTGCGGGCCGCGTGCCGTTTGCCATGGATGAAGCGGAACTGCGTTATATCGAAGCTGCCGATGTGCGGCAGGGGGATCAGACGCTGCGCGAGGTTATCGTGTTTGCGGTGCAGCGCGGCGTGCTGCAACAGAATCTGGCGACTATCGAGCAGGCCAAGCTGAAACCTGTTGGGGTGGATGTTGAGCCCGCGGCACTGGTCCGCAGTTACGCGGCCCAATACCGCCGCGACGACGACCGCCAGGCCCGTGCGTTATTGGTCCACATTGGCTACAGCCGCACAGCCGCGATCGTGGCCCAAGGTGACGAGCTGTTGTTCGTGAAATACATCGACGTCGGCGGCCAGCATTTCGATTTGGCCGTCGGCCGGCACTTGAAAATGGACTTGCACGAGGCGATTGCCTTGCGAAAGCACAACGGCGACCGCCGCGCGGATATGCAAGATCCTGAAGTCGCCCGCAGCGTGACCGAATCGATTCGCCCGGTCGTCGAGCGGTTGATCGGCGAACTGGCCATGTGCATTCGCTATCACAGCGTTACGTTTCGCGGCCAGCCGATCGTGCGACTGGTGGTAAGCGGCGGAGAGGCTACGCAGATACTGGTCGAAACATTGAGCAAGCAGTTGGACATTAAAGCTGAGTTGAGCGATCCGTTTCGCGCGATCCCAACCACAGCCACTCTCGGCCGCAAGGGGCAATGGGACGTGGCGGCGGGGCTTGCGCTCAAAGACTTGAATTAACAAACAACCGAGAGCAAACCTGCTTCCGGAATGCCTGAGTAGCTCCCCATGAAATCGATTGATTTTCTTCCTGACATTTATCGCCAGCGCGAGGCGTTGCGCCGTGCGCGGTGGTGGTGGGGAATCGTCGTGGTGATATTCGGCACGGCGATCAGTGCCTCGGCGATGGCGCAAGCCTGGCAGAGACATTCAGTGAACGAGCAGTTGGCGGCGTTGTCAGCCGATTTCGCTGCGGCCCAAGCCCAGGTGCAAGAGCTTTCCAATCTGCAATCGCAGATTACCCGGGCAAGCCACGAGGCGAGCCTGTACACCTTCCTTGAAAATCCTTGGCCCAAGACTCAGCTCCTCGCGCAGGTCGTCCAACCGATTGCGGAATCGATTCGCCTGACCAAGATCGCCATTGCGGACGAGGAACAAGCCAAGAGCGCCGTGCAAGTTGGTCCGCGGAATATGAAAGTCGAAGAGGACGCCGCCAGCAAAGCTTCGCCGCCTGAAAAAGACCTCACGCGGCTGCTCGAAGAAACAGATCGACGGCAAACGACTATTGAAATTGACGGCCACACGGCCGATGTTCCCCAGTTGCATACTTATGTCAGTGAGCTCAATCGTTCACCGCTGATTGCCAGTGCCACGATCAAATCACTGGAAGCAGCGACGGCCAAGGAACAGGGGCGTACACGATTCACATTGCGTTTGATTGTGCGGCCTGGCTACTGCCAGCGGGGGGACTCGGGGACCGCGACGGCACCGGTTACTAACGAACGCGTTTCGACCGGAGGCGGCCAATGAAAAGGAAGCCCGTTATTCGTCAGCCGCGACGCCCGAAGACCTGGCTGATTACTGCCTTGTTGGCGGCCTCCGCCATGGCTTATGCCGTGTTTATTTTCATTCCGACGCAGCGAGCGATCGTGAAATTGCAGCAGCAGGTGCATGAGCGCCGCCAGCAGATCATGCAAGCGCAGAGTCTAGCCGGCACGGTGGCCCAATCGCGGATTCGCCTGGCCGCTGCCCGCGATGTGTCGGTGCAATGGCGGGCGGAAGCGCCGCGGCAAGCCCAGCTCATTACGCATTATGCCAGCCTGACCCAGCAAGCACAGGAAGCTGGCGTCTCGATCGATCGGCTCGATCCGCTGCCGGCGGTGGAATTGAATTTACTGGCCCAGCAGAACGTGACCATGCAATTTCACGCTCCGTTTGCGGCCGTTTATGACCTGCTGGCACGGCTGGAAGCCTTGCCGGGCACGTTGTGGATTCGCGACCTACGCTTGCATGATAGCAGTGAAGGCAACCCGACCTTGCGGGGTGAGTTGACCTTGACGATTTTTGCCGACCGTGCCGATTACGCCAATTAGTCCGGCGGCACTGGCCGATAGATCAGAAACCGAAGCACTGCGCGGAGCCTTTCGCGCAAGGCAGAGGTGATTGCCGTGAACCTGGAAAAACTCTCCAAACAGTTGCGCCGCGATGTGGCGGCCAATCCAAAGAAAGCAGCGCTGCTCGGCCTGATGGTCGTTGTGGCTCTGTATTTTTGGGGTCCGTTGGTTTGGAAGTTTGCTTCCGCGGCGGGCGGCAAACCCAGAAGCAACGCGAACCTGGCGTCGTTGATTTTGACGGACGATCCGGCCGACTCTCCGCAGCACGGCAAAGCCCGTGGGGCGGGAAAGTTTCGCTGGGACAAAGTCCGCCAGATCATCCGTCAAGATCCGCACATGCTGCCGGCTACGTATGACCCCAGTTGGGTGAACCCGTTCGGGAGATCGGCCAGCGAAGCGGAGCGGAGCATCGCGGCGGAAACACCCGTCGAGGCTCCAGCTCCGGCGGCAACCGTGATGGTGGCAGTCGATCCCAAGGATTTGGGGATTGTGCTGGGTGGCGTGATGAT
>JANNTN010000187.1:0-4366 GCA_031394445.1 Anatilimnocola sp.
TTTTTGGCACGAGATGCGCTTGCCTTGCCTGTGGGCGTCTGCTTCCGCAGCGGCCACTACTTTGTTGGACAAAATTTGCAGCAGAGGCAGAAAGTCATCGACGCAAGATGGCCCCGTCGGGACGCTGACCGACATCTTTAGATTGCACGATCCGAGCGTGGCTGCAATATCGACGGTGGCGATGGGGGGAGCCATGATTGACAATCGAACTGCGGTTGGGTGCCGCGTATTACCGAGCCGGAAATCTGTCGCTCTCGTTATTGTCCGTCCGCGATGAACTTGCGGACCTCGAGCAGGCCGAAGTCCTTATCGCCAGCCACCAGCAAATGTTGCCCCAGGCCGCGGACGGGGCCATTACCCTCTGGAACCAGCCAATCGGTCATGCGACCGAGTTTTAGATTGTCGTCCGCGGCGGTGGGCGTGCTTGGATAGAGTGCCGGTATGTATGCCCGGCGCTCTTCGCCGTCGCTCAGCGTGATGCGGGCCGGGCTCCACAGCAAATCGCGAACATGCACGGGTTTTTCGATTTCAAGTTCACGAATTTGCACCCACGGAACCCAGACGTAGTCGCGCATGAGCATGACTTCAAGGATTGGCGCGAGCAGATCGTCGGCATCACGCAAGCCAGTCGCAGGTTGACCGTTGATGGTGCCTTGAACGGTCGGCACGGCCGCGTCGGATTCTGCCAGTTTGGCCAAACCGGCCGCAGTGGCCTCGGGAGTGGCGCGGGAGAAGTGTTCGAGCGCTTCCCAGCGCGTGGCGACAAAGAGGGGCGGATCGAGGAACACGTCGGGCTTTGCCTGGCCGGCAAAGACTTTTTGCCGATTCCGTTCAGCCACCACCAAGTTCTGATAAACGGTGGCACCCCAGCCTTTTTCCGCCGTCTCTTGAGCCATGACGGCCAACTGTTGATCGGCACGATCCCACTGGCCGGCAAAGGCCAGTAGCTCGAACAGGAAGGTCCGCCGGCCCGAATCCAGCGGCGCGGAGCGAACCGCTTGAAGCTGGGCCTCAATGGCGGCATTCAACTGACCGGATTGATACAGTTCTGCGGCGGTGGGCATTGCGTTCTCGGTTCGATGGATGATTGCAAAAATGCAGGCAGGCGGACCCAAAATGGTTCCGCCTGCCTCGCTAATATTTTCGTTTGCCAGCCGGCAGTTAATCGCAAGCCGCTGCCGTACGTAAGCGGTTAAACCTTTTCGTTCTTCTTAAGGTCATAACCCATCTGGCCGGCTGGCGTGCCGCCACCGTCTTTTTTCTGCTCAAAGTATTCAACCTCGAACTTGGCGAAGTTCAACGAAAGGTTTTCAGAAAGCACATCACCGTGGCCGCTCCCCGAATGTTGAACGCTGGAAACCAGGATGTCCGTCAACTTGATCTTGAGATATTCGAGCGGCTTCTCGCCCGCTTTGCGAAATGTGACCAGACCGCTTGCAATGTGCTTGCCGTTGCAGCAGTGCAGCATTAATGTTGGCGAGGACTTATCCAGGGCCTTCGAGATCGAAATGTCGTGAACATTGACCTTGCCAGCGCCACCGCCGCCGCCGACGTTGAAACTGCCCTGTTGGGTCAGTCCCCAGCTAAACGATTCGATGTGAATTTCGTCCTTGTGCCCGGCGTCTTTCGATTCGCCTTTGATTCCTTCCAGCTTCAAAAACATGTCCACGGCCATTGTCGTATCTCCCTTTATGCTTGGTGAGCGAATGTTGCTCGATTTCTTCAGTAAACTTGGTTGATCGAGCGTTTGTTACGACGATTATCGGGGCCGGAGCCGGTTGGTTGCGTGGATTCTAAGAATTTATGAAATTCCTCATCCAACCACGCCAAATCAGGCCCTTTCTTTCTGCCGCCACCACGGCTGAATGATGCCAGCCGTGGATGAAAACGATGAAATCTGCCGCCTCAGCGGCCTATTTTCCTTGCTGCGGGGCCGGCAGATCGGCCACCAACCGCATCGAAACCGACAAGGCTTCGAGCTGGTAGTGCGGCTTCAGGTACGCGACGGCCTCATAGTGGCCAGGCCGGCCCTTCACTTCGCGAACGTCGATCCGAGCTTCGGACAGAGGTTTGGCAGCTAGCGAGGCTTGGCCGGCGTTATCCGGCGAGGGATGCACGTAAGTGTTGATCCACTCGTTCAGCCACCGTTCGCACTCATTGCGGCTGGTGAACGACCCGATGCGGTCGCGGGCCATCGCCTTGAGGTAATGGCTGAAACGCGATACGCAAAGGATGTACTGCAATTGCGTGGAGAGCCGGGCGTTGGCGTTGGCCTCGTCCTTGTTATAGAGCTTGGCCTTCTGGCACGACTGCGTGGCGAAGAAAGCAGCGAAATCACGACCTTTACAATGCACCAGCGGGATAAAGCCCAGATCGCTGAACTCTTTTTCGCGTCGATCGGTAATAGCCACTTCCGTCGGGCACTTGAGGGCGATGTCCCCTTCGTCCGTATTGAACGTGTGGGTGGGTAACCCTTCGACGAGGCCGCCCCCCTGCACTCCACGAATCGAAGCGAGCCAGCCGCACTTGGAGAATGAGTCGGTAATGCGCGTGGCCATTGCGTAGGCGGCGTTGCCCCACAAGTATTTCTTGTGGTCGCGGCCGTCCACGTCTTCCTCGTAACGGAAGCCCTCGGTGCGACGGGTTTTGTCGCCATAGGGCAGACGCATCAGGGTGTGCGGCAGGCAGAGTCCGACGTACCGCGAATCTTCCGATTCGCGGAACGATTTCCACTTGGCATATTCCACCGAGTCGAAAATCTTCGCCAAATCGCGTTTGGCATCGATATCGGTGAAGCTCTCCAGCCCGAACAGGTCAGGGTCGGCGGCAGAGATGAACGGAGCATGAGCGGCCGCGGCCACCTGCCCCACCCGTTCGAGCAACGCCATGTCTTCGGGGTGATTGCGAAACTCGTAATCGCCCATCAACAAGCCGTAGGGCTCGCCGCCAAAGATGCCGTATTCGGCTTCGTAGATCTTCTTGAACAAGCCGCTCTGATCGAATTCCGAGGCTTTTTCCAGGTCTTTGAGCAGGTCGCGCTTCGAGGCGTTCATCACGCGAATCTTGAGCGACGTGCTGGTTTCCGTCTTATCGACGAGATAAAACAACCCGCGCCACGAACCTTCCAGCTTTTGGAATTCCTCGGTGTGCATGATCTCGTTGAGCTGCGCGGAAATCTTCTTGTCGATTTCGGCAATCCAGAAGTTGATTTGCTTTTCAACGTCTTTGGAGACGGTGCTCCCTTGGACAGCAGACTTCACGAATTCCTCAAGCATCAGCTTGGCCGACTCGATCTGCGTGTCGGACCGCGGCTTGGTGGCCTTGATGATTTGGTCGAGAAATCCCGCTTCCTCCGTCGTGGTGACGGCAGCGGCCTGAGTTTGTGCAGCGGCTTCTTTGGCCATGGGTTATTCTCCTTTTGGGGCTTCGTTCGAAGCCGCTTCGAGGTTCATTTCCTTCGCTAATGTTTGCTTCGAATCGGCACTGTTCAACACTTGTTCGAGCAGCGACGTCAACTTATCGTTACCATCCATTTTGGATTTAAGCATCTCCAACTGGTGCCGCGTCTCGGCCAATTTGCGGAGCGGATCAACTTGCTTGACAACGTTTTCCGGGGAAAAATCTTCGATGCTGTTGAAGCGTAGCTCGACGTTGATTTTTTGATCCGAATTGCCCGTGATTTTGTCATCCACGCGAAAGGCCAGACGCGGCTTCATTTCGCGGAGCACATCGTTGAAATTGTCGCGGTCGATGTTCACGAACCGGCGATCCTTGACCGGTGGCAGTTGTTCATCCGGCTTACCGGAATAGTCGCCCAGCACACCGACAACAAAGGGGAGCTCCTTCAGCTCCAGGGCGTCGCCGATTTCCACTTCGTACTTGATCTGCACCCGCGGTGGGCGGACGCGATCGAGCTTTTTTTGAATGCTTTCGCCGGCCATAGGATCGTCTCTTTCCGGAAAGGTAAAAGGTTAATTCGATTGGAACAGATTTCGTATGGGAAATGTTATCGAGCAGCGCGCGGTCGGCTACTCCTCCTGAGTTGTGTTTTCGTTGGGGATGCCGTCTGAGCGGATGCCGAGCGTGCTGTTGATATCTAACCGTGAATTCTCGTCTTTTACCAACTCCACAAGCAACTGCTCAAATGACATGCGGCTCCAATTAATCGCCCGTTGAATGAGGTACGGAACCGGACTATGCGGCTCAGTGCGGCGGAAGAAGTCGGCCACTTCGCGGAGCTTGGCCAAGGCATCATCCCGCGAGCGTATCGGCCCGTTTGGCGTGCCGTTTCCGCCGGCATGGCTGCCGGAGCCGCCATCGTGTTCGGATGAGTTGCTATCGCCTTCGCCGTCTTCGGCTGACTGGC
>JANNTN010000029.1:0-4733 GCA_031394445.1 Anatilimnocola sp.
AATCTCAACTCTGATTTCGTCCAACCAGAGTTTTAGCGATGCTGCCGTCCTACGGTTGGACCATCCTCACGAACGCGATCGTCACCCGCCTCGTCAACCTTTACTCTGTGCTCCGCATCGCGAAAACTCATAATTCGTTTGTTGGCGTTCCGAGTAAACGCTTGAGGATCGCGGAGAAAAAGTCCCCGAATACGGAGAAATTGTTGCCAAGGTAATGATTGAGGTAACCGGCGACTGAAGCACGTATTGCGGAGGGTACCAGCAAGCGAGGCTTGCCGGGCGTCCGGTTGACCGAGAGGGTAAGGGCTTTGGCGTTTACTATCGAGACAAGGCTTGGCGGAGCCCAAACAGGATGAGGAAGGCACCACAACCGCGCTCAACAAGCACTTTCTTTTGGCGAAAGGCACGGGCGGCACGCTCGCTGGAGAGAACGAGCGCCACGCCCCCATACCAAACAGCCGCGATGATGGCGACCATCAGCACCATCACCGCCAAGGTGGCTGACGAAGCGCCGGCCGGCACGGCTGCTGAGAACACCGAGGCGTAGAACACCATCGCCTTGGGATTGGAGAGGTTGGTGACGAGACCGTCGCGGAAAGCACCCAGAAAGGTCAAGGGTGTGAGCAGATCGGACTTTTCCGGGAGCGGTAGCGTGGAGCGGCGAATGAGCTGAATACCGAACCACACGAGATAGGCGGCGCCCACGAGCTTCGCCGACCAGAAGAGCCACGGGAACAGCGTGAACAACAAGCCTAGACCGAAGACCGCGGCAGATGCCCAGAGGGCACTCACACAAACCACGCCGAGAACCAAGGCGAAAGCCTCAGCTCTATGGGCAGTGACGGCGCGATGAGTGACTGCGATGAAATTCGGTCCAGGACTCATGACGCCGGCTGCACAGACCGCGGAAGCGGCAGCAATGGCAGCAAAATCGATCATGGGTGAGCTCCTCGCAAATTCCCTAACAGGTATTCGACCGCCGAACTGCGGTAGAACATTACCGCAGCATTGCGACCAATTATGAGCCAGTCAACTCGGATCCCAGCGGAGCCGTCTTAGAATATGTTCGATTGCCGCGCCAGCTTTCAAGCCATTTGAGCGGTGATCGTCCCTTCGAGAGTCATTCGCACAAAACGTTCGGGTTCTCAGCACGAAAATCGTGCTTCAACAAACGGTTGGATATCTCGGACGAAAACGGTGGTTTGATGACGGTCCGAAAAAACGTTTCAGATCACGTGATCGCGAGGAGCAAGTTTAACTTCCTTCGCAGCCTGCTCGTAGGACGAAGAAGAAAGCGATCTGACTTTAACCGATCTGCCCGTCACGCGTTTGGTCGTCCGTTGCTTTGGGCATTGCCTGCTGTCCGCTCGCTGCTAATGAGTGCGATTCCGGATACATGCGTCGTTTAACTTGATTTTTACTCCGTACGCCGCGGGCCCTGCCGAATCAGACTCGACCGCGACATTTTTTCCCTCTCGCCTGGACGACTTTACCGCCTGGGCAAACTCTCAGGTGAGAGTAGCGAAGTTCGTAGAGAATTATGATTGAATTCAGATGCCAATCGGCTACGGTAGTGCATGGTTGAAAGATTGGCGATTTCTTTGCAATTGCTACGGGTACGTCCGCGTCCCGGGTGTAAGGCTACATCGATGCCCCCCAGTTTCATTTCGCCCGTTGATACATCAAGCCCGACGCGCGCGTTAATCAAAGAGAAGATCATTGCGTTTCTCCGCGAAGAAATGCAAGTCGCCGTCGATGATATTGACGTTGATGCGCCGCTGTCACAGCTTGGCATCGACTCGCTGGGCATCGCTTCGATCCACTGTGAACTGGAGCAGGCGACCCGCAAGCGGGTAAATTCGGACGCTGCTTATGCCCTGGGCACGATCGCCGAACTCGCGGACTACTTGGATAGTCTTCCCATTGCCAAGCACGCAACAAAATGCACCAGCGCGGCAAAATGCGCTGCAGCACAACTCGCGGGGCCAACAGCCATTACGCATCTTTACGCGTCTGGGGTGGTCTCGGACCGTGATCGTTTGCTGGAACCTTATCGGCTCATGAATTGCCGTGTGCAATCCTTGAAGGATGAGGGAAGATATTTTTTCGAGTCTGTCATCTCCGAGCATGATGGTGTCTGGGTCGTGGCTGATAGACAGCGCATGCTCATGCTCTCTTCATACGAGTACTTGGGATTGCTCGGCCATCCCCATTTGAAGCGGGCGGCGATTGCCGCTGTGGAAGAATTTGGCACCGGACATCATGGCGTGCGCCTGTTGGCTGGAACAACGACTCTGCATTGCCAGTTAGAAAGTAAATTAGCCGACTGGATGCATGCCGATGCCGCCATTGTTTACAGCAGCGGATTCATGGCGAACCTGGCGACAATCTCCGCGCTCGTCGATTTCAATTGCTGCATCATCGGTGACCAATGGAATCATGCCAGCATCGTGGACGGCTGCCGGGCCTCGGGGGCTGGATTTCTTGTTTTCGATCACAATGACATGGGGTCGCTGCGTGACAAGCTAGTTCAGGCCAGCGGCAGGCGGACCTTGGTCGTGGTCGATGCCGTGTTCAGCATGGACGGCGACATCGTCAATTTGCCAGACGTGGTTGATTTGTGTCGCCGCTACAACGCCTTGCTAATGGTGGACGAGGCGCACAGCTTGGGCGTGCTCGGCAGAACGGGTCATGGCATTCAGGAACACTTTGCCCTGCCCGACGACGCCATCGACATCAAGATGGGTACGCTTTCGAAGACACTCGCCAGTTGTGGTGGTTTCGTCGCGGGGCGCGAGGAGCTCGTCATGTTCCTAAAACACCATGCCCGCGGCTACATCTTTAGCGGGGCCTTGCCATCCGCGCCGACCGCCGCTGCCATCGCGGCCCTGGAAGTCATTGAACGGGAGCCGGGATTGGTCGCCAAGCTGCACGCCAACGTCGAATACTACGTCCGGGGTCTCAAGACACTGGGTTTCGACATCGGCAACACCGAAACAGCGATCGTTCCCGTTATGACCAGAAACGAGGAACTAACGCTGGAGATGACCCGGCTCTGCCGAGCGGCAGGCTTGTTTGTGGTGCCGGTTGCATTCCCTGCGGTGCCGCTGAACGCGCCGCGGTTGAGAACGTGCGTTTCCGCACTGCATGGCCAGTCGGACTTGGACTTTGCCTTGCAAGTACTCGCCGAAGCAGGACGGCAGACGGGGCTGATCGAGTAGCAGTTAACGTGACCTGACCCTGACGAGGCATCCCGCGCAATGAGCTCTCTGCTGGTGGAATCGGTTCGAACGTGGTGGCAGCGTCGGCAATTTATCCAGCTACCGTGGACCATCTATCGTGGCGATCCGCACTGGAGTCCACCACTGCTTGGCAACCACAAGGAGATGCTCAACTACTCCCAGAGTCCATTCTATGACGATGCCGAGATCCAAACATTTCTTGCCAAGCGAAACGATGTTCTCGTAGGTCGCATTGCCGCGATCATCAATCACGCTCACAACCGCCGCTATCAGGAGCAACGGGGCTTCTTCGGTTTTTTCGAATGCGAAGACAATCAGGAAACGGCGTTCGCGCTGTTTGACGCTGTGAAACGGTGGCTCGGCGAGCGAAAGATATCGGTCGTTCGCGGGCCTGCAAATCCATCGATGAACCACGAATGTGGGCTGCTCGTCGATGGGTTCGATTCTGCGCCGACCTTCATGAACACCTATAACCCGCGCTATTACGCGGCGCTCATCGAAGGTTGCGGCTTTCGGAAGTCGCAGGATCTGTATGCGTTTTGTAAACGAACCGGCCCGTTGGCGGAGGTCATCGCGAAGCGAGCGTCAGTCGTGCATAGATGTCAGAAGCGGTTCAATATTCAATTGCGCTCCCTAAACGTTCGCAACTTCAAAGCCGACGTGCGATTGTTCCTGGAGATGTTCAACCGGGCTTACGAAAACGTTTGGGGTTTCGTGCCATTGTCGTCCGCAGAAATGGATCACATGGCCCAGGGACTTAAAGCGCTGATCGTGCCGGAGCTGACCACGATCGCAGAAGTCGATGGCCGCGCTGTCGCGGCCGTGTTTGCGGTCTTGGATTACAACCCGAGAATTAAGGCGATTGGCGGCCGGCTGTTTCCATTTGGCTTCATCCGACTGCTGGCTAATCGACGCTCGATCAAGCGAATTCGCGTCATCAGCGCGCAAGTCGAGCCGGAGTTTCAGGGCCGAGGCTTGGCCCCGGTCATGGTGACCCACTTGCTGCCTGCCATCCAAGCGCGGGGTATTGAAGAAGTGGAATTTTCCACCGTGATTGAGAGCAACCAGCTTTCCTATGCCACGCTGCGACAAATCGGAGCCGCAATTACGAAGACCTACCGGATGTACGACTTGAATTGGTAATGGCGGTTTGCTTCAAGTTGGACGGCTGCTTTGCTTTTGTGTGTTTCCTCGACCGCACTGGCTGAACAGAGTCAGACAAACCTACCGAAAAAGCGATGCACCAACCGACGCACAGGCGAATAAGTCGAAAACCATCGACCCATGGCAAGTCTCGCTGAGAATCTTTGCTCAATAGCTCGCCTTGATCCAGGCCTCGTTAAACCAGACATGTTTGATCGTCTTGCCGGCGAAGTTCCTTTTGTCTTCGTGTGTGTAGGAGCAATGAATGCTTCCATCTTTTGTTTGGATCACGGTAGGATAAGATCCCGTTCCCATTTCTGGATCCAGATTTTCCAGCGGCCGCTTCCA
>JANNTN010000044.1:0-3200 GCA_031394445.1 Anatilimnocola sp.
CTCGCAGCTCGATAATCTGCGAGTCGATGGCTTCCCCATCGGAAACAGTGAACGTGACGACATGGCTGCCGATTTGCCCCACGCCCGGTGTCCAGGCGAATGCGCCAGATTGTGAATTCAGCGTCGCGCCAAGTGGCAAACCCGTCGCGCTGTACGTGAAAGTCGTGCCGACATCAAGATCTTGCGCTCCGAGCATGAATTGCAGCGACTCACCCAGCAGCACGGAACGCGGGGAAACATTGAGCACCGGCTCACGATTGACGTTGACGATTCGTAGCGGCACATCGCGAACTGCCGTGAGGCCGGCCGCATCGCGCGCACCGACTTGCAACGTGTATTGTCCGGCCTGAGTGAAATTGGGCGTCCACAAAAATTGGCCGGTCTGCGCATTCAATTGCGCTCCCGTGGGCAAACCCGAGACCACCACGAACGTAAACGCGTCGCCATCCACGTCGGTGGCCGCGAGGCTGAACTTCATCTCCACGTTTTCGCGGCCGACCTGCTCCGCCATCGCGAATAGCGTCGGGGTTTGGTTCGTCTTGGCAACTTCGATCGCGAAGGTCCGCGAAACGGACTTGTTGCCGTCGCTGGCCGTGAGCGTGATGTTGGGATAATTGCCGCGCTGAAACACCTGCGGCGCCCAACTGAGCACGCCGCTGGCCGGATCGACAACCGCGCCCGGCGGCAAATTCGTAACGCTCCACGTGAGGGAATCACCGTCCGGATCGTTCGCCACTGGCGTCACAACGAGCGGCTGACCTTCCGCCACCGTTTGGTTGCCGATGGCGGCCAGAGTAGGAGAAGCATTTGCCGCGCGCACGACGAGATTGACCGTCCGTTCGTGTGACAAAGCCAGGCTGGCGTTTCCGTTGCCGTCGTCGCTCACGCGGAACGTCACCGCGTGCGTGCCAATGTCTTCCGCCACGGGAGTCCACTGCACGATGGCCTGGCCATAGATGGGGCTGGGCGTGATCGTTGCCCCCGACGGCAGGCCAACCGCCGTGAAAGCAAGCGGAAGCTGATCGAGGTCGCTGGCAAACAGCGTGAATTGTAGCGGGCTATCGGCCACGGCAACTTTGTCGCCGATATATGCCAGTTGTGGCGGCTCGTTGGGGGACTGCGCTTCGAGCACAAAGCTGCGCTGCTCAAACAGCACCTGTGTGCTGCCGCCACCGTCGCCGTTATCCGTGGCGCGCAGCGTAATAGCGTAAGTGCCGCGATCTCCATAATCGGGCGCGAAGCGAAACAGCCCCGTTCCGTTGCCCTGATCGGTGAATGTGCCAAACCGAGGTAAGCCGCTGGCCGTGAGCGCCAGCGGATTTCCATCCGGGTCGATGTTCGCCACCGAAAACTCCAACACCGCTCCGCGCTGGACCGTTTTGTTTTCCAGCACGGGCACCTGCGGCGAGCGGTTCACATTGCCGATGTTGATGGCCACGGTGCGGATCGTCGTCGCGGGCGTACCGGTGTTGTCGCCGTCGTCGGTCGCCGTAAAGGTCACGGTATGCAGGCCGGCCGCGTTGTATCCCGGCGTCCAACTCAGCAATTGCGTAACCGGATCGAATGTCGCCCCGATGGGCAGGTTGCTGGCAGTGATTGTCAGCGTCGAAACGCCCGCGTCGGTTTGGGAGAGCGTGCCATCGGGCAGACGCTCGGGAGGCGAAAACAACAGATTGTCGGGATCGCGCGCATCGGCGCGAATCAGAACCTCCTGCCCCTCAATCCCCGTGTGCTGATCGAGGTTCGCAAACACCGGCGGCGCGTTCACGTTCAGCACGACGACGCCCAGAAGTTGCTTCGCTTCCGTCAGGCCGTTGCTAACGGTAATCTCCGCGACGTGCAGGCCGTTTTGCGTGTAATCCGGCATCCACGTGAACACGCCCGTCGTGGGATCGAGCGCAGCGCCCGGCGGCAACATGTTGCTGGTGAACGTGAGCGGCAAACCCTGCTCATCGGTGGCTTGCAGTTGCAAGCTCACGCTATCGCCTTCGCGAACGACCACGTCGGGCGGTTCGAGGAATGTAATCGCGGGAGTGGACGGAGCGATGACGAGCGTCGTCGTCACGCGCACGACTTGCCGGCCGTCGCTCACCGCGAACGTCACATTTTCATAAGTTCCCGCGTCCTGTAAGGTCGGCGTCCAAACCAATGTTTGCCGCAAGGCGTCAAACACCGCGCCCGGCGGCAGATGATCGGCCCAATACAACAGCGGATCTTTCTCCGGGTCTTGCGCCTGAATGAGCAGCTCCAATAATTGCCCTTCCTTGCCCGTAATTTGCGAATTCAACTCGGCAAACACCGGCTCACGACTGACGCCATCGATATGCAGCAGGTAGGCCTGCGTATCGTGAGCGCCAGCCGAATCGTAAACCTGCAACACCACCTCGACCCGCTCCGGGCTATCAATCGATGGCGTCCAGGTGACCAATCCGGTTTCGGCATCGACCGTCATTCCCGCGGGCCCGCGCACCAACAGGAACGAGAGATCGTCGCCATTCTCGTCGTAAGCGCTGACCTGATACTGATAGACCGTGCCGACGGGCACCGTGGGAATCGGGAAGGTGAGAAACTGCGGCAGTGCGTTAGCCGTCGGCAGCCCAATCACGGTCGGGTCGAAATCGACAGGCCGCCGCGTGGGAATGCGAACCGTTACCGTCCGCCCGCTCGTGGATTGGCCCCGTTCCAAAATGCCGTTAACCGGAAAATTCTCAGTCAGATCGATCAACCAGGAGCCGTCGGCGGCGCGGCCAAAGGTTCCCACCGGCTCACCGTCGAACCGGGCCGACGGCGAAAGCTGCAACAGCAGCGGCAAAAGCAGGCGATGGCCGCTCTTGTTCGTCACTGTCACGTCGAACGAAACCGTGCCCGTGGCGCGGTCACTGCGGGCCGCGCTGAATTTCAAATCCAAGACCGACGTCAAATCCGAGATCGCCGTGAAGTCGGAATGGTAATCGGTGGCGAGTGACAAACCGTCATCACTCTTGATGCCGGCCGAGACGACCAATTCGTATGACCCCGGCGCGATTGGCTCAAAGCTGATCACCGCCGTGCGGCTGGAGCGGTTATAGGCCACCCCCAAAATTCGAACCGGCAGGCCCCCATCGCCTTGTAGCCGATAGTTCCGCGGATTCAGCACCGACCGCGGATCGGTCGGATCGTTCGACGCCATGTCCTGATCGAACGTCACGCTAATGCTCGCC
>JANNTN010000135.1:0-12582 GCA_031394445.1 Anatilimnocola sp.
CCAGAAAGAAATTGCGCCGCTTCTTGCGATTGCGATCTTGGAGTCGCGCGCTAGTGGATGCGGTCCGGCGGAGAGCTGCCTTGCGTTGTGGTGAGCGCTTCATGAGGACTTGAGTGGTCCGTTTACAACATCGCGCCGCCACACGCTATCAATGCGCGTGGATGCACAATCTGCTCCGGACAAATTAGGGTAAAAACGAAAAGATGATGCCTCAGGCAAAACCCATGAATGACGATAGGGATTCGCCTATAGGGGTGACACTCTAACACGGACTACCTAAGCACTGCCAGCATTTTGATCCTGATGGGTGGAAAAAAAACCAGATTTGTGCCAACCATAAACAACCGGGAACTATCGCAACGACCCCTCCAATGGGTGTCGGTCGCTAGCATTAACAGAAAGGTCCAAGAGTTCGCCCTCCAACCGGGCCAAAACTCAACCAGACTGGCACCCTCCCTGGGCCATCAGCCGAACCGCCGTTAGCCTCACGCGGCGGTGTTCCAGACGCAAAAAACCGCGAAATACTACGATTTTTCCGCATTCGCATGTTTGTTCCGGCTTATAAAAAACCCCGCACACAATCGCGACAGCACGAACGTGCTATCAAGAGCCGGATTGCATGCCTCTACACAGACGCGACCCGTCCTAAATTCGTTCCCCCCGCGCTTGACAGTCCACCTGTCGAGCGGCCCCATCCCGGCTCAAATTCAGACCGTTTATCACGCCAAATTGTCATTAATAAGTGCGTCCCAAACCCCCGAGCACCCGCCCGATGGCAATTGTCTCGCCCTTAATTCAGCGTCAAAACCAGCAAAATCGGCCGATATGAGCGCGCCACAACCTCTTGCCACAGCGCACTCTTGTTCTCACTCTAGTTCCCAACTAGCTGAATTAAAGTCCCTAATAGGAACTCACTGAGAATTCGATAACATCCCCGCCCGCACCTCATATTCCTCCCGCACAACCCTCAAGGAATCACAGGCGAACGCCACCGTGTTGCATAAATCCGACTGTTCCACACGCGCCCGCAGCCATCCCGCAGCTCCCGCAGCCATCCCGCAGCTCCCCTCAACTCGTTCACCCTACCCGCCCACTCCACGGTCAACTCCGCATCCCTTCCCTGTCATTCGACGAGCTATTTTGACCCATGGTCCTTCCGTGCCCGCTGCTCAACATCAAAAACCACCTCCAACTTGAGCCTGCCAATCACGAGAGTACAATCCCGGCTGCCGCAACGGGTGCGACTTAACCCACAAGCCGCCGTCTCGCCCTCTAATTCGCTTACAACATGAAAACCCTCCCTCTCCTCACATCCTCCTTAATAGCCACCCTCTTCGCGCTACTAGCCACATCCGCCCATTCAGCAGATGTCGGTGTCCGCGTCCGCTTCGGCCTCGCCGATCGCACTCCTCAATCCTGGAACGGAACCGCCTCGGTCACCCCCGGCAAGGTTGCCCTCATCAGCGGCTGGCGCTTCGAGCAAGGTGACAACGCCAGCGGCGCATCGTGGACCGCCTCGACCCGTCCCGCTGCCGATTTTCGCTCCAATCAACAAAAGACCAACGCCAAGGCGAAAGCCAAAACGGCCGACAATCAAAAAGCTCCTACCAAAGGTGGTGCCGCCGCGAAGGCCAAAGCCAAGGCCGGCGCGGGAAATAACAGCGGTCTCGCGGACAACGGCATCCTTCTCACACTCACCGATGTCACCGAAGACTCTACGGTCACGCTCAAAACCGATCAGGGCGAAATCGCCTTCAAGCTTTCCGAAATCCCCTACGGCAAATACATCGAGCGACTGAATAGTGGCGTCGAAATCGAGCGTATCGCCGCGGCTCACCAACTCACCAACGACCGCAAGACCGACGACGACTATCCCAGCGCCGCAACCGATAAAGCCGGCACCATCTATCTCGCCTACACCAGCTACACGCCCGGCATCGACCGCGATGAACGGGCCCGCACCTGGGAAAAAGACCCCGGCGACCTGTCCTTCCTCTCCAGTCCCCCCGGCGGCGATCAGTTGATGCTCCGCGTCGTCAAAAGCGGCTCACCCAGCTCCGAAATCGTCGTCACAGAAAAAGGTGCTGACATCTATAAGAGCGCCATCGCCGTCGCTGGTGATGGCACCGCCTGGATCTTCTGGTCGCAAAATCGCGAATACAAGCCGTTTCCCAATAATCCCAAAGCCAATTTCGACATTTGGGCCCGTACCTTTAAGAACGGTCAACTCGGCGAGCCGCTTCGCATTTCCGAATCCAAAGAATCCGACATCTGGCCTGTCGCCGCCACCGATTCCACCGGCAACGTCTGGATCGCCTGGCAAGGCGCTCGCAACGGCGTCTTCAAAATTCTCGCCCGCCACCAACAAGGCGGTACTTTCGCCCCCGAGCAAACCATCAGCGCACAGTCCCGCAACTGCTGGGCTCCCGCCATCGCCACCTCAGCCGCTGCTGGCGGAAAAGTCGCCATCGCCTGGGACACCTACGACAAAGGCGATTACGACATCTGGGTCACCGAACTCAACAACTCCGGACAACTAAATAAAGCCCAGCCTGCCGCCAACACCGACGACTACGAAGCCCGTCCCGCCATTGCTTACGACAAGCTAGGTGCCCTCTGGGTCTCCTACGAAGAGAGCGGCCCCACCTGGGGCAAAGATTTCAGCGGCGGCGCTCCCTTCGAGCAGCGTGCCGGCATCGGTCTCTATAAAGACCGCCAAATCGGCCTCACTATCTTAAAGGATGGCCAATGGCAAGAAACCTCGCAACTCCTCGCGAGTGCTTTGCCCGGTGCCGACCCTCGTCGTCGCCGCGGAACCGAAGCCGCCGCCGCCCGTCCCGCCACCGGACCACTCGCCGACGCTGATGAAGGCGCGGCCGTTCGCGGCAACGTCCACAACAACATCGCCCGCCTCGTTTGCGACAACGCCGGCCGCATCTGGGTGCTCGCCCGTGCTCGCCAAAACGACTTCCGCTCGCAAATCGGATCCGTCTGGCTAACCCACGCCGCCTACTACGATGGCAACCAGTGGGTCGGCCCCATTCTGATCCCCCATTCCGATAATCTGCTCTACAACTGCCCCGCGGTTGTTTCACTCCCCAGCGGCGGCCTCACCGTCGTCCACTCCAGCGATCACCGCATCGACCGGCATGTAACTCAGCGCGGTGCGAACGCGGGCGGCCAACTCGCCGGCCGAGAACCCTTCGACAACGACATCTATCTCAGCCGGCTTGAAATCTCTGGCGACGCCAAGCCTGCCGCCCTAATCGCCGCCAAGGTCGTCCCGAATCCCAGCTCCCAGCCTTCCGCCGACACCACGAGCGAACGCTCTGACATCGCCCGCGTTCGCGACTACCGTTCCAACGTCGGCGGCCGTGACCTCCGCATCACACGTGGCGAATTCCATCGTCACACCGAAATCAGCGGCGATGGCGGCAACGATGGTCCGCTCGAAGACATGTGGCGCTACGCCATCGACGTCGCCAACATGGATTGGCTCGGCTGCGGCGATCACGATAACGGCGGCCACCGCGAGTATCCCTGGTGGCTAACCCAAAAAACCACCGACGCCTTTCACCTCCCCGGCGTCTTCGAACCTCCCTTCACCCACGAACGCTCCGTTCACTATCCCGAAGGCCATCGCAACGCGATTTTCGTCCGCCGCGGCATCCGCACACTTCCGCGCCTGCCCATCAGTGATCGCGACAATGTCATCAACGCCCCCGACACCGCCCTCATGTACAAGTACCTCCACCTGTTCGATGGCGTCTGCGCCGTTCACACCAGCGCCACCACCATGGGCACCGACTGGCGCGACAACGATCCGCTCGTGGAGCCCATGGTCGAGATCTACCAAGGCTGCCGCATGAACTACGAGCGCCCCGGTGCTCCCCGCTCACCCACGGCAGATTTCAACCTCGGTGGCTTCGAGCCCAAGGGCTTCATCAATCTCGCTTTGCTCAAAGGAATCAAATTCTCATTCCAATCCAGCAGCGACCACGGCTCCACGCACATTAGCTATGCCCTGGTCTATGCCGAGAACAATTCCCGCGCGGCCATGCTCGCCGCAATGAAGCAGCGTCACACCTACGCCGCCACCGATAACATCATCGCCGAATACACCTGCACCACCGGCGGCAAAAAATACATGCTCGGCGACGCCTTCACGAGCCAAGAGCCCCCCACGGTAAATGTCCGGCTCGTCGGCACCGCCCCCTTCGCCAAGGTCACCCTCATCAAAGACGACGTCGAGCACGTCCTTTTCGAGTCCGACAAAGCTGAGCCCAACAAAGCCGAAGTCGAATTCACCTGGACCGACAAAGCCCCCACCGCCGGCAAAGAAAGCTACTACTACGTCCGCGGCGAACAAACCGACGGCGAACTTGTCTGGGCCTCCCCAATGTGGATCACCTACAAACCCTAGGTCAAGGCGACTCGTTTCATCGGAGCGCCGGCTGGCACGTCCAACGTTCTTAGACTTAACACAGAGGCGCGGAGCCACAGAGACACGGAGAAGAAATCTCGGAAGAGCAACTTTTTCTTAATTCTCTGTGCCTCGGCGACCCTGTGTCTCTGTGTTAAAAGAAGAACGGTTGAACTCGAATATGTCGCCATTCCTTCTCGTCCTTTCCGCGACGCTCCTCGCTCACAACCCCGACACCAGCTACGTCCGCCTCAACATCACCGAGGCGCAGATCGAAACCCGCCTCACCTACGACATCTTCACGCTCCTCAAAGTTACTCCGCTCGACGACAACGCCGACGGCCGCCTGCAAAAGTCCGAACTCGACCGCCACGCTCCGCACCTCGCCGAATTTCTCCGGTCTAAACTCGGCCTCGCCATCAGCGATAACGACGACACCGCCGACCTCGGCCAATTCCGCGGCTTCCTCTGGCCCTCCGACATCGGCGACTCGATCCCCGCCGCCGAATACCACTCCGCCAACGGCCTGATTCACTTCGAGTTTCTCCGAACTCTCGACGACCCGCCCGAAGTCGTCGCCATCGCCTTCGGCTTCTTCCCCGAGTTCACTGATCGCCACACCGTGCTAGGTGTCTTCGCTTGCCGCGGTGACATCTACGAAACTTCCTTCACCGCCATCGAGGACTACTTCGAGTACTTCACCGGCTTTGAGTTTTCCCGCCCGCAAACGCAACACACGCTCACCGATCGCCTCTGGCGCTTCTTCAAAATGGGCGTCGAGCATATCTTCATCGGCTACGACCACATCTGCTTCCTCATCGCCCTCATCGTCGTCAGCAGTTTTCGCGACATCGTAAAAATCATCACCTCCTTCACCATCGCCCACAGTCTCACCCTCATCCTCGCCACGCTCGACGTCATTCACCTTCCCTCTCGTCTCATCGAAACCTCTATTGCGTTGACCATTGTCTATGTCGCACTTGAGAACATTTGGATTCTTCGGGCACAGAATGTTTCCCGCAACCAATTCCTCGCTCCGCGTTCCGCATTCCGCATTCCGCGTTGGCTGTTGACCTTCTTCTTCGGCCTCATTCACGGCTTCGGCTTCGCCAACGTCCTGCGAGAAATGGAGCTTCCCACCGTCGGCCTCATCCGCTGCCTCCTCTCCTTCAATCTCGGCGTCGAGTTCGGTCAACTCGTCATCGCTACCTTACTACTGCCACTCGCCTATCTGCTCCACTATTGGAAATACGGCAGCTACTTCGCCATCGGCATTTCAATACTCCTCGCCCTCTTTGGCTCCGCCTGGTTTATCGACCGCGCCTTCAACCTCGAACTCATGCAAGCCATCGGTCTCTAACAAACTCTTCCTTCCCATGCACTTCTTCCATCCTCGCCTCGCTCCGCCACTGCTCCTCGTTGTTTTCATCACCTTTCCCGCGCTAGCTGCCGATCCCATCCTCGCTCCAGGTTCAAAACCTCTGCTCCTGGCCGAACTAGGTGCCGGCGAAGGTCCCGCTTGGCATTCCGAACTCGGCTTGCTCACCAGCGGCGGCGGCCACATCTATCGCCGCGACAAAGCAGGCCGCCAATCGATCTACCGTGAGAACGCCGGCACTAACGGCTTGCTTTTCGATCGCCAAGGTCGCCTGATCATGTGCCAGCCCGCCTATCGCCGCGTCAGCCGCCTCGAACCCGACGGCACGCTCACCATCCTCGCCGATTCCTACGACGGCAAACGATTCAACCAACCCAACGACCTGACGATCGACTCCCACGGCCGCATCTACTTCTCTGATCCCCAATACGGCGACCGCAGCCAGATGGAGTTACTCGACGCCGCCGGCAAGCCCATCGAAGGCGTCTATCGCATCGACGCTCCTGGCCAGGTCACCCGCATCATCGCGCACGAAGTCGATCGCCCCAACGGACTCGTCATCACGCCCGACGACAAATATCTCTTCGTCGCCGACAACAATAACAACACTCTCGGAGGCGCGCGCAGACTCTGGCGTTTCAATCTCAACCTCAACGGCACGCCCGACTTCGCCACGCAAAAATTACTTCGCGACTGGAAACAAACGCGAGGTCCCGATGGGCTGAAGCTCGACGCCGCTGGCCGTCTCTATGTTGCCGCCGGCCTCAATAAGCAAAATCCGCCCCACGAGACCCAAGACAAACCAACCGCCGGCGTCTATGTCTTCACGCAGGAAGGCCAACTCCTCGAATTCATCCCCATCCCGCGCGACGAAACGACCAACTGCGCCTTCGGCGGCGACGATCTGCAAACTCTCTTCATCACCGCCGGCGGCTCCCTCTGGTCCATCCGCCTCACCACCCCCGGCAAGCCCGTCTGGCCTCTCGCGGGTCAGTCGTCTCGTCTCCCCGAATAACATCAATGCCAGCAACACTAACCCGAAGCGTAAGCGAGGGACTGTTGCTAGTTGGCTACCCACCCCCAAACACCGGCAAGAAATGCACCTCACTCTCCGTCTCCACCTTTGCATCCAACCCACCGCGACTAAAAACTCCATCGATCGACACCTGCAGCGCCGGCGATAACTCCCCCTCCCGGCACAGCCGCGGCTCCATCCCCGGAAATCGCGATTCCAACTCGCGCACAACCTCCCGCACGGTCTCCCCAACAACAACCACCTCAACCTGACCCACCGTCAGCTCGCGCAACTGCGACGGAACAAAAACCCGCGCCATCTCTCCCCCACTCCACATTCTTCATTCTGAATTCTGCATTCAGAATTTATCTCCAAAACCACGACGCCACCGCCGCCGCAATGAGCGCCCCTACCAACATCGACAGTGGTATCGACACCATCAGCGTCCGCACAATCACCTCGTTCGTTGAAAGCCCGGCCGACACCATCGGCTGCAAGCCCGGCATCGGTCGGCTCTTGCTTCGCAGCGGTGCCGTCTCTCCGCTCGAGACAGCAAAAGTCCCCTGCGACATTTGACTCCCGCTCCATTCTCCCCCACTCGGCGACTCTCCGTCATCCGGCGGCAACTCTCGCTCGTCTTCCACCGCATTCGGCGGAGGCCCCACCGACCACGACGATCGCACACCGCTCGGTGCGGTTATGGGTGCCGCGTCCCCGGCCCACTGCTCCAATCGATCCACCACTTCCGCCGCCGACTGCACTCTCGCCTTGGGATCCTTCTCCATCATGTCCGCGATGACTTCCACAAACTCTTCGCTCAAGTCGGGATTGAACCTCCGCGGATGCCACGGCGTGTCTTCGCAATGCCGCCGCGCCTTGTCCTTCGCCGTCCCCCCCGGAAACGGCACCTTCCCGGTGATCGCGTAATACAACGTGCATCCTAATGAGTAGATGTCGATCAAATGCGACACTTCACCCGGCGATCGAATTTGCTCCGGCGCTAAATAGTCCGCCGTCCCCACAATCTTCCCCGCCCGCGGGTCATTCTCCGCGTCATAAATAAAACCCGCCAACCCTAAATCTGAAACCTTCGCGATTCCCTGCGACGTGACCAAAATATTTCCCGGCTTGATGTCCCGATGTACCATGCCCCGCTTGTGTGCGTAATCCAGCCCCCGCGCCGCCTGCAAGATCACGCTCGCCGCCTGTTGCTGTGAGAGCGCCTCTCCCTGTCGTCGCACAAGCCGCCGCAAATCCACGCCCGGCACATACTCCACCACCAGGTAGTGCGTCTTACCCTCTCGACCGGCAAACTCCGCCCGCACCAGATTGGAATGATCGAGTTGCGCCTGCGTCCGGACCTCCCGCATGAAGTTTGTGACCGCGTCGGGGGTCGCCTTGTGCAGTGGCAGCGTCTTGATCGCGCACTCGCGCCCCATCAAGTGATGGACGCCCTTATAGACCTCCCCCATCCCGCCCTTGCCGATGAAGTCGATGACGATGTAGGGACCCAGATTGAACTTCGTGCGGCCACCTTTGATCTGCGCCGCTTGATAGGGCGTCAGAATCCCCATCTCGACCAGCCGGTTCGCCAGCGCGAGATCGTCCGCCTCAGCCGATGGCGGGCCCACCGGTCCCGATGCACCGCCCGCCGCGGCTTCCGCCCCCACGCCCGCTGTCAACACCGCCTGCTCAAGCTGGTCGGCCGTAACCAAACCGCTCAACAGCGCGTAATTTCGAAATCCCGATCGCCCCGCCATTAGGTGCTTTGCCCCATGTTGCCAATTGAGTCCTGCCGATTTGGCAGAACTTTCACTTTTTTCCGCCGCGCCTTCCCAGATATTTTCTGCCCTAACCGGCCGCTCAACCATGAGCCTATCCGCTCGCCGCCCCGCGCCAAGCATCAAAACAACACTTTCCTCGACTCCATGCCCTCTGGTATCTGTCCTTCGAGCCTCGCACCACTTCCGGTTTGCAGCTTCCCCAAACCATCACCAGCCCTTACCTAGTGTGATATCTCCGCAATTTGTCACACCCGCTAGCTAGACACTTCGCCAAATGGGACTTTTGCCTCTGCCTGAAAATTGTGCAGCCGACACTCCGCCCGCACTTTAAGCACCCCCGCTTAAAATGACAGCACGATCACGCTGTCGTCGTAAGTGCAAGCACTGCAAGCACATTCATGCTGCTCTTGACTGCTTCCGTATTTTTTGGGAAATCGCCGTCCGTGGGGCTGCGAATTGGATTTACCCCGCACATCAATGTTCCCATTTGGAAGGAGCCAAGTCATGGAAATGGCAATTGCTACCCCGTTCACCCCAAACATGTCCGCTAACCCCAACCCGCCGATGCCGGTTGGACACGAAGACCGCCGGGGCACCGCCCAGCGGATCGCCAGTGAGATGTTCCAACAGCAACCGGATTGGATCACCTTTTTCCGCGAAGTTCTCGGCGTCGATGGCTTGCTCCGCAAGCTGTTCGTCACCCCGGAAGACCTGGCGGCCTTCGAGAAGACCGAAGAGTACAACGAGATCCAGCTCATGCTGGCCAAGCTGCGCGATCGTAGCGGTGCTGCCGCCGACGGCCGCGAGCCAACTCGCGTCATCACGGTTCGCCTCCCCAAGAGCCTCCACGAGTCGCTCCGGGCCGAAGCTCACGACCGCAAGACCAGCATGAACCAGCTTTGCATCAGCAAGCTGCTTCAGGTGATCGACGCCGAGTTGATTGCCGCCGAATAGCCTGCCGTGCTGGCGGAAGACGATTAAAACGGGGCGGGCTGTAAGCCGGTCCGTGCCCGTCAGCGTCGTCTGCGTATAATACGGTCATGTTGGATCCCAAACCGGCCGAACAATCCGTCGAAATCAGCTACGTCCACGTCAGTGACGTCCACGATGTCGAGCGGCGCGCCCGCCGTCGCCGTTTTGAACTCGGCGATGGCGTAGTGAACCCCTGGTCGTATGCGGCCAAACGGGGCGAGGGCTCCCTGCGCCTCCCGATAGTAGAATTTCGTATTCTCCAATTTTTGTCTTCCCGGCCCAACCAGGCCCTGTCGCGTCAGCGCATCGCGCAGGCCGTCAGTACTCGGCGTCACGCCGTCACGGCTGATTCTCTCGGCGCTTTCATTCATTCTCTTCGCGACCACCTCGGTTTTTACAGCGACTACATTCAATCTGTCCCGTTCATCGGCTACCGCTTCAAAGCGTAAAGCCGTTCGTGTACGGGAGGGCGAGGCTCCTGCCGAGCCTGCTACACCGGCCAACGCTAGCATCTATTCCGGTATTTCTGATTGCGCCGACCTTACCGGGCCGATGAAAGAAATAAGCACCACTCCCACTGCTCTCGTAATCGAGCGCGGACCAAGCGCTCTCTGGCCATGCAAATTTCCACCAAGCATTTTGGCCCCGTCCAGGTCGAAATCGAAGACATCGTGCATTTTCCACGTGGTATTGTGGCTTTCGAGGATTGCCGGCATTGGGTGCTGCTCACCGACGAGGAAAATCCAACCTTGGCGTGGCTGCAAAGTGTCAGCCGGGCGGAGGTAGCGCTGCCGGTCGTCAGTCCGCGGCGACTAGTCCCGCACTATGCCGTACGCCTGTCGCGAGGCCAGCTCGCTCCGCTGGAATTTTCGCATTCCGACCAGGTTTTCGTGCTTAATGTTGTCAGCCAAAGCGATGGCGACCTCACGCTGAACCTCAAAGCCCCGCTCGTTATCAATCTCGACCGCCGGCTCGGCCGCCAGATCATCACGACCGACGAACAACCCGTCGCCCTCACCATCGACAACCCCTTCCAATCGCTCCTCCGCAAAAGCGCCTAGCGCTCTGCCTCCTGATTCCTGCCCCCTGATCCCTGACTTCTCGCCCTCACATCCCGCACTGCCTGCAAAGATATGCGGCCTGGGCAGCGGGGTGATTCTGGGCAACCTTTGCTTCCGATAGTGCTTGTGTGACTCGCTCTGGCGTGACACGGCAACCGCGATAGATAGCAACCTCGCGGCTGCCCTAGCCGAAAGCATAGTGGGTGCGAAACTCCCGCGCGCCCGCCCTTCGGTCGCCAGGCCCGTACACCTCCCCCTGCCCTGGACCTACCCGAGCCGAAGCAAGCGATCGGCCGTTTTGAGGAAGGAGCCACCGATGTTGGTTCTGTCGAGACACCGTGACGAAAGCATCATGATCGGCGACGACATCGTAGTGACCATTGTCGATATCCGCGGCGACAAGGTGCGCCTCGGTATCGACGCACCCAGTGCCATTCCGGTTCACCGCCAAGAAGTCTATGACGCGATTCAGCGCGAGAATCGCAAAGCCACCCAGCTCAAACCCGACGACACCCGCGACCTCGGCAACTCGTCTGCCGGTCGGTAGGCGAGTTTGGCTGAGGCAGGTGCTTTCTGCTAACTGCTCACTTCTGGCGAGTGCTGGTGCGGGCTGTTTTTGTAAGTCGTTGAGCGGCTGTGCTTTGTAGCTTGGCGTTTTTTCCGAAAGCGCTCACCTTGAGCGGTTCGTGAGCGCCAGGTGAGTGGTTAGTGATCGGTTCGTGAGCGCCAGGTGAGTGGTGGCCGAGGCATGCTGGCCGGCTGGCTGGGTAAATTGTCAAAGATCGGTGGCAGGCGTTGCATGGCGGTATGCCGAATTGGCAGACGGCACTGAAAAAGAAACTGTCGCTGCAATTTTTATACCAATGTACAGTAATTCTTGGCACCGCCTACGATTGAGAAAAATCACCACCGCGCAAAGGCGACGGAACGAACCTGAATACTTCGCTGAAGAGCGTGCCTGACCGCAACGAAGAGCGATTTCTACGACGGCGAAGTACTGCCGTTGCCAAGGTCAAGCCGGGCGCGGTCTCTAATCACTGGCAACATGCTAGCTGTTCTCGCCCAGCAGCTTCGCTCAAGCGCGGGGGAAGTCAATCGCGATAGACGCATCGAACGAACCAGTTTGGGAGGCTCGTGGCAGCGGTGAAGGAGACTTAAGCGGCTCGCTCATGGCCATTCGCTTGTCAGCCGAATCCAAGAACTTCGCCTCATCGAAGGCCTGCTCGTCGAAACTAATCTTTGCGCCGTGCTGATATTCGAGTACTTACTGGCGGCGAGCCGCAATTTTGACGAGCGAGTACGCCATGACGCGACGAAAACGCAAGACCGTTCCCCAACGCATTGTGGGTGCAGCCACCCTCGGATTGCCTAGTCCGATCCGAAAACGGCTTAGCAGCCGCTGGGGCTCACTTCTCATCGTAATTCTCTTTCCTGTGATGGTTGCGCTCGGAATTTTACAGATTTTCTGGAATGGGTGGATGCCCACCGTGAGCGTCAACGAAGAGCGTGCGGGCGAGGTGCGGGAGGAAGTCCGACACAAATTGGAAGAGCGAACCGCGCAGGCAGCTGAGTCCTGGAATCACAAATAACAGGTGCGAGCGAAGCGAGTTTTAGTGGTGTAACTTCGTCCCGCTGCCCCAACATTCGAAACGGACTCATGAACGCGACGCTGACCGACTTACGGGCGCAACTCACCTGTCAAGACGTGGCCTTGCGCAGAGCGGCCGCTCAATCGTTGTCGCAATTAGGCGAAGGTGCTGCCGAAGCCGCGCAGGAACTAGTTCAAGCCGTGGCTGATGATGACTCGCAAGTGTGTGAGTGGGCAGTTAGCGCCCTGGAGGAGTTGGGTTCACCTCCGATTGAGGCGGAGGCGGCCTTAATTCAACAACTGGCCAATCCCAAGGCCGACGCGGCCTACTGGGCCGCCACCATGTTGGGACGTTTGGCCG
>JANNTN010000168.1:0-6161 GCA_031394445.1 Anatilimnocola sp.
CATCATCTCTTTGCATTTATCCGTGCCGGTACTCCGGCGGGAATACCCGCATCAGTGTTTCATCTGTGGCTTATTTCCCTCTCCGTTTCCTCTGTTACCTACTGTTCAAAAAATCCGTGTCATCCGTGTTCATCCGCGGCCAACTTCTGTCTGATTCGTTGAACTTGTTTGATTCGTGGTTTCTTCCTGCCTCTTGGTTCCGGCTCCGCCGGGCTATGAAAATCAGTGTTTCATCTGTGGCTTATTTCCCTCTCCGTTTCCTCTGTTACCTCGTGTTCAAATTCTTCAGTCCCGGCTTCGTCGAGCCGTGTCATTCGTCGTCTTCTCTCACTTCTCCAAACACCAATTCCCGCACACGCTTTCGCCGCCACCGCCGCTGCTTGCGGGTCATCCGCGGCTCATCCTCCTCCGGCTCATCGTCGATTTCGGGCGCAGGCGGCACAGGCTGGGTCAGCGTGGCCATCTGGCAGGCGATGCAGGGGGTGACATAAATCATCGCCCCACAACTCGGACACCGCCGCAGATTCCGAGCCTGATAATCGGGCGGACCATCATCCTCCGGCAACTCATCGCCGCCCTCCACACCATCATCACGCTCGAACCGCCGCCGATCCGCAATCTGCGCAATCGTCCACAACGACAAATCCAGCTCCCTCGCAATCTCGAAATGCCGCCACCCCGCCCCCAAACCCCGCTCCACCGCAGCCACATCTGATTCTGTTAATCGACGATACATACCGCTGTCCTCTGACTTCTGACCTCTGTCCTCCGCTCCTCACTCAAACTTCGTCTCAACCGCCGACTCCGCCTGCTGCCGCCCAGGCACACGAAACTGATCGCGGCTACCAAACATCGCCGAATACGTTTCGACGAGCGAACGCGGATGAATGTCGTACTTCGCGTTGAGCCCAAAGTTGAGCTGCACCAGCGGACGCAAAATATCGCGATCGATGCACCGCAGCAGCTCGGCCAGCTCTTGATGCACGGCCGACAGCGCGATCGCAAACGGAATCCACCGTCCGCTGAAGCCGCTGCCGCTCGTTTGGGCCTGAATAATCTCGGGCGGAATTTCCAGCGCCTTCCAGATTTCCAAATCGAGGTCGGCCTTCCAGCGAAAAATTTGCGTGTAGCCGGGAATGCCTTGCGGCGGCGTATAGTCGATCAGCTTGTTCCCCATCGCATCGCGCACCAGCGGCATCGTGAGTGCCCCGCCGCTATGCCGCGTGCCGATAATGTCTTGCGCCAGACGCGATACGACACCTCGCTACCATCCGGCATCTGAAACCGACGATCTGGCGGATACCAAAAAATATCCCCGATATACGCGTCTTTAATCATCCGCAGACGCAGCGTCTTCTTCGCCCCGCCCGGCATCCACTTCTCAAACCACGCCGGATACGCCCGCGCCAAGAGCGCACAGCCATACGGATTGCTCCCATCCGCATCGAACGTGCAAACCAACGCCTGCGGCGCGAAGAGATCTACGACATTGGACGAACTTCTCCCCTTCCCCCCTTCTCCTTGTCTACCCCTCCCCCGCTCAATCGAGCTCTCGTCGCTCTCATACGAAAACCCCACCACCTTATCCCCCTCCATCAGCAACCTCGTATCGCTCGGATGCCGGTCAATCAGCCGATCCACTTCAATCCGCCCGCTCTGCTCCCCGCCCTCCCCTCGGCGAAAGACAACTTCAAACGGCAAAAACCCGTACAGCTTCGCCCGCAACAGTTGATGGGCCGAGCCATGCCAAATCGCGTTCCACTGCTGCTGCACCCACCGATTCACCGCCCCGTTGTCGCCGCTCACCTCCACTTCAGCCGCCATGAGCAAACCATTGCGAGCCCCCAGCCCAATCCGCACCTGCGGGTCATAGCGCATCAGGTCCGCCGTCTTCAACGAAAACGGCGGCAGCTCATCGATCCGCATCCCCTGCGAATCCGGTGCATCCAGCCGCGTCACCTTCGGCTGCGGCCGACCCAGCAAAGCATGTCGAAGTGATTTCAAGATGTTCATGGTGGATAACTTCTTACTAGCCGGGAGCAAACCTGCTCACGGAAACGCTGCAATGATTCATCAACTCCGACACACCCGTAGCGACAAGCAGCTTGCTTGTCACACCTGTAGCAACAAGCAGCCTTGCTTGATGCATGTGCAAGCTGGCAGCTTGCCCAACGGCTCCGGAACCAAGTTTGGTCCCGGCTAAGAACCCGTCTCAAATACTCGTTTCATCCACAACCTTCGCCTTCCGATGCGGCTGACCCAAATCAATCTCAAAATTCGTCAGCCCCGGCGAAGTATCAAAGCTGTCAATCTGCTGCGGCACCTTCAGCCGCCCCGCCGCAATCTCGGTCAGCGCGGTCACATACGCGTCATATTGCTGCTGAAGCTGCGCTGGAGCCGCATCGCCCCGTCGCGTCGAAAGCCAATACGCCGCCAGCGCCGCATTCGCATCGCGGCACCACGTATTCGCCGCCAGATCATTCACCCGATACCGCATCTCCAGCCGCGCGTTGATGAAATTCGCCGCTCGCTCAATCGCCCGATCGATATACCCCAGCTCCGTCGCGCTCAGCGTGCCGCCCCCATCGTCATCCACGCTCGCCAGCAACTCCGCCGCCGGCCAAATCGCCTCAATATCAGCCTTCACACAATAAATCTGCGTCGCCATGATCCTCCTCCATCCCCCAGCCGGGAGCAAACCTGCTCCCGGAGCATTGCCGCCAATCATCAACTCCAACACACCACGACACGAATCAAAAACAGGGTTCAGCGAACAGAAAGAACAACCAGCGCCACGAGCCAACAGCATTTCGCCGATTGTCCGACTCGAACAAACACCCCGCCGCTCTTTCTGTCCCCTGACCTCAATAGCTCCCACCCGTAATCAACCCATACGCCACCGCCCACGGCGTATAAAGCGCCGGAATCCCGTTGAACACACCGCACAGTTCCCACCCGCTCGGATCGTGCGTCGGAAATGCATACGCATAGAAGCCGTACCGCTCGTGCTTCGGTCCGTTCGGCCCTTCCGTCACCAGCTCCGAGCCTTCGAGATACTGCACCCACCGCGGGCTCGGCTCCGGCAAAAACGCCGCGTGATCGTCCTCAATCAACTTCGTGAAGACCTCGCTCGACCCGTTGAAAATCTCCAGGCCGTAATCAATCACATGAAACGTCAGCCACGGCAACCCGCGCAGCACCGCCGTGAACTCGCCAGCGCTCACGCGCCGCATCGATTCAAACACCGGCCCCGTCGAGCCCCCCTGATCTTGCACCTTCGTGTTGTTCACGATCTTCTGCCAACCGCTGCTCGTCAGCACGACATGCGCGAGGCCCATGCCTGTCAGTTGAATCATCGCGGCATTGATGTTGTGCAGTTGCGCGGGAATATCGGTCGCCGCGGTTGCCCAGTCGGCGTTCAAGATGTTGCCGCCCCCCAGCATGTCGAGCTGCGTCAAGTTGCCCGCCGGAACGCCAAAGCTGATCGTCACATCGCCGCCGCTGAACCCATGCCGCAGCAAGTCGCCATCGGCCGAGTACGAATACTGCCCGCGAAACATCGCCGCCGTCTGAAACTCGACCAGGTTCGCGAACCGCTGCGCCAGATACGCCTCCTGCCGCGTGACGAACACCTCGCCGCGGTCGAGACCCACCCCCGGCCCGCCAATCGGCCGCCGATTCAGCAAATCCTCGTCGAGCAACTGAATCCGCTCCGCCGCCCGCGGAAACGTCGCCTGCCGCGTCCCCACCGCTTGCGGCTTCGTAACGGCGAGCGTTCCCGCGGGCACTCTTCCCGTCGCAACCCGGCGCGTCAGATTGAAAATGTCATAACTAAAATTGCGGCCGCCCTGGCGAGCCACATTGCTGCCCCCCAAGCCCCAACCAAACAAGTTCTGCAAGCTCGTCCCCGGCAAATCGAGCTGCGAAATCGCCTTCTGAATCGTCTTCGGCGCCAAAATCTGCGAAGTTGCCAATGTCATAGCGTTTGTTTCCTGAAGTAAAAATGAATGAATGAAATCCCATCAGCCGGGAGCAAACCTGCTCCCGGTAGCGTCATTTGTCATTCGTCACTTGTCATTTGCGAGAGGCAGGAACCTCCAACAGCAAATGACTAATGACAAATGACATTACTCACGCCACCGTCGGCGTCGTCGCCCCCAAATTCGTCACCAGCCACTTCAACGTGCTCGTGCCCACATAGATGCACTCCACCAGCACATGGCTGCCGATCTTTTCGCTCGACGTGCTGAACGTCACGCTATTCGCCGCCGCGTTCCCCTTCGCGATGATGTCCGCCGAGCCGGCAATCACCAGGTTCGCGTCCGCCGTCTGCACAAACCGAAACGCCAGTCCGTTCTGCTTCGTCGGCAGCGTAAACGTCACCGCCGCCGTCGCGAGAAATAGCAAGCCGTTATCGTTGGCCGTCACCGTGTAGTTCGAGCTCTTGCGATACACGCCCCGCGGATGCATCAACACCCCCGCCTGCGGCGAAACTTCCCGATCGAACAGAAACCGCATCCCAAGCTGCTGCTTCGCTCGCGGGTCGAGATTGATCAGCTCGCTATCGCGCACCAAACCGTGCATCAGCATCTGCGTAAAGCGATCGGCCGCACTCCCATTCACAAGCATGTCCTGGTTGTGCTCCAAAATGCCCACCGCGATCTGCCGCCCATCGGTCGCATCGGGCGAATACGTGTTCGCCTTCCCGCCTGAATCCAAAATCCCCAGCAAATTGCCGCCCCGCAGCGTGGTCGTCGGCGTGTTGCCGCTATCGACAGCCGAGCTAATCAACGCGATCCGCTTCGTCGCCACCTGATCCTGCCCCTGCCTCCCGCTCCACAACACCTCGCTCTCCGCCGCCTCCAACTGCGTCTGAAACCCCGGCGCATTCCCCGTCGCATATTCCGCCATGATCGTCACCTCTCAAAAAAAAGATCCGTGGTCAAAAATCAACTCCGTCCCTCTGTCTTCCCCTACTCCCTACTCGCTACTCCCTCTCACCCGCTGCCCCCGGAGCAACCCACTCCGCTCCAACTGCTTCGTCGCCAGCGTCTCCGCCTCCGCATCCGTCAGCTCTTCCGTCCCATGAAAGAACGCCTCTCCCACCGGATGACTCGGCCGCGCCACATTCCTCCGCTCACCACGCAAAAACTCCGGCAGCGTCTCCTCAATCGCCTCCAGGCACACGGCTACATCCAAATACGACGACTCACTCGTCTCCATCACCGCCGCCAACCGCTCCCTCATCACCGGCGGCAACGTCGAATTCCGTATCCTCGCCACTGCCTCCTCCCGCTCTCTCTTCACAACCACATCCGCGCTGTAGGGAACGCCCTCCGTGGCGTTCCGTGAACTGTCCACCTCCGCGGCGTTCTCCATCTGGTTCCCAGGCTCCCGCCTGGGAACCCCCGACCCCGAGGCTCCTGCCTCGTCCCCCTCAACCACCTCCGCGCCGCTCCCTGAATCACCACTCTCGTCAGCACTCTGCACTCCCTCCTCTGTGCCTCCGTGCCTCTGTGTGAGATTTGTCTCCTCCTCAACACGCGCAGCCCCCACCGCACCGCTCTCGCTCATGATCAACTCTCCCAAGAATGAAAAAATTCCGCGTCAACGCGTGTACGCGGCAGCGAACGAGCACTTCGGGTAGAGACCCGAGGACGATTCTCCGCTGCGAATCGTGCGAACAGTTCGCTCGTCGCCGCCGCGCTCCCAACCACGCGTCGCACGGCCACTCCACTTGTGACCAACGTGCGTCACCACGCGTCAACGAGGGCCAGTTTTAGGAACCGCGTCGTAGGTCCACAAGAAACTTGTTCGCGGATTTTCATCCCTAATAGAACTTATGTACACTAGTCACCGCGCAACCCCTCCCCAGCTAGCACCTTCCGCAAATCCCCCTCGCCGCAAGTTTTTTTCCGCTCCTCCGGACAAATGGACTAGTCTGGTCCATTTCTCCACCCCCTTTCACACCCCCATTTCCCCTTTTCACCCTCCGCCCACCCCAAACCCACCCCCAGCCGGGAGCAAACCTGCTCCCGGAGCCCTCCAACGCGCATTCAACCAAAGTAGTCCGGCGAGGCCCTTCGCCGGACCGAGCCCCGCAAAACGATTCTCAATCGCCAACTGCGTTTTACCCTCGTTCCCAAGCTCCGCTTGGGAAC
>JANNTN010000256.1:0-3083 GCA_031394445.1 Anatilimnocola sp.
CACAGAACGCGCCCGAGCGTGCCGGCAACAAGTCCGGTGAAGAACAGCCCGCGCCGAAGCCGGGCGAACAACCGGGCAAGAACAATCGCACGAGCCAAGAAGAAGCGAAGCAGGCATCGGCCGAGGCCGCCGGCCGTCGCGCGCGGTTTTTCAACCAGAAGCTCTACCAACAAAAAGAAGAGAGCGAAAAGCATTCAGCCCAGATGGCCGACAAATTGCCAGTGCGGGTGCGGGCCAAACGCATTACGAGAAACCCATACCCGGTCAGGTAAAAATCTGGGATGCCGCGACCGGCCAGGAACTTTTTAGTCTTCCGGGCCCTAGTAACTTTTGGGACACACCTGTCGTTTACAGTTCGGATGGCAGACAGCTTGCCAGTTCTCATGGCGACGACATCAAGATCTGGGATCCGAAAAGCGGCGCAGAGGTGAAAACGCTTCGTAGCCGGGGTAATACCAGGGTTCTGGGTTTAGCATTCACACCCGACGGCAAGCGTCTGGCCGTCAGTACATTCGATGGCTTTGTTAGAGTGTGGGACACGGAAGGGGGCGAGCAGTTATTCATGCTCAAAGGAATTTCGGGGCCAGGACTCACTTCGCAGGACGTGGCGTATAGTCCCGACGGCGCCCGCCTCGCGGTAATTGGGGGAACGTTTATAAAAATTTTGGACGCCCGCTCTCCTCAGGAATTCCGCACTGTTCAAGATGCCAAAGCCACGACCGCCTTCCCAGGGCCACCAACAGCGGTCTTTAGCGCCGACGGCAAGCGACTCATTGGCGCGGCAGGGAACGACGTGAAGATCTGGGACGTTCAGACGCGAACGGACTTGCTGACGCTAAAGGGGCACGACTCGCCTATCAACAGCGTGGCGATTAGCCCAGACGACAAATGGTTGGCGAGCGGCGCGCAGATAAGTGGTGATGTGGGCGAGGTAAAGATATGGGACGCGAACACGGGAGTGGAGAGGCATAGCCTGAAGATCGGTCTCAGTGGTCCCGATTATGGCGTGTATTGCCTCGCATTCAATCCATCCAGTAGGGAACTTGCCGCTTCCTATGGACAGCACCACATTCGAGTGTGGGATTCGGCAACCGGCACGGAACTCCACACATTCCAGCATATTGATCGCCCGGGATATGTGGACGGTCTGGACTTCAGCCCCGACGGAAAGCGCATCGTTACCGCGTCTTATCACACCGGCGACCTGAAAATATGGAATGCCAGCGACGGCACGCACCTGCTGACACTTAAGACAAAGCAACGCGCCGGCTCCGCTATGGACGTCGCCTTTAGTCCCGATGGCAAGCGCCTGGCAAGCGCTCACGGCAGCGAAGCAATCCGGATTTGGGATGCCCAAACCGGAGAAGAGCTGATGCAACTAAAGGGCCACGCCACCCATGTCAACTGTGTCACCTTCAGCCGCGATGGCAAACGCCTGGCGAGCGGTTCCGGCGACCGCACCGTAAAAATCTGGGACACCCAAACCGGCGAGGAGCTTCTCAGTCTCAGCGGTCATCCGGTCATGCTGGGTGGCGTCGCTTTCAGCCCAGACGGAAACATGTTGGCGACGACAGGACGAGACGAGACGATCAGAATCTGGGATGCCACGCCGCTGCCGGAGAAGCCTTGACCGCAAGGCGACCGACGCGGAGAACTGCTGCCAACGCCGGCGGCGGGAGCGGCGGTCTTCAGGCCCGGCGGGCCGGCAAGAAATAGCCCGGTCCGTCAGGGCCGGGTAATGCGGAATCACGATTCGTGATTGTGAGGCCCAAAGGACCGACGCTTGCGGGGCGCGAATGTGCGCTACCGACGTACCGGCCCTCTGGGCCGTCCAAAAATTCTTTGCGATCGCGGCGATTCCCCAACCTCACGGTTGGGGCTATTTCCTGCCGAGCCTCCGGCCCTATCGCCAGAAAATCTTCGACGCCAGGCCGCTGCCGGAGAAGCCTTGACCGCCAGGCGACCGACGCGGCGAACCACTACCAATGCCGGCGGCGGGAGCGGCCAACGCTCTTGGCCGCCGGTTTGTTTTCGCGGCCCGCGCTCACGGCTCTCCCGATGTCGATGGTATGCTGATGGTTGTGGGCACAAGTTTAGGCAAAGGGTGAGAAAACGATGAAGCGCTCTGTCAAGATGCAACCCATGGGACGATACATCGTCGCCGATCCAAAAATCTGTCATGGCAAGCCGACTTTTCGCGGCACGCGCGTGCTGGTCGCCGATGTTCTGGAAGAGGTCGCCGCCGGCATGGCCTGGGATTCGATTATCGACCAGTGGAATGGCAGCATCACGAAAGAGGCCATTCGCGAAGCCGTTCAGCTCGCCAGTCAAGCCCTGCTGCGTCATCCGGATGAATTCACCCTGGAGCCTGTCTCCGCGTGAACATCCTCGATGAAAATATCCCCGCGAATCAACGCGAGCTCCTGGAACACTGGGGTCTGCGCGTTCAACAAATTGGTTTCAACGTCGGTCGGCGTGGAATGCACGACGATGAGATCGTTCCCCTCCTACTGCGCGAGCGCCGGCCAACCCTCTTCACGCGCGACGAAGACTTCTACGACCAGGAACTTTGCCATCTTCGCTATTGCATCGCCTACTTGGCCGTGGACAAGAACGAAGTCGCGATCTTCGTTCGACGGTTTTTGCACCATCCGGCCTTCAATACCCTTGGCAAACGATTGGGAGCAGTGATCCGCATTTCCATGCTGGGCTTTCCTTACGGCGACCACGTGCGAGTGCGAGATTTCTTGAATGGCAAAAATCTGTGTAACGGTTCATCAATTCATCGGCACTGCCAAAGGTGACGATGACACGGCTAGAATCTCCGACGCCACGCCACGCCGCTGCCGGAGAAGCCTTGACCGCAAGGGGACCGACGCGGAAAACCGCTGCCAATGCCGGCGGCGGGAGCGGCGGTCTTCAGGCCTGGCGGGCCGGCAAGAAATAGCCCGGTCCCGTCAGGCCGGGTAATGCGGAATCACGATTCGTGATTGTGAGGCCCGCAGGACCGGCACTCGTGGGGCGCGAATGTGCGTTGCCGACGTATCGGCGATCCGGGTTACTCTGGGGCAGTTCTCCGAAGC
>JANNTN010000263.1:0-3461 GCA_031394445.1 Anatilimnocola sp.
GACGGGTGCTTTGACAACCACTGGCACGCAGACTTACACCGATGCGGCCACACTCGTCGGTGATACGACGCTGACTGGGGCCACGCCGGCGTTCAGCACGGTTGCCGGCGGCGGGTTCGATCTAACGCTGAGCTTTACGGGTACAACGGCGATTGTTGGCGGTAACTTCACGGGCATTAAGAACCTGACGAGCAACAACACGGGCAGCACGACACTGACGGGTGCTTTGACAACCACTGGCACGCAGACTTACACCGATGCGGCCACACTCGTCGGTGATACGACGCTGACTGGGACCACGCCGACGTTCAGCACGGTTGCCGGCGGCGGGTTCGATCTAACGCTGAGCTTTACCGGCACGACGGCGATTGTGGGGGCTAATTTCACGGGTATTAAGAACCTAGCGTCCAATAACACGGGCAGCACGACGTTGACTGGCGCGTTAACGACCTCCGGCACGCAGACGTACACCGACAACGTGACGCTGACCGGCGGGACCGTGGGGCTTACATCCACGGGCGTGGGCGCGGCCGGCAACATTCGGTTTGACGGAACTCTGGACGGCGCCGCGGCCCTGACAGTTGCCACGTCGGGTGCGTCGATCTTCAACGGGCTGGTGGGCGACGGGACGAGTCTAATCAGCTTGACAACGAATGCGACAGGTTCGACGGAGATCAACGGCGGTGGCGCGGTAGCGGTAACAACTTCTGAGGATCAAACGTACAACGATGACGTCAAACTTGGCGCGGATACCAAGCTCGTCGGGCGTAACTTTGTGTTTGCTGGGACTGGCTCGATTAATAGCACGGCGGTGAACAGAACACTTGCGATCGACGCCTCCGGTACGGTGAATTTTGCCGGCCAAGTAGGCAACATCTTGCCGCTTAACCAACTGACCGTTACTGCGGAAGGCGCAATATCGGCGGAAAACAACATCACCACGACGGGTGACGTGAGCATGACCGCCGAGGAAACGGGCGGATCGGCCCGCACTGGCAATGTGACCATTCAAGGGAAACTTGAATCGCTCGGTGGCAAGATCGTGCTTCAAGCGGGCGACGATTTGGCCCTCATTGCGGGTAGCACGGTGAAGGCGCTGAATGGAACGGTGGAGTTGAACAGCGTTGATGGCGTGGACGACGCGCCGCCGGCGGGAGGGACATTCGACCCGCTGCGCTCGACAGGCAGCATCATCAATGTACAAGGCACGATTGATGTTGGCACGGCGGTCAATCATGTCATCAAGATTACTACAAGCGGGCAGGCCGACACGATCACTGTGCGGGCAAAGAACCTGATTGCTAATCTGCTCGACATTACCGGTGGTGCCGGAGACATGAGCCGGACCGATATCATTCGCACGGGCGAGCCCGTTCCGCCGCCGAATCCCGCGGCCCGGCCGTACTTTATTCCGAAGATGAGCGGGCCGACGGACATTTCCGACCTGTTGACGATGGACTACACCGACATCGCCGTGAACAACGCTCTGACCGTGGTTAAATACACGCTGTCACCCGGATCGCTTAATAACGACGCCGGTTCCGTGCCGGTGGCTTTGAATCAGATTGAGCAGCTCTCGATTAAGGCGAATCCAGGCGCGGTCGAAGTGATCGCCAACATGGCCGACCTCGACCCGGTGCATCCAGCGACGAAGTTGCCTGCCATCGTGCAAGTCTTTGCCAGCGGCACGAATGATCGCTTGCAAGTAATTGGTGTGGATAGCATCGCGGCTGGCCAGGAAGACAAGATTTCGATCGGCGATGTGGGCGCGGTGGCGGCGCTCGGACGGGCTCAATTCGAACTGAGCAATGTCGAGCGGATGTGGGTTCGCACCTTCAAAGGCAACGACTTTATCGACAACATCTCGCACGTGCCCGCGCTGCTGGACGGTGGCGAGGGAAATGATGTCATCAACAACATCGTTAACAATTCTCAGTCCAGGTTCCCGCTCCAAAAGAAAATTGCGAACACGATTCCCGTGGAGGTCAGCCTCGTTCTCGGAAAGACGGGCAGCGACTCTTTGTTTACGGGCACCGGCCTGATCGACAAGACGATGCCGAAAGATGCCTTGAACCTGGCTCTGCAAGCATTTGGGGATACGGGAATCACCTTCGTGATGGGCGATCATGAAGAAGCGAAGGTTCTGGTTAACGGCGTCCTGACAGATACTTTCAAGCTGGTCGCTGACGGCAATAACCCGGCGACCATCGATAGGTACTTCTCCTCAGCCGCATCGTTGCGGCATGGATTCATCAAGAATGGCCCAAGCGATGCCAATCCGTTGGGCGTATTTCTTTACGGTGCCGGCGATAAAGTGAAATTCAGCAACACGATTTCGTGGCTGAAGGCCCAGATTTTCGTCAAAAAGGCCGTCACTGATTTGCTGACGGCCTTGGCTAAGCAGATTGCCTTCTATGAAGCACCTCTGACCGCCAGCGCTGGCGAAGCGCCCAGCGAAGCGTTTTACGATGATAGTGCGAGCGCGTTCAGCGCGGCGACGGATGTGAATCGCGACGGAGAGATCACCCCTAGCGACGCGCTGGTACTCATCAACGAGCTTAACGTGAACGGCAGCCACAAGGTGGCTCAGCCGATCTTTGCGGAAGGGGAGGCGGATGATGAGATTTTTGGCAAGGGGTTCAATTTCGACGTCGATGAAGACGGTGAAATTTCGCCCAGCGACCCGCTGCTGGTCATCAATGCGTTGAACGCCATTTCGGTATTCGACGCTCAGACCGAGGAAGATGCCGCCGATTACACGGAATCGAACAGCGAAGAAGCTTCGACGCCGGATTACACCAGCCACGATCTCATCATGATGCTCCTGTCGTCGAGCAATTCGCGAGCGACCGGGCAGCGAAAGCTGTTCTAAAAGCCTCATCCAGATTGGTAGCGGAATTCGTGAGAATTCCCCCAAGCTGGGACAACGAATTCACACGAATTCGGCTACGGCTGCCAGGCAGACTCTAAGCCACGCTCTCCTTGGTTGTGCCGGGACTGCTGATTGCAATGACGCCGCCGATGCTGCAGGAGCAGGTGCTGCTGTTATTGAGTGCCGGCTGGCCACGGACTGTGACAGTCGGCGAGCCGGGTGCCCAAGGCCCGGCCGTCGCCGGCACGCAGGGAGTGGGCACGCCCGCGGCAGCCGAGGTAAGTATGTTGCATGTCCCGAAGGGCATGATGTTCGTCATGGGCACCATGTCCATGATGTTTGCTACTGGCTTCGTTTCCCCGGTCACCAGAGGAACCACGACGGCCAACACGGAAGGAGCAGATCCCATCGCGCATTGCAATTGCGCACCCATCGACACCAATTGAGCCATAGTCTGACGCCTTTCATCGAGTAAGCCACCATTCTGAGGCAGACAAGGAAAAATGCAAACCGGTCACAAAATGGCGATTCCAGCGGTGGGCATTTTGTCGCTATGCTAAGAGAAGTGCTTCAATGCTGTTGCTAATCG
>JANNTN010000328.1:0-6513 GCA_031394445.1 Anatilimnocola sp.
CCGCCGCCGATTCAGAGACGATAATCATCGTGAGCTCTTCCTGTGACCGGTGAGAATCCAATGATCCAGTCATGGGGTAGAGCTCACTTTCTTGGCAACACCAGTTTCCACGCTAGCGTCAGGAATAGCGCAACTTCAAAACTTGCGCGTCGGGCTAGTGTATTGAGAGTTTTCTGAATGCCAACCGTTTCTGAAGCACTGGCGAATGCGGTTGCTCATCAGCAAGCAGGCAAATTGCAGCAGGCGGAGCAGATTTGCAGGCAGGTTTTGGCTGTTGTACCGCGAAATGCGCCGGCGTGGCACTTGCTGGGAGTGATGGCGTATCAGGTGGGCAACTATGTAGCGGCGGTGGAGAGGATTTGGCGGTCGGTGGAGTTGGCTCCAGAGGTGGCTGGGGCGCATAGCAACTTGGGACTGGCGCTGCATGGCTTGCGGAAGCTGGACGAGGCTCTCGCGAGCTTTCGACGGGCGCTGGAATTGAAGCAGTGCTCGGCTGAGGCGCATAACAATCTTGGGAATGTGTTGAAAGATTTGGGGCGGGCGGGGGAGGCGATTGGCTGCTATCGCAGATCGCTGGAGATTGAGCCGGGGAATGCGCGGACGCATAGCAATTTGTTGACGACGCTCTATTTGTGCCCAGGATGCACGGCGGCGGAAATTGTAGAGGAGCATCGGCGGTGGGATGCGATTCATGCGCGGCCGCTGAGAGAGCTAATTCAGCCGCATGGGAATGAGCGGTCAGCGGAGCGGAGATTGCGGATTGGGTATCTGTCGCCGGATTTTCGGGAGCATTGCCAGGCGTTTTTTACGGTGCCGTTGTTTGCGGCGCACGACCGAGAGCAATTTGAAATTTACTGTTATGCGGATGTGGGTCGGCCGGATGGGATTACGAATCGACTGCGGGAGGGCGCTGATTTGTGGCGGGATGTGGCGGCGCTGAATGACGAGCAGGTGGCGGAGGTGATTCGCGCGGATGGGGTCGATATTTTGGTCGATTTGACGATGCATATGGAGCAGAGCCGGCCGCTGGTATTTGCTCGCAAGCCTGCGCCGGTGCAGGTGTGTTGGCTGGCTTATCCCGGTACGACGGGGATGAACGCGATCGACTATCGGCTGACCGATCCGCATCTCGATCCCCTGGAGGAGCGTGATGGTGACTATGTAGAGCGGTCGATGCGGTTGCCGGAGACGTTTTGGTGTTATGACCCGCTCGCGTCGCAGCCGGAGGTGAATCGATTGCCGGCGCTTGCGAACGGATATATCACGTTTGGGAGCTTCAACAACTTTGCGAAGATGAATGAGGGGGTGCTGAGGCTGTGGGCGGGGGTGCTTAAGACTGTGGAAGGGTCGCGGCTGATGCTGTTGGCGGAGGCGGGCTCGCAGCGTGATTGGGTGCTGAGCGAGTTGGCGCGGGAGGAAATCGCGGCGGAGCGAGTTACCTTTGTCGGTCGGCAACCGTTGGCAAAGTATTTGGCGATGTACCAGCAGATCGATATTGGGCTGGATACGCTGCCGTATTGCGGGCATACGACGAGTTTGGATGCGCTGTGGATGGGGGTGCCGGTGGTGACGCTGGTGGGAGAGACAGTGGTGGGGCGGGCGGGGCTAAGCCAGCTTACGAATATCGGGCTGACGGAGTTGATCGCAAGTGATGGGGAGCAATATGTGAGGGCCGTGGCTGGGTTGGCCGCTGATTTGGAACGGCTGAGCGGGCTGCGGCAGTCGCTGCGGCAGCGGATGCGGAGTTCGCCGCTGATGGATGCTCCGCGGTTTGCTCGCGGCATCGAAGCGGCCTATCGGCGGATGTGGGAGCTTTGGAGTGCGTAGGAAATTGATAGAATTCTTCTCGGAACACTTCTCATTTATTTGCAAATAACTCCATGCATTACCTCAAGGCATCTCTCGTGCTGTCTCTGCTGACGCTGGTTGCGGCCGTGGCATCCGCTGCCCAGCCGTTTAGTGAAAAGATCGATTTATTTACGGCGGGGGATGGCGGTTACAAGTTGTTTCATATTCCCGGTGTCGTGGTGACGGCGGAGGGGACGGTGCTGGCGTGGTGCGAGGCGCGGAAGAATGGGAGTGACTGGGACGACATTCATATTTTGCTGCGGCGCTCGACCGATGACGGCAAGACGTGGAGCGAGGCGAAGAGTATTGCCGAGGTGCCGGGGCCGAAGGCAAAGAATCCGTTTTCGCTGAAGCTAAAGAAGACTGATCCGAAGACGGTGACCTACAACAACCCGGTACTGATTGCGGACAAGAATGGCACGGTCCACATGGTGTTTTGTTTGGAGTGCATGCGGTGCTTTTATCAGCAGAGCACGGATGATGGGGTGAGCTGGAGCCAGCCGGTGGAGATTACACAGATATTCGAGGGCTTTCGCAAGGCGTATGACTGGAAAGTGTTGGCGAGCGGACCAGATCACAGCATTCAACTGCGCACGGGACGGCTGATTGTGCCTGTGTGGCTTTCGACCGGAACCGGCGGCAATGCTCACCGGCCGTCGGTGACGGCGACAATTTATAGCGATGACGGCGGCAACACGTGGAAGGCTGGCGAGATTGCGGTGCCTTGTACTGACGAATGGATCAACCCAAACGAGACGGTGGCGGTGGAGTTGGCCGATGGGCGCGTGATGCTGAACGTGCGGAATGAATCGAAGACGCATCGGCGGCTGGTAACGATTAGCAAGGACGGGGCGACGGGCTGGAGCACGCCGAAGTTTGATGAAGTGCTTTTGGAGCCGATCTGCATGGCGGGGATTGTGCGGTACTCGACGGCCAAGGACGGGGGGAAGAACCGGATATTGTTTTCAAACCCGCACAACTTGCTGCGCGAGGATGGCAAGGCGGAGGCAGGGAAGAACCGCGACAGGCGAAATGTGTCGGTGAAGGTCAGCTACGACGAAGGGCAAACCTGGGCAGTGAACAAGACGGTCGAAGAAAAGTGGAGCGCGTATAGCGACATTGCGGTGACGCAGAGCGGTACGATCTTGTGTTTTTATGGCCGCGGAGAGAAGGCGAATTTTGCTGGCGATCGGTTGACGATGGCGCGGTTCAACTTGGAATGGTTGACGGAGGGGGCGGATTCGAGCGGGAAGTGATTTTGTTTTGTTTAGCGGCCGGCGGCCCATTGGATGGCTTTGAGGACGTGGCCTTGGACTGCGGACTCGCTGCGTTCGGGATGGGGGCTGAAGCAGAAGACGCGGCCGGCACCGAACGTGCCGCGAGCGATGGCAGTGGTTCCGAGCATGATGCCCTGGGGAGCGCCGTTTTTGGCGATCTCCGTGGTGAAAGTGCCGAGCGTTTCGAAGTCGGGAATTTCCGCTTTGCCGGCGGGGGCGAGGAGCGGGCCTTGCCAGTAGAGAATGGTCTCGCGGTCGGCCGCTGCACCGAGAAATTTTTGGCCGGAAGTGGTCAGGCTGACTTCTACGTCGCCGGAGCCGCGGGCCCAGTGGGCGCGGTCGAGCACTTTGGCGTCGAGGATATGCAGCGACCAGTCGTAATCGGCCGAGGCGAGATAAGCACCGGCGCAAATGCCGAGGTAGCCGCCGCCGCGTTCGACGAATGAACGAATTTCTTGGCGGCCGGTTTCTTCCAGGGCTTTGGCTTCGCCGCTGCCGCTGCCACCGGGGAGGAGGACCACGTCGCATTCTTGCAGCTTGCCGGCGCGGATGTCTTTGCCATCGACTTTGAAGACGCTGAGCTCGGTGTGAGTGTTGAGCAGCTCGATCAAGCCTGCGACTTTTTCGCTGACGCCGGCGTCGTTAAAAACAGCGACACGGATGGGCTTGGTGGCTTTGGCGGGACTGGTATCTTCGGCTTTGGCCAGAAAAGCAGGGACCAAAAGGACAGTGAGCGAAACCAGCCAGAGTGCGCGGTATCGATTCATCAGGCGTCTCGATGCAAGAATTGTTGCGGCACGTTCAAGAGGCATTTTGCCATGAGACGGGCGAAAAATCACGCGGTGGGAGAGAGGAAAATGGAAGAGTTTGCCTGAATTAGCGGTTAAACCGCCTGAGTTAGCGACTTGCGAACCAAAATTACCCCGTGCTGGCCAACATGTTGTTAACGGTGAGCTACGTTTGAAAGTCGGGCTGCGCGCGGGCTATTCGATGGCCGCGGCGGCCCACTCTTACGACGAACACGGAACAGTCATCGCTTTTGGAAGGATTCCCCCATGCGATCCATCTTGCTCGCAGGTTTTGCCGTCACCACGCTGTTTGTAACCGGTGCTGCTGAGGCCGCTCGGCCGCGCCGCTTTGGCCCTGGCGCACACGTTCCTGGCACGCCGAACAAACAGGCCGAGCTCGGGGCTTATGGCAAGGCGGTGTATCCGAAATACATTGGGGGCTTTCACGCTCGCGAGTTGCAGAACATCGGCGTTCCCAACGGCGATATCGGCGTGCTGGGCAATGGCATCCAGCGGAACCCGTGGTAGTGAGCCGCTCGATTATTTGAGCGTTAGCGTTACGGGCTGTACTTCGTCGGGCTTGGTGAAGGCCACCGGCGCTTCGGCATCGCGGTGCTTGTTGTGAATGAGCGCGGTGGCGGTGACGATGTATTTGCCCGGTGCGATTTTTGGAAAACGGAATTGCCCCTTGGCGTCGGTGACTGCTTGAGCCAACGGGGCAGGTGGCGGCGGGGCGTTTTTATTCTTCTTGGATTTTTTGGTTGGCGGCAGTGGGCCGACATCACGCAAGAGGCTGACAGGAACGCCGGCTTGCGGCTCGGGGCCATAGTTCACGACGCCGGTGATGTCGGCAGACGCGGTTTTCTTGGCATCCGCCGCGGCTTGCTCGGCGGAGGCTAAGCGAACGGGGGCACGTGCCGGCTGTCCTTCGTTGCCCGCTTTGTCGGTTGCGCGGACCAAGATGTTGTACGTTCCGGCGGAGAGGCCCGCTGTGGGGACGGCGATTGTCCAGCGGCCGTCGTTACCGAGCGCGCCAGCCGTGGGGGGTGGGGCCGTGCCGAGTTTTCCGGAGCGATCGAGATCGAAAGCGGCTTCTACTTTGGCGACGCCGCTAAGGCCGGCGTCGTCGGCCATGGCGGAGACGAGCACTGGCTCGCCAATCACAACGGTGCCGGAGGGACGCAACTCAATGGCCGAGACACGCGGCACGAGGCCGTCGATGGCGATTTCGATCGGGTCATTCCAAGCGTCTTGATCCCCAAACACCGAGTGGGCGAGCACGTTCATGCGGCCGCTGCCTAAGCCGGCGGCAGGAACATTCACAATAAAATCGCCGACTTTGGCGTCGATCTCAAGCTCGCCCAGCTTGGTGACGCCGACGAGCGATGCTGTGACTTGCCGATCGGTCGTGAGCAGAACCGTTTGATCGCCCTTGAGTTCCCGGTCCCGGTTTTGATCCAGACCAACTTCGACGCGAAGCGGTGGATTGCGGGAGCCGCTGGCGGGGGCATCGATGGCCACTTGCACGGGAACGGTGCCGACGGGCTGCTTATAGACGGTGCCATCGGGCAATTCGGTGACGCGAACGGATAACAGATCGAGGTCTTCGGGTAGGTCGCTGGTCTCGCCGCTGGTCGGTACGCGAAAGTACATCGCACGCGGGTAGTCGTCGATGGTCAGCCGCAATGTCACGAAAGCGCCGGTGGTCGAATCGACATCGACAAAGAGCTCGGCTTCGCTTTCGCCTGGCTTTAAGACTGCGTCGAGTTGCCGTTCGGCCTCGGAGGGGATTGGCTCGGCCAAATCGCCGTGGATGCGAACTCCCGTGGAGGGCAATAGCGCGCCTTCTTGCGGGCTCACGCGAATCTCGATTCGTTCGCGGCCGGCGCGGTAGCGGACCTGTGCGCGGACATAGCGTTGCGGCCGTTGCGGCGAGATGTTCAGTTGGCGGAAGGTCTGCTGCTTGGTTGCCAGATCGGTGACGACGACCAGAAGCCCTTGCGGGAGGGGAATCGGAGGGGGCTTTTCGCTGGGTGGCGCTTTAGCAGCGGCAGGTGCGGGCGCGGCCTGGCCGGCAGGAGGCAGCGGCACAACCTCTTCTGGCTTCTTGAACAGGATTGGCACGCTTCTACCGCTGCCGGGAAGAGCTAGATTTTTGGCTTCAGCGACGACCGGTGCGAAGCTGATTTCTGCTCGGAGGCGCTGGGCATCTGCTTCCGAAAGAGGCACGGGGGGAACGCCGGAGGCTGGCAACGAAAGAATGGGAAAGACTTCGACATCGACTTTTCGCTCGTCGGGCTTGCCGTTGGCGATCTCGAAGGCAAACAGATTGGTGCGGTTGGGAAACGGCAGTAGCTCCATTCCATTTACAGAGGGGGACCAGCGTGTGACCGGTCCAGCCAAGGCAATGCTGATGTCCTCCGGAGGCGGCAGCTTCACCTTCACGTCGTAGCGGGCCACGGTGCCTTCGGTAATTGCCCGTAACACGAGGTGCGAGGGATGATCCGAGGTTCCCCGCCGCGTGATTCGCAGCGGCGCTACGGCCGATTGTCCCGGCGCGAGTTGCAGCGTCGCAGGACGCTGCCGAACCACATCGAGCA
>JANNTN010000339.1:0-13024 GCA_031394445.1 Anatilimnocola sp.
GCTTCGCTGAGAACTTGAACGTCGAGTCCGCCGAAAAACACCGCGGCCAAACCGAGCACCACTGCTACTCCCGCAATGGCCGCGGGAAATTGCCAATTCATCCACGAGCGGCCCGACGTTCAAGTTCTCAGCGAAGCCCCCAAATCGGTGCTGTACCGCATCGAATACTGGCAGGCCACGGCGCGGGTCATCTCCCAATATCCTCTTTTCGGCTGTGGGCCCGGCAACTTTCAAGAGGCTTATGCCGCGTACAAGCTGCCTCAAGCCAGCGAAATGCCGGCCGATCCGCACAACTTCCTTTTGGAAATGTGGTCCACCGCCGGCACCCCCGCAGTCATGCTCTTGGTTGCCCTGCTGGCCGGTTTTGCATTGGACATGGCGGCCGCTCAACGCCGCGTTCATGTTCAGCCCTCGCCGGTGGACATGAATATTTCCGCCGTCGCAGCGCCCCAGTGGTTGGTTCTGGCCGGAGCTATCGCGGGCCTCCTGGTGGCGGCACCCGTCGCCTCGGCCATGAGCTTTCCACTCGAAAGCGTCAGCGAAGATTGGCGCTGGTTGCCGGCCGTGTGGCTGCTCGGTCTGCCCCTCATAGCGGTAACTTGGTGGGCTCTTTGGGCTTGGATGAACGATGGCGATTTGCCGCTCAGTGCGCTGGTCATTCCGCAACTCGTCCTGCTGATCAACCTGCTCGCGGCTGGAGCCATCGTCTTTCCAGGAGTGATGGCAACGCTACTGGTTCTCTTGCCGTTGTCGCTCGCCGTCGTGGCCACTCGCGGCGACTCCGCAACTACAGAAAAATATCGTCCCGTAACCCTGCCCGTCGAACTGCGGGTTCCAGCACTGGCGGCCGGTTTTCTCTTGTTTGGCGCGTTCGTGCTCACCGGAACGTGCTTTTACACCGAGTATTACCCCGTGCTGAATGGCCGCCGCGCGCTCAGCGACGCCTTGTATCGGCTGGAGGTAAAAGACTTTCGCACCGCGCCTGCCAAGCTCATCGCCGCGGCCGAGGCCGACTCCTTATCTCCTGAGCCGCGACAGTATCTGGCCGAGCTATTGCTAGGAAAGTGGGAGGCAACCCAGTCCCCGCAAGATTGGCTCACGTTCGTTGAGTCGGCCGATGCCTATCGCCGGCTCAATCCGCGGCACCATCTGGGTTGGTATTTACGTGGCAACTGGTTTCTCTCGGCTTGGAAAAAATCGCAGCGGCGGGAAGAACTGGACGCGGCCCTGGCCGCCTATCGCCAAACCGTCCAGCACTATCCCAATCACGCCCTCTATCAGGCACAATTAGCTTGGGCGCTACACTTGGCGGGGGACGACCAGGCCGCCCGCGAGCAGGCGGAAATCGCCTACCAGCTCGACCAAAAAATGACCCATCAGGAACAAAAACTCAATCGCCGGCACATCGCAGACCCCGACGCCCAGCAGCCGGGGCGGACTTATCGCGAGGAGTCGGCCGAACTGACGGTGGACCGCCTGCGTACTGCATCGGCGGAGAAAAAATGACGAAAACCTCACAAAAAACGATGAAAGCCACACTTTTTGCGATCGCCGCCCTCGTCTTGGGGGTCGTCGTTGGCACTTTTTGGACCCAGAAGGAGTTTAACCGGGAAGTGGTTCCCGTCGATCTGACGCAGGTTTCCACGACCGATAGTAAGCCAGTTGTCGCCAAGATAGGGCCCAAGGTCACGATCGTGAACGGCGAGCGGCACGACTTCGGCTCGATGGACCGCAACGCCCACGGCAAGCATTCCTATATCGTGCGGAACGATGGCGATGCTCCGCTGCAAATGGAAACTGGCCAAGTGAGTTGCGGCGTTTGCATCAAGGTGTTCGCCGTCGCCAAGCCGACGCTCGGCCCGGGCGAGCGGACCGATGTCCATATCGAATGGGACGTGAAAACCAGTGACGTGAAGTTCGAGCAATCGGGACCACTGAAAACCAACGACCCGAACCGGCCGTCCGTTCATCTTTCGATCACCGGCAGCGTGATCGACAACGTCCGCGTCGATCGGCCCGACGTTCACTTCCACGATCTGTCCCCCACCGAATCCGCCACCGCCAGCGTCAACATCTACGCCTTCCGCGAGACCGACCTGCAAATCGAGAAGCACGAGTTCACGAATCCAAAATTGGCAGAGCACATGGACGTCAGCATCGCGCCACTCACCGAGAGCGATCTGGCGCGCGAGCCCAAAGCCAAAGCCGGATTGAAGGTCAACCTCGGCATCAAGCCAGGGCTGCCGCAGGGCGATTTCGAAAACACGCTAAACATCACGACCAATCAAGGTTCCGATCCGCTCACCGTGAAAGTCATCGGCAATATCGCCAGCGACATCATGCTGATGGGTCCGAATGTCATGCGTGAGAAACTGCTGGTCACGCTCGGAACATTCCCCCAATCGGCCGGCAAGAAACACACCATCTTCTTACTGGTCAAAGGGCCAGAGCGCGACAACGTCAAAATCAACATTGACGCGGTGGAACCAACGAAGGAGTTTTCCGCCACCTTGGGCGAGCCCATCCGCGATACGGCCAAAACCATTCGCTATCCGATCGTCATTGAAATCCCTCCCGGCGCGAGCCCCGTGACTCGCGGGGACGGGTCTTACGCTAAAATTCACGTGAAGACCACGCATCCCGACCTCAAAGATCTCGATATTCGCGTCCGCTACGTGGTTAAGGAATAATATAGTTGTGAAGGAATAACGCCAACGAACCACCGGGAACAAACGCTGTTTCGGATTCTGTGGATCAATCAAGAATGGCTATGCCTCGAGTTTTCGTCGTTTGTGTTTATGCGTGCGCGACGGCGGTAATGCTGGGATTGTGCTTTGCTATAACAGGCTGCCCCAAGGCCCAGGTACCGAACATCGCTGCCCCGGCGAACTCGGCGAAGAGCGAGCCGGCATCAAAATCGAAGAACGCGTCTGCGACAGACAGAGCTAACGGCCAGGCTAAACCCCCAGCCGAGCCGACCAAATTCGCCGACTGGCCCAAGCCGGCTGCCGCGCTGGTTTTGACCGGACAATTGATGGGCTACATCGAGCCCTGCGGCTGCACGGGCCTGGAAAATCAAAAAGGGGGCCTGGCCCGCAGGCACACCATCATTCGCCAACTCGCGGAGGAACGCGGCTGGAACGTCGTCCCGCTCGACGTGGGAAACCAGGTCAAATCGTTTGGCAAAGAGCAAGAGATCAAATTCGCCAGCGTTGTTCAGGGCCTGCGGACAATGGGCTACAAGGCCATCACGCTGGGTGACGGCGATTTACGGCTAACTCCCGGCGAAATTCTGGCGTCCATCGCCGGCAACGACGGCACCGTGCGCGATTTCATCGGCAGCAACGTCGCGGTGCTCGCCCGGGAGTTGCAGCCACGTTCTCTCGTCGTCGAAGCGGGCGGCATAAAAATCGGCATTGCCGCCGCGCTCGGCGAAAAGTTCGAATCTCGCCTCCGTGGTGACGAACTCATCCATGAGTCGCCATTGGCTGGCCTCAAGCTCGCGTCGGAAGAGTTGCAGTCACAAAAATGCGACGTGACCGTGCTGCTCGCTCACGCGTCTCTCGAAGAAGCCAGAAAGCTCGCTCAAGAAGTACCCTCGTTCGATCTCGTCGTAGCCTCGGGCGATACGAGCCTCCCCACGCGCGAGCTGGAAACGGTCGAAGGCACCAAAACAAGGATTATGCAAGTCGGTCTGAAGGCGATGCACGTTGGCGTCGTCGGCATTTACCCCGGCGAGACACCACCGCTACGTTACGAAAGCGTGACGCTCGATGCTCGATTCGGCGATTCTCCCGAAATGCTCAAGCTACTGGCCGACTTTCAAGATCAGCTCAAGGAACTGGGCCTCGACGGCCTCAGCATCAAGCTACAGCCCCATCCCAGCACCAAGCGGTTCGTCGGCAGTGCGGCTTGCGGCGATTGCCACACCAAGGCGTTTGAGAAATGGCAAAGCACGTCGCATTCCCACGCGACTGACTCCTTAGTCATGCCGCCCAACAGCCGTGGCTCCATCGCCCGCCATTTCGATCCTGAATGCCTTAGCTGCCATGTCACCGGCTGGGAGCCACAGCAGCACTACCCCTTTGAGTCGGGCTACCTAAGCCTCGAAAAGACTCCGCTACTAACTCACGTTGGCTGCGAAAACTGCCACGGGCCGGGCAGTGCCCACGTTGCGGCTGAAAACGGCACCGGCAATCTCGCCGCCAATGCGATCGCCAAAATTCGCACTGACATGCGGCTCACACTCGAAGGCGAAGTAGCCGAACGCAAATGCATCGAATGCCACGATCTCGACAACAGCCCCGATTTCCACAAGCCCGACGCGTTTGAAAAGTATTGGAAGAAGATCGAGCACAAGGGCAAGGACTGAGGCCAGGCTGCTTTTTCAATGACGGCTACAGCCACTGCAGCGGATCGGTTTCCTCGCGGCTCGCCCACACCTTCACGCTAGAAAACTGCCGACCGAGCACCTCCGCCAGTCGCTCTACGCCAAACCGCTCACTTGCATAATGGCCCGCGAGCAATAGCGCCACCCCACGCGACTCCGCTTCATAACAGGTGTGCAGACGCGTCTCGCCCGTGACCAAAACCTGGCATCCTCGCTCGATTGCCACATCGAGAAATTCCCCCGCGCTGCCACAAGCAACCGCCACGCGGCTGATCGGCATCCCCAACTCCCCCACCACATGCAACCCGCCAATCTTCAAAAACTGCTTCAACCTCTCAGCCAACTGCCCTAGCAACAACTCCGGCCGCAAATCACCAAACCGTCCATTACCAACCACGCCTGCCTCTCCTGCCCCCTGACTACTGACTCCTGATTCCTGATTCCCCGCCACCTCAAGCGGCAAAACGCTCCCCAGCCCCAATCCTTCCGCCAATTGCTGATTGATGCCCGCCACGGCCGAGTCAAACGCCGTGTGTGGGCTATGAATCGCGATGCCGGCCCGAATTAGATCCAGCAAAATTCGTCCAGCCGGCTGATCGGCGGTCAATCGCTTCAGCGGCTTAAACGGCAACGGATGGTGCGTGACGATAAAATCAGCCCGCTCGCGTATCGCCTCAGCCGCCGCGGCCGGCGTGATCGTCAGGCACGTCATGATCCGCTCGACCTTCTGCGCCCGATCGCCGACCAGCAGGCCCACGTTGTCCCATTCCGCCGCCAGCGCCGCCGGAGCGAAGGCTTCTAAAAAACTGCAAATGTCCGCGACGGTGATCATGAACGATTGCTTCGGCCGCTACGGCCGCCTCGGGTTCGTGTTGCCTGGAACCGGCATGCCCGGCAGCCTGAGTTGCGGTGGCAACGCAAAATGCAACCGATCAACAACATCGGTCCGCAACTCGCCGGTGCGAATGTTATACGTGAACTTCTGCCCCTTAAGGCTCGCCGGATCTGCCCCCGCCGCATGGTGGAACCACACCTTCGCGTCCGCCCGACCATCCCCCTCCACGATCAGCGTCTCCTTGTCACTGCTATATCCGACGATCGGCGCATCGACATCGATCCGCTGCCCGCGCACCTTCGTGTTCCCCGTCGCCCGCAATTCAAACCAACGCGCCGGCGGCTGCAAAAACTCCGTTACCGTCAGTGTATCGCTCGTCATCAACAGCATCCGCTCGCCCAAATTGGCAATCGCATCAGCCGCGATCACATCAGCAAAATCCTTGGCCGGCGAATACGTCGTCTCCACTTGCTGGCGAAACTCGATCTGCCGCGCCGCAAGATCACCCACAATCTCCTTCTCAAACGCTACATGCACGCTCATCAAGTTTGCATTCCCCTCGGCTTGCTGCGCTCGGTTCACGTCAACTTGCCCGGCCAGACCCGGCACTCCCATCCCCGCCCCCTGCTTCCGCACACTACTCACCCAACCCGGCCCCGCCACATGCAGCTTGCCGGCCAATCGATCGAACTGCAGCGCCCGCGCCCGCAACTGCTCCCGCGACACGATCTGCCCCGACTCATCGTGCCCATCGTTCCGCAAATAAATGCCAGTCGCCTGCCCATCCAAAATCACGCGGGCCAATTCCGGCTGCGTCGGTGCGGCAGTGGCCAAAAAATCCATCCGTTGGTTCAGCATCACTTCCAGCACCGGCGCGTTTGCCACCTGTTCCGTCGTCCGCATCTCCACATTGCCCGCAAATCGCGCCGTCTGCCCATCAAAGACCAGCCCATCCTGCCAAACGATATTCAGTTTCTCTACAGGTTTCGCTGGCCCGGCGGGAGGTGCCGTTGGAATCGCGCCAACCATCCCAGGCATCATTCCGTTCGTCGGCCCGAACCCCGCCCCCTGTGCCGGCATCACCGCCTCGCCCAATCCATTGATTCGCACCTCATTCTTCCCCCGCTCCAGTTCAATCGTGCGACCCTTCAGCGACATCCCCCGCCCGCCAATCTCCGCCGGCTGGCCCTTCAGCTCCACCGTGGTCGCCGCTGGCACCGAACCCTGCCGCAACTGCAGCCAATCTCCGCGAGCAAAAAACGGCTCCTGATTCGGTGCGGGCGTCCGCGTCTCCAAAATGTCCGCCTTGCCATCGATGAAGAGATCATCCAACTCGAAGTTCTGTCCACGCAAAATCGCCTGCAACCGAATCTTCTCGCCCCCAACGTGAAACTTCTGCAACGTCGGCTGCTTCACCACATTCCGAATCGCTCCGCGCGGCAGACCATCCGTCGAATACGCCGCCGGCCGCACTGGTTCTTGAATCGGCGGCGGGAGCGCGGGAGGAAACGTTTGCTGCGGAATTCCACCCGGCTGTTGACCGCTCGCCACTGGCGGCTGATTGACAAACCACGCCTCCAACCGGCCCGTATCCACATCCAACTGCTGCGACACCACCTTCACCCCGCCCACCGCCACCAATCGATGCGGCACCAGCGTCTTTCCCTGGCCCCCGACTCCCGACTCCTGATCCCTGACTCCTGATCCCTGACCCCTGTCCCCTGCCTCCTGCTCCCTCTCCTCCGTCCACAAGTGCAACTCATCTCCATCGAACCGGCCCAACGGATCGATCGTCACGCTCGCCGCCTCCACCAGCGAAATCACCTGAAACTGATCCTGCGGCTGAATCTGCAGCGAATTTTTCCACCGCGCCGTGATCGTTCGCTGCTCGGGCCCAGTACCTTGCACCATCCGCATCTCGCCCGGCCCCGGCGCGTGCAGCTTGCCCAGCCGCGAAGACTCCGTCATTTGGTAATGCACTTCGGGAGCCGTGAAGTGCTGGTCGTTCTGCTTCAGCAAAACCTGCGGCGAGTTTCGCTTGCTGTCCGCCTTCAAAATAACTTTGCGATCGGCGACCGTATATTCCATGTGGGCCGCGACGGCGCGCATGCCCCGCGTCGGCGATTCCAGCACCGCCGGCGAACCAATCGCGACCAGCCGTTGCAGTCGGCCAGCCATCGGATCTTCATTTGGCATCGCAACGGGCGTTGCTTTCTTCTCTGCAAACGCCAACAGCAATTCATCACAATGCAGCTGGTCGGCTGGGGCATTCGGCACCAGCCGTTTCACTTCCACCTGCTTATCAAACCGCGCCAACTGCCCCACCACATCAAACGTAAACTCACCCTTGCACCGCACTTCGATCGGTGAGTTGTCATTCGCCGGCCCGGGAGTTGCGATAGATGTAATTGCGGCAGGGCTGCCAGCCTTCCCCGCCGGAATAGCATCCCCCAGCACTCCCCGCCCCGTGCTGGCCAATCGCAAATAGTCGAGCTGCCGGAGCGTCACCGATTGCACGGCCCCCAACTGCGACTTGGACTTCTTCTTGTCACCATCGTCGCCGCTTCGCAAGGCAATCACCAAAAAACTGCCGCTGCCCGAACTGTCGCCGTAATTGAATTTGACGGGATTCGCTGTGCGAATCGATTCCCGATCGAGATAAACGGCAGTGGCCTGGATCTCCAAATCGTCGCCACTGTGGGGACTCGTCGGCGGGCTGAAAATACGGATGTTGCCGTTAAGCGACCCCTTCTCCACGCGGCCAAACGCCCCTTTCGTCATATTCATCGGCCGATCGAAGGCCAACACGGCGCCATCCGGTGCCTCTAAAACGATCGGACGTTGACGTTTGGCCGGCCCACCGCCGTCCGCTACAGTACTCGGCTTGCCACCCGTCCGAAAAATCAGCACGCACGGCTCGAGTTTGAGGTTCCCCGCTCCATCTGGCTTATAATCGCCAATCAGCAGCGTGCATTGCTCGGTCTCCACGATCTTGGGCGTACCCAGCACCCAGTGCCCTGGCTTGAACAGCGCGGCCAACTCCGCCTTCATTTCATCCGAACCCTGCTGCGGCGGCGGGGCACCAATGTCCGTGAACTCTGGCTTTGCGATCGGCGGCGCTTCAAACCACGGCGCAACCGCCACCGCATAAGTGGTAAACACCACCAGCAGCACCGTCAAAGCCGAGATGTAGCGATAAAAGTGAATCACGCATGACAAATGACAAGTGACAAGTGACAAATGACATAAGTCATTGGTCATTGGTCATTGGTCATTTGCTTCTCCTAAGTCATATACCGTTGCACCGCATCATCCCAGCGGCTCTTCGCTTTCAAAATCGTTTCAACTAACTCCCGAACCGCCCCTTTACCACCGGGCAGCTTGGTCACAAAACCCGCTGCCGAGCGAACCTCCGCCGCGGCATCGGCCACGGCTGCTCCCAGGCCCACGCTGCGAATCACCGGCAAGTCCGTCAAGTCATCGCCGATGTAACACGCTTGCTCTGGTCGTAAGCCGCAATCGCGAATGATCTCCAGCGCCGTCGGCAGTTTGTCTTCAAAACCTTGCCGCACGATGTCGATGCCCAGCTCGCCGGCTCGCAACTTCACGATATGGCTCGTCCGCGCCGTCAACACACCGAACCGAAACCCGGCCCGTTGCCACAGCTTGATCCCGAGCCCATCGCGAATGTGAAATCCCTTCAGCTCCACGCCCTGGTTGTCGTACCAAATCGTCCCATCCGTCAGCACGCCATCGACGTCCGACAAAATCAATTCCACGCGGCGGCAGGCATCGTTCAGATTCATCACGGCGAGCGTATTCCTTAAGGCGAGCGGGAGGGCGTGAGCCTCCCGGTAACGAGGAGTCAGGAGTCAGGGGGCAGGAGTCAGGAATCAGAAGGGCGATGCACGCGGAAACTTTTAGATCGTTCAGGACCTGGAACTTGGCACTTGGAACTTGGAACCGTGTCCTGCGGCGTCAGCCCCATCACATCCGTAATATCAATCAGCCCAATCGGCCGCCCCTCTTGATCGACCACCGGCAACTCGCTGATTTTACGCTGCGAAAGGATTTCGCACGCCGCCGGCAACAGCTCCCCCGCGCCGATTGTAGTGGGGGAGCGGGTCATGACGCTGGTCAGCGGGCCATCGATCGCCGCATCACGGTTACCTTCCAAGAGCCTGGCCAGATCGCTGTCGGTGAAAATGCCCACCAGCCGGTCCGTTTCATCGACGATCATGATCGCTCCCGTCCGCCGCCCCGGCCGGCTCTGAGCAACCAATGTTTCGCGTAGTGTCTGCGACTGCTTGGCCATTCGGCACTGCTCGCGCGGCCGCATCACCTCATCCACGCGGGTCAATTTCCGGCCCAAGTTGCCGCCGGGATGAAACCGGGCAAAATCTTCCGCTCCAAATCCCTTCGCCCGGCTGACAACCAGCGCGAGTGCATCCCCTACCGCCAGCATTGCCGCCGTGCTCGCCGTCGGAGCCAGGCCCAGCGGACACGCCTCCTTAATCGACCCCAAGTCGAGCGTAATCGCCGCCTGCTGCCCCAGCGGACTGCTCCGATCGCCCGTCAACGCAATGATCTGTGTTCCCAACTCGCGCAGAGCCGGCAAAATTCGCACGACTTCTTCCGTCTTGCCGCTGAACGATAGCATCAGCACGACATCATCCGCATGCACGCGCCCGAGGTCGCCATGAATCGCCTCGCCCGGATGCAAATAGTGGCTCCGCGTTCCCGTCGAAGCAAACGTCGCCGCGAGCTTTTGGCCGATCAATCCAGCCTTGCCCATGCCACTCACGATCACACTGCCGCGCGTCGCTGAGAGCAGCGTCACCGCCTGGCAAAATTCCACGCCCAGCCGATCGGCCAGCGCCACCAGCGTCCGCCCCTCCGTCCGCACCACCTCGCGCCCCAGCCGCAACTGCTCAAACGGCGACAACACCTCCGGCGCGCTCTTCTGTGGCAAACCCATAACACGTCATCCTTGACGAGCGGAGCAATCCAAAAATCTATCAGCCCTGAATTCTAAGCCGCACTAGAAAACCCCACAACACGAACGCCCACATGGAAATCTCGCTGGAACCTCGTCTTTTCCATTCTTAACACAGAGACACAGAGGCACAGAGTCACAGAGAAAGCAAGAAGTGGCAGCGGATAAAACCCTCTATCTTTATTTCCTTCCTCTCTGCGCCTCTGTGCCTCCGCGTCTCTGTGTTAAATAGTTGTGGCCAAAATCACCCAGCCCGCCATTTCACAAATTCCGCTCGGAAATTCCCAGCCAAAAACTGCGGTTGACTCAAACTGACACTCGTTCAATAATCCCCGCCCGTGCTATGGAGGGCACACTATCGGCCGACCCAGCCGATGGCAAGGAATGCTATACTCCGGCAATTGGCCGCGACCAACCCGCGGACAGTAGCCAATTTTGGTTGTCGCCACCCAGCGGCCACCAGACGCCAGGAGTGGTTCGTGTCATTTCAGGACGCCGCGTTTCCAGACGCCAAGGAACAGGTGCGTCAGGCCACTGATATTGTGGACCTGGTCGGCAAGCACCTTGAGCTCCGCCGCGCCGGTCGCGGATACGTCGGCCGCTGCCCCTGGCACGACGACCGCAAGCCGAGCTTGCAGGTCAATCCCGACCGCCAAACCTGGAAGTGTTGGGTCTGCGATATCGGCGGCGATGTCTTTAGCTTCGTGATGAAGCGCGAGGGCTGCGATATTCGCGAAGCCCTGCAAATGCTGGCCGACCGCGCCGGCATCCAGCTCCGCCAACAGCCGCAAGCCAAAGCCGCCCCCGGCAGCCCCGACGACAAGAACACGCTCTATCAATGCTGCGACTGGGCCGCCAAGCAGTTTCACGAATTTTTGCTGCGTTCTGACAGTGCCGAGATCGCCTGTCAGTACATCGAAGAGCGGAACATCACGCCCGCCAGCGTTGAGAAATTCAAAGTTGGCTTTTCGCCCAACGAATGGTCCTGGCTGCTCGACCGCGCCCGCAACACACCGTATTCACCGCAGGTTCTCGAAGCCGTCGGCCTCCTCGGCAAGAGCGAGCGTACGGGAAACTATTACGACCGCTTCAAAGGCCGCGTGATTTTCCCGATTCGCGACACGCAAAACCGCACCATCGCCTTTGGCGGCCGCATTTTGCCCAAGCTGGCCGATGAAAATGCCGCCAAATACGTCAACTCGCCCGAAACACGGCTCTACACCAAGAGCGACACCCTCTACGCCCTCGACATCGTCCGCAACAGCATCACCAAGACGCGGCAGCTCACTGTCGTCGAAGGCTACACCGACGTGATTCTGTGTCACCAGCACGGCGTCGATGATGTCGTCGCCTGCTGCGGCACAGCGCTCAATGAGCGGCATATTCGCCTGATTAAACGCTTCGCCGACACCGTTTATCTCGTCCTCGACGGTGACGCCGCCGGCCAGAACCGCACCAACGACATCTTAGAGCTGTTTGTCTCCGCTCAGATGGATTTGAAAATCCTCTCGCTCCCCGACGAGCTTGATCCCGCCGAATTCATGGAAGAGCGCGGCGGCGAAGCCTTCCGCGAACTCGTCAATACTTCCGCCATCGACGCCCTCGAACACAAAATCCGCACCTCCACCCGCGGCATCGACCTCGCCCGCGATACCCATGCCGCAAACCTGGCATTGGAGGATATTTTACGGACGATTGCTCGGGGCACCGAGGATGACCTAGCCGGAACCACCGGCTTACGAGCTAAACAACTACTGGCCCGTTTAGGTCGGCAGTTCGGACTGGATGAATTCGACGTGCGCTCGCGATTCACTGAAGTCCGCAAGTCAATTACGCGTCCAACTTCATCAAGTACTCAGCACTCAGTACCCAGTACTAAGTACTCAGGTGGAGGACCGGATCAGATTTCGGATGATTCCGTTTCTTCTCCCTCCGACCTCCGACCTTTGTCCTTTGACCTCTCCATCGAAGAGTGCGAGCTCCTCGAACTTCTTTGCCTTCACTCCGAGCTCGCCCCCACTGCTCTCACCGACATAAGTGACGACGATTTGACTTCGTCCACCGCCCGCGAATTATTTCAAACCTACCGCCGCCTGGAAGAGGGCGGTTTCGCTCTTGATTTCAACGCCGTTCTATCAGAGATTGAAGACCCGCGACTCAAACACGTTCTGGTTGAGCTCGACGATCGGGCCCACGACAAATCGCCCAAAGCGATTCTCGACGGCCCGACTCGCCTGCGGAGTGTCATCCGCCAATTTCACCAACGCCACGAGCAACGCGAAATTCGTCAGACCGAAGCGGCCCTCGCCCAACGCACCTTTAGCGAACAGGAGGAGCTCAGCGTTCTACAGCAAATGATCGCAGCCAAACGCCGGCAGCAAGGAATCACAGCGCCCACGGACGGGTAGCGACTGCCGACGTAAATTCACAATGCAGAATTCAGAATGCCGAATAGGCGATCCCCGCAGGTCGCCGTTCACGCAACTTGCAATCATTCTGAGTTCAACATTTTGAATTCTGATTTCCGAGTTCAAGGAGGAACTAGTTATGAATCACATGGAATCCGATCTACAAACGCTCGTCTGCCGCGGCAAAAACCAAGGCTTTCTCACCTACGACGACGTGAATGGCTACCTGCCCGACCAGGATGTCACGCCCGAAAAGCTCGACAACCTGCTCGTCGCCCTCGAAGACATGGGCATCGAGCTCGTCGATAAAGCACCGATTAAGCCCGGCCAGCCGCAACTAAAAGTCTTTCCCCCCGTCGATGACCAGCCTTCGTTGATCAAGCCGGAAGAAGAAA
>JANNTN010000214.1:0-22966 GCA_031394445.1 Anatilimnocola sp.
ACCGATGGCTTGTGGATACGCGTGTTCACGGGCGACAATCTGCTGGCAGCGATCACGCAGTTGCTGCTCACACCACACCAGGGTTTCGAGGAACCGCTGGAGCGTGCGCGGTGGCACCTGCTGATCCAGGGCGATGGCCTCAGCATTCTTGCGCTGCACGCTCGACAACAGCCCCCGCACATAAACCAGCAGCAACGCCCGACCGGCCGGCCGAGCGAAACAATCCGCAAAAAGACTCAGAAATTGAGCCAGCAATTTGCCTAGCTTTGCGATATCCTGCACCGTCATTGGACGACCCTCCGTGGTTTCCGCGCGAAACTTTTTGACACGCGGAGGGTCGTCCTTTTCTCCACTCCTCGTCAAGGGCGATAAAACCAAGCCCCATCACGACTTAACCCAGTCACACTCGTCAAACATGGCGCTGTCCAGTTAAGCCAGCGCCGCCGAGGCTGTAAGCTCAACTTCCGATTAGCCGGGACCAAACTTGGTCCCAGAGCACTGCGAATTGATGATCCACTGCCGCTTTACCGGGAGCACCGGCACCGCGCGCCAGCGTGGTCGGCTCCCGGCTGTTGGTAGTGGTTGGGGTTATCGCAAGAGGCGTGTCAGGAACGTGCCGTTGTCGGCGACGTTGAAGAGCGGCCGGCAATAGTCCTGTCCGCATTTGCTGCGGCCGCAGGGAGTCCAGACGACCGAAACGCCGACGTTCCACGACTCGCGCGTGTATTTCGGGTCGGTGTCGGATTCGTCATTGCCTGGCGTGGCATACGTGAAGCTGCTGCGGAGGGCCCAGTTCGGATTGATCGGCACGGTGGCGTCGGCACCGAGCAGCCCTTGCGAATTGCTGGTAAAGCCGGCAAACAACCGGCCCTGACCGCCGCACACAAACTGCCGGCGGAAGAAGGCGGCGAACAGATCGTTTACTTCCATCGTGCCGTTGCTGGTCGTGAAGCTGATGTTGCCGTTGGTTGCCGTTACTGGCCGGCGAAATTCCAGGTCCGTCGAATTGTTCACGCCAATCGCGCACCAAAAACCGATTTCGTTGCAGCCGCACCACAGGTAGCTCAATTCGGCGCGAAGCTGACCGAGGTCGGCCTGGTAATCCCATTCGTCGTGCAGATAGTCGAACACCACGCCGCCTTGCAGGCCCCAATCCATGCGGCGAAAGAGGCCGGCGGTGGCGAAAACCTGGTTCCGCTCGTCCGTGGTGAGATAGTTCCCTTCGAAGTTGTTTTGCGTCCAGGTGGCTCCCCACTGGCCACTCAAGAAACCGCAGATCGGAACGCCCCAATTGAACCCTTGATGAAAGCCAAAGCTGCCGCTGCCGCCGCGGTTCGCCGGTCCCGTGAATCCTTGCACGCCGCCGTACACTTCCAGGCCGTCGATGGGCGGCAAGGGAATCGCCAGGCACAGCGGAATCCACGTGCAGCCTCGTCCGCACAAGTTGCAACCGGGCCCGCCGCAGCCGGCACAGCACGGGTCGCCGGGCATCATGCCTCCGGAGATCATGTCTCCTTCGAAAATCTGCCCGCCTTCGTCGTAGTACGTTTCCTGCGGCACCGGCAGGCCGACAGGCGAGCGCGGTGCGCCGCTGATTGTTGGAAGTTGTTCGGGGCTGGTCGGAGCATGCGTGAAGTGCGTCCGGGTTCGCCCAGGAACGGGCCGGCTGAGCGAGCTAGGCCGCTGCGACATCAACGATTTGCTGATAGCTCCGTCCGCCGGCAGCATGTTGCTCGGCACCCCTTCGATGACGACCGCGTCTTCGCGAGTCGGGGACCAGGCGACGCGATTCGGCTCCGCTGCCAGCATGCTGCCGAGCATGAGCAATTGCGCTGTAATGACAGCGGCCACTGCTATCGGCTTTGTGCTAGACCGGCGGAACATTGCAAAATCCCTGGAATTATTGAAGTCACTACGCAGAAGGGGCTTTTTTAGCTTCTTCTGGCAGGGCGTTTATCGTCGCGTGTCGGATCGAAACTTTTGCCGGATTAGAAAATATTTCGCAATCGGCAAAGTTTGCCGAAGTTCAAACGCCGATGTATGGCAAGACGCTAGCGTGCTAGCGAGACAGAGCTTATTGCCAATCCAACAGCCGGGACCAAACTTGGTTCCGGAGCAGTGGGAGTCGATTATCGACTGGCAATTCTCCGGGAGCAGGTTTGCTCCCGGCTAACGGTGTTGTCAGCTACTTGTGCAAGGTGCCACGTAGCGTGATGTCGTCCCAGTCGGCGGTGTCGTCGAACGTGCCGACGCCGATGCGACCGTGGGCGAAGGTTTTATCGCTAGCGGTCATGACCGGCTTCTGCATGTCGTCGTAATAAATCTCGATCGTGCCGTCGCTCGGTTTGCGAATGATCTTGATCGTGTGCCAGTTGTCGTCCCAGTCGGTGCCAGCGGTGCTGGTGAGCGAGATTTTTTTGCGGTCCGCGCCGTTCACAATGAAAATCTGATTCGCGTGCTCGTCGGCTTTCTTCCCCAGATGCACATAGTACATGTGCGCCGGGTCTTGATAGCCGAAGACAACGACCGCATCGCGATGGCCATAGTCCGGATGCGTGCTGCGAACCCGGCCGGTGAACTCCATGTCGCTCACGGCCACGTCTTTTTGAATCGCCACATTGAACGGTGCCCGATGCGGACCCTTGTACGTCGATTCCTTCTTGAACTGGCTGTACACATGCCCGCTATCCGTCTTCTTCACTTCAAACTGCTTTGCATCCTGCGGTTGCCAGCGATCCGCACCATGCTCGAAGTCTTCTTGAAAGACGACCGGCAGTTGGTCGGCGGCAAAGGCTGTGATGCTGATTGAAGAAAACAGTAAGGCGGCGATGAGCGTCGCTGGTTGAATGCGATGCGGCATGATAGTAGTCCCTCGCTTACGCGTCGGGTTGGTGAAATGCGATGAAGAAGGCAGTCGGAGGCAGGCTTGAAGCCTACCCCACACAGATATCAGACAGGCGGGACGCCGATCCTACGGAGCTACTTCCCCGCTTCGAACCACCAAATCTGGCCGAAGGAGTCGCTGAGATAGAGTTCGCCGGCTTCGTCGGTGCCGATGCCCATGCAGGGGATATTGAATTCTTTTCCATCGACGATCGGTTTGGCGATGGGGCGATTGGCGACGACCTTCTTGGTCTTCTCGTCGTATTTGAGGCCCCAGATTTTTCCGCTCACATAGTCGGCATAGACAAAGTGGCCGGCAAGTTCGGGGAGACGCTTGCCGCGATAAACCGCGCCGCCGGTGATCGACTTGCCGTCGGTATCGTGATGGTATTCCCAGATGGGATTAATCAGATCCTTGCGGTCGTTGCGGTCGGCTTTGTTTTGCAGATCGGGAGTGCGGCCGGGGCCGGTTTTGGTGGTGACTTTGGGCTCGGTCATGTCGAAGCGGTGGAAGCTCTCGCGGATGCTCCAGCCGTAGTTGCCACCTTTTTCGACGATGTTGATCTCTTCCCACAGATTCTGGCCGACATCAGCGGCGTAGAAGAGCTTAGTGAGCGGATCAAATGACATGCCCCAGATGTTGCGAACGCCGAGCGCATAGATTTCCGGCTTGGCGTCATCCTTGCCGATAAACGGGTTGTCCTTGGGAATCGCGTAGTTCTTACCAGCGTCTTTGTGATCGACGTCGATGCGAAGAATCTTGCCGAGGAGCGTGCTCATCTTCTGGCCGTTCCCCTGCGGGTCGTTGGCCGCGCCGCCATCGCCGAGGCCGATGTAAAGATAGCCGTCAGGTCCAAAGCTCAGGTTGCCGCCGTTGTGGTTCCAGGCCGGCTGCTTGATCGTGAGCAGGACTTCCTCGGATTTCTCTTCGGCCTTGTTCGGATCCTTCGAGACCTTAAAACGCGAAATGATCGAAGTGTGCGGCGGATCTTTGATCGTGTAATAGACGAAGAACTCGCCATTGTCTTTGTATTTGGGATGGAAGGCGAGGCCGAGGAGCCCCTCTTCATTTTCCTTGTCTTCGTAATCGACCTTAGCTTCGATATCGAGGAAGGTCTTCACGTCGTCCTCGGTGGCTTTCTGATCGTTCTTGACGGCGAGGATTTGGCCGTACTCCGAGACGATGAAGAGGCGATTGGTGCCGTCGGCGGCGTGCGTGATCGCAACCGGACGCCGGGGCTTGATGTTCGGGAAGGCACGCACCGTTTTAAGCGGCAGCGGCGAGGTATCGACGCCGTCGGCTGCAAATACGGGACTAATAAACGCGGCGAGCGTCGTCAGCAAGAGAGTGAGGCGAAGGCGAGCGAGCATGGGTGTTGTTGTAGAAAAACTAGGGGAGGAAACGACAATCAGAAGGATCGGTATAATAGCCCCTCATCTCGCGTTTTGCCATCGGCGAGTCTGAAAGCAAGAACTCCGCAAGTTTGCGCCTCGGCGTGAGTTTTTCCGCACCAATTCTCACGCGGAGGCGCGGAGGCGCGGAGAGATGGGAACAAATGGGACTGGGCCGCCGAAGTTGATTGAGAGGGTGCCGGCGGAGAGGGCATTGCTCCTGGCTTGGCATGATGGCCTGGAGCGGAAAGTGGCCTATCTGGCCCTACGCGGGGAATGCATGTGCGCGCGGTGCGTGGATGAGCTTACCGGGGAGCGAATTTTGGACGTCGAAGGGCTCGATCCGGAGATTGCGATCGATGGGATGGAACTCGTCGGGAATTACGCACTAAAAATTCGCTGGTCGGACGGGCACGACACCGGGCTTTATACCTGGGAGCATTTGCGGCGGCTGTGCGAGAAGGTTGAATGACGAATGCCGAAGCACGAATGACCAACGCCGACTGATGAATTGGTCATTCGGATTTCGTCATTCGACATTTGCTCGCCAGCCCCCCAACTTCCTCGTTTGTGGCGACTGGCCTATATTTCATTGGTTAATCGGTGGTGCGTCGAGTTCCCTCGCTTGCGCTTCGGGCTAGTGGGGGAGTCGCTTTTTGGGAGCGGTTTTGCGGATGAACGTTCTGATTGTTGGTAGCGGTGGACGAGAGCACGCGTTGGCGTGGAAGATCGCCGCCAGTCCGCGCGTGAAGCAAGTGTTTGTCGCGCCGGGAAATGCGGGTACGGCGATCGACGCTGAAAATGTCCCGATCGCGTCTGACGACATTGGCGGGCTGATCAAATTCGTGCAGCAAAACGGCATCGAGCTGACGGTGGTGGGGCCGGAAGGGCCGCTGGTGGCGGGAATCGTCGATGCGTTTCAGCGGGAGAAGCTGCGGGTGTTTGGGCCGTCGAAGGCGGCATCGCAGCTTGAGGGCAGCAAAGTGTTTTGCAAGAGCGTGCTGCACGGGGCGGACGTGCCCACGGGGGACTTTCGCGTGTTTCGCGATGCCGACAGCGCGACGCGATACATCATGGATCGCTACCCAAGCGGCGATGAATCGGTGCCGGTGGTGATCAAGGCGGATGGCCTCGCGGCGGGCAAAGGCGTGATCGTCTGCGGCACGCGGCGGGAGGCCCTGGCGGCGATCGACCGCGTCGCCCGGCTGAAGGAATTTGGCGACGCGGGCAAGCAATTCATCATCGAAGAGCGGCTGCACGGGCAGGAAGTGAGCGTGCTGGCTATCACCGACGGGCGGACGATCATTCCGCTGCCGCCGGCCCAGGATCACAAAGCGGCTCACGACGGCGACACCGGGCCAAACACCGGCGGAATGGGTGCCTATTGCCCCACGCCGGTGCTCGACGACAAAACGCTGCGGTGGGTCGAGGAACACATTCTCGTGCCCACCGTGCATGCGATGAAACGCTCGCGGCAGCCATTCCGCGGCGTACTGTATGCCGGCTTGATGCTCACACCGCAGCAAGGCCCAAAAGTGCTGGAATACAACGTGCGGTTCGGCGACCCGGAGTGTCAGCCGCTACTCATGCGATTGCAAACCGACATCGTCGATGTGATCGAAGCGACGATCGACGGCAAGCTCGACGAGTTAGCGCCGCTAAAGTGGGACGAGCGGCCGAGCGTCTGCGTCGTGATGGCCAGCGAAGGCTATCCGGGCGACTACAAAAAAGGGCTGCCGATTCGCGGCTTAGAAGAAGCAGCGGCCGTTCCCGACGTGAAAGTATTTCACTCCGGCACGCAGCTTGTCGATGGGCAAGTGGTCACCGCCAGCGGACGCGTGCTCACCGTCACGGCCCTCGGCGACTCGATCGCCGCCGCGAAGCTCCAAGCTTATACCGCGGTGAAGTGCATTCGCTGGCCCGGCGCTTGGTGCCGCAAGGACATTGCCGACAAGGCGATGACCGCGGCCGGCCCTGCCAAGCGAAAATAGCCGTAGGGTGGGCTCTGCCCACCAAAATTCACGCAACAAACTCCCGCTTAGCCCCCGCGTCCACGCGGGTTCCCAGACGGAACTAAGCGAGCAGCGATGGTCGGCGCAGCCCACCCTACGTTGCTTATGGAGATGGCGGCAAATTCGGCACGAGGCTCGGGTCGTATTTCGCGCCGGCGGAAACTTGCACCATCGTGATGCGGACCTTGGTGGGAAAGAATTTTTCGTGGTCGGCCCGTTTGTGGGCGTGTCCGCCGCCGCCGCTGTTGTCTTTGATGACCAGATCCATCTGCTTGATCCCTTCCGACCAAATGATCGACTCGTTTTCCCAAAACGAAGTCATCGGCTGATCGCGTTCATAGACGCCCTTCTCCTTAAAGACGCCCGTTCCCGTGCAGCCGTAGTTGTTCTTTTGGCCCTTGTTCGGGATATAGCACAGCGTCCAGGTCGTCGGCTCGCCCCCCGGCGGCTTATCGAGCACTTCCAGGCGGATGTGAACGGTTCCGTTGCGATAATCGACCGGCGACGTCCAATCCTTCGGCCGCTCCGGGTTCAGCTTATCCCCTTTCACGTAATAGTGCGACTTGCTCGGCTTGGAGTTGTCGGCGTCTTCCTTTGTGTAGCTGAATGTCACGTCGAACAGGACGAACTGCTCGGCGCGAATCGTTGTCTGTGGAATCATCAGTGTGGCCAATGTCGCCAGCAGGCATCGCGCCCCAACTCCGATCATCCGAAATGGATGGAAGTACGACATAGTTTCATATTCCTTTTCAAAAACTGGTGTAAACCATAATGGTCTTGCGTTCAAGAACGGCCGTTTCCGCATGATCACCGATGGAACGGATAAGATCCACGACATCGCTTTCATTCCAATCGCCAAAATCCTCCATTCCGCACAATGAGCTGGCAAGCGGTCGAATTTCATCATCCTCCATCGCGGCCACCGATGAGAGAGCCGATAACATTCCCGCTGACGTAACATCAACCCACGGACCATTTTCGCCAGCCAAAACCGATTGAACCGACTCCATTCTTTGCTCGAATCGATCCATAACCGAGCCACCATCGATTAGGGCCCATAATGCGACCAACTTGATACTGTTGAGCCCTTGGCAGTGGAACCCATTCCACATTTGAGAAGGATCATCGTGAGCGGCGATTGCTTCGGCCTCGTCCGTACCCGCAACAAGTAGGTAATTAACCATTCCCATCGGACATACTCTCCCGTCGGCGGCTCAACCTGCCAAACATACTGGCACGCTATTCTCCAATAATCTTCACCAGCACGCGTTTTCGCCGATTCCCATCGAACTCGAAGTAAAAAATGTGTTCCCACGGCCCCAGGTGCAGTTTTCCGTTGGTGATCGCCACCACAACCTCGCGCCCCATGATCTGCCGCTTCAAATGGGCATCGGCATTGTCTTCGCCCGTGCGGTTGTGGTGATACCGCTTCGCTGATGGATCGAACGGAGCCAGATTCTCCAACCACACCTCGTAATCGTGATGCAGTCCGCTCTCGTTGTCGTTGATAAACACGCTCGCCGTAATGTGCATCGCGTTCACCAGCACCAACCCCTCCTGCACGCCCGATTCTTCCACCAACCGTTCAACCTCCCGATGCAGCGACACAACGGCCCGGCGAGCAGGCACTTCCATCCAGAGTTCTTTGGTGAGAGTTTTCATGTCAGAACGCCCTATTCCTTCAACACCAAATCAATGCACATGACCGCCCCAAAGATCAGACCGCGGATCGGATTATCCGGCGGAACATCCTCGGCGATGGAAAGCACATAGTTGTCGGCGGTCGTGAACAGCTCTTTACCGAGGCCGGCCCACTTCTTGCTGACGTGGGCCAGCTCGTGCTCGCCCGACATGAATTTGAAGTCCCAGCTCGTCCAGCTTCCCTGCAACGTGCATAACGGCTGATCGTTCTCCCCCAGCACGGCAAAGCGGTCCTTCCAGGAGAAGAATTTTTGGCGAAAGCCGCCGATGCGATTGCCGGCTTCGTCGGTAACATCGACGATCGAGCGGAGCAGCGTCATGCCGCGTTTCACCGTCAGCACCGGCTGGCCGTCGGGCGTGCGAACCATAACCTCGAAGGGGGTCAGCCGCTTGTAATCGGTGAAGCGAAACATCTTCGTAAACATTCCCAGCTTTTCCTCGCGGCATTGCAGCAGCGGCTGGTTCGTCTGCGGATCGAACACGTCGTAGTTGTTCGCGGCTTTGAAAAAACCGGCCTGTTCCTTCACGAAATACAAGTTGCGGTTCAGAGCAGGATGCATCGGTTGCCTCGTTGGGTTGCTTACTAAGCGGCACAGCAAAGTCGCGGCGGATTATCGCCGCGGCGGGGGCGGGGGGCAACTGGCACGCCTCGCAACAGGGACGTGAGAGGCGATTCGACGCCGACGGGGATTTGAACTCACCGGGAGGCTGACGCCTCCCGCTCGCCAGGGGCCGTGCCTTCCGCTCGCCAGTCCTGGTCAACCAGGCGCTCAATCGTCCAGCGGCAGGTGGGAAGCGAGCAGCTTGCCAAGCTGTGCCTTGACGATCTTGCGGTCGGTCGTGTTCACGACGCTGTCGCCGTTGACATCGGAGTTGAGGCCAGTGCCGCGGCGGCCAAAATCGCGGTTGACGTTGCTCTGATCGACCGCATCGACAACGCGGTCACCATTGGTGTCGCCAAGGAGGCGGTAGAAGTTCCGCTGCGTCTCCTGCGAGCCGTCGCGGTCGGTATCGACGGTCATTCGGTAGTAGCCGTTGCCCGTGGCCGAGCCTTTGCTGCCGCCGATGCCGCCGGAGCCAAAATCGACCGTGACGCGATTGCCGCTGACCTTGAGCTTGCCGGACAGACTGACATTCACCGGGCTCGTGCCCCCCAGATCCGACCGCGTGAGCTTGAACCGCCCTTCGGAGACGAGCTGGCTCAGGCCGACGGAGCTTTCAAACACCAGATCGACATAGCGGATGTACGACCGCTGCACCGCGCCGCGCTGCACATCGAAGCTGACGAGTTCGTTAATGTTCTGCACGCCAACAGTCAGCGTCTTGTCGTACGATAGGCCGCCGCCATCGGTGGCTCGCACCACGATCGTGTGACTGGCTGCCGCTTCGTAATCAATCGACGCGCCGCTGGCCACGACGACGCGATTTCCCGACAGTGTGAACCGCCCGCCGCCATCGGCCACGAGCGTGAACGTGTGTGTGTCGCCCGAGTTCGGATCGCTCGCCGAAAGCGTGCCCACCACCGTTCCCGCGGTGCTATTTTCCTTCACGCTGCCGCCCGTTAGCGCCACGTTGCTCGGCGGCAGGTTCGCCGGTGGCGGCGGGGGAGGAGGTGGCGGAGGCGGCGGACTTCCACCGTTCAGCTCGTCGGCCCCGATATCGATTCCGCCTCCGGCTGGCCGCGCATTCCCCTCAAAATCGACCAGCGGCGCGAACTGCGAGGTACCCGCATCAACAGCCGGGCCGCTGGTCAGCAAATGAAAGTCGAAACCGGCCGGATTGACGAACAACTGACTGGCCGTGGCCACCAGCGAATGCGCGTCGTGCCCGGTCGCCTGCCACTGGGCCAGCGTCTGCACGCTCGTGCCGCCGTTCGTCGTGAAGCGGTTCATCACGACGTTGTAGTCGCTGCTAAAATCCGCCAGGCTGTCGCTGCTGATGTCGAGGCTGCCGCGGAACGAGTGCCCGGAAATCAAGATGTTGTTGCGAACCGTGTTGCCCGTGCTACCGCTTTGAATGTTCAGGGCCCAGCGGCCGTCGGCGGCGACCAGCACCGTATTGTTCACCACCAGATTGCCCGACGAGCCGCCGCCGCCGTCGATGCGGTACAGCGAGATGCCGCTGGCGTGCGTGTTGTAAATAAGGTTGTTGCGAAAGACTGAGTTTTGCACGCCGTCGCCATTGATTCCCGAGCCGCCGCCGACGCCGTTGTCGTAAATAACATTGCCTTCGACCAGCGCGCCGCTGATGATGCCGTCGCCGCCGAGCGAGGCGTCGCCATTCATGTGAATGCCGTTGGCGCGGTTCCCCCAGATCACGTTGTTGCGAATGACCGGCCGGTCGCCGCTGTTGCTGACATAAATACCATGCTCGACCTGCGACCGCGTCGCCACGTTGCCTTCAATCAGCACGTCGTAGCTAAAGCCGGTGAGAATGCCCCACTTGCTGTTCATGTCGAGGCGGTTGTTGCGGATGATCACGTCGTGGTTCAGCACCGAGCGAATGCCCGTCCGCGGCATCCCCACCACATTGAACCCCTCGACCGTGACGTAGTCGGCCCCTTCCAGGTTGATGCCGTCCGGCGTGACCGCATTCCGCTGATTGATCGTCACGCCCGACTCGGCTTGAAAGACAATCCGATTAGCCGCCGTGCCGTCCTTGTCCAAATAGAATCCTGCGTAATCGCCCGCCCGCACCACGACCGTATCGCCGGCGTTCACCACATCAGCCGCGTGCTGCAGCGTCCGCCACGGCGAACTGGTTGAGCCATTACTCGCGTCGTTGCCGTCCGTGGCGACAAACAGCGTTGCCAACGCATCGCGTCGTTCGAGCGACTCCACCGCCAAGCGGCGCGTGGCCCCGACTTTGCGAGGGCGCATGATGGCACTCCTTTTCGCGAGTAGCGATCGATCTGTTCCGTATCTGCCGACGACGAGCCCTGCACACAACGAGCCCTGCACACAACGAGCCCTGACACGCACGACGAACCGGGAATCCAGGGTTAGAAACGTCGTCGTAACGCGATCAAGCGACCCACCTAAACCATAGCTGATAAATGGCTGTTTGCCAACTGAATCCTTCCCTACGCCGTCGTCAAGAAACCAAAAAACCCGCGACGGCGCAAATGCGCGCGGCCGCGGGTTTCGAAAAGTAGTTCAGTTCAGGATGCGACCCGCCGAAATCATCGGCGAGCCACCAGGCTTAGCGATTCAAAGGCTTAACGCGCTTTTGAATGTCCGTTTCCAGAACGCCGAACACCGCTTCGTGCCGCTGAACCGACAGCGACAGAGCGTGCAACAGGCGCTTGGCCGTGTAGTAGTTCACGATGCAGCGCTGGGTGACGGCGATCGGGTTCTTCGGCATGCCGACTGGCTGCGGATTCAAGCCGAAATCGATGATCAGCTCTTCGGGCGAGCCGGTCACGCGGCAGAAATTCGCATACGAGGCGGTGACGTGCGCGTCATCAACCTCGACCTGCATCTGCTGTTGAGCCACCGGCGCAGCGGCTGGGGCTTGGGTCTCTTCGGCTGCTGCCGATTCCACTTCTTTGGCCATCGAACTTTCTCCTTGTGCCACCGGCCGCCAACGCAACAGGCGTTTGGTCGGCGGAGGCAAATTAAAACGGTCTAGGGAAACATAGGTCAGCCCGGCGAACTTGCCGGGAGTGATACGCGGGTTTTGACGATCGTGTTTGTTGTTCAGTTCCCTCGCGGGAGGCGCTAGCTGTAGCGGTTTTAAGACCGTGTTTAGCCAGGGATTTAATAGCAATTACAAGTCCTTGGCCCTTATAAGTCAAAGTGGAAGGTCTTCGCACAGTACCGATACAGCCGGCGAAATGTCGTCTGCCATGCGGTCTGAATGCGTGCCTGGCCCTGCATGCCGGCCTGTAAGCTGTCGTCCAAGTCCACCAGCGGGGCCCGGGCCTGATACGACGTATTCAGCGGCCGGACATTCCCCGTGGCATCTGCCTTGGTTTCCAGCCGGCCTTGGGCCTGTGTGGACATCCCACGCGGCACAAACTTCACTTCCGTGCTGGCAATTTCTTCGATCCGGCTGTCGTAAGCCTTCCGCGTGTACGCTTCGAGTAGCACGCGCACTTTTTGATCGGTGTGGATCAGGTCGATGTACGCCTGATCGACAATCAGCACGGCGTCCATCTCATGAGGGTCGCCGATCTGACAAATCAAATCCGTCGGCGTGAGCAGGGCACCAACATTCTTCGCGTCAAACGGAGTGCCTTCCCACGACCGCAGCTTGCCTTGCGATTGGCTCATCTTGTCCATTCGCGACGGCGGTGGAATCACCGTACCCGCACACGGCGCGACGATCGTCAGCTTCTGCGCCTCGCGCACCTTCTCTTCCCACTGCTTCTTCGTCGAATCGCGCACCTCGCGGGCCACGTCGAGCTGGCTTAGTGCCGTCGAATCGGCAAAGCCCTGATCCTGCAACACCTTCATCGTTTCTTCAGCCTCACGATACTTGCCTTCTAATTCCAGCAATTGCAGTTGCAGATCGGCGTTTTCCAGGTCCATCAACCTGTCGCCGGCCTGGACTTTGTCGTTCGGCTTCACATACGCCACCTTATTCAGCCCCGCGACCACCGGAAACACCTGCTGCCCCTTGCGTGGCTGAATTTCAAACATGCACTTCACCGAATAGGGCAGCGGCACGAAGAGCACGAAAGCCAATACTGCCCCGATCACGCCGAAAGTCGCAATTAATCGTTCCTTTTTCATTTTGTTGGTACTCCCCGGCGTCCAGAAAAACTTGATCAAGCCATAAACCGGCTGTGCCACCAGCCCCACAAAGCCCGACAAGGCCATCAACTGGCCGAGAATCTTTAGGCCGTAGGGCTCAAACACCTTGTTCAAAAAGAACACAATCGAAAACACGACCACCCACCGATAAATCACCGCCGCAACCGTATAGAGCCCAAACGCCCACTGGTTTTGATGCGGCAAAAACGGGTTTTCCGGCTGCTCGATACCCAAGCACAGCCAAATGAAAAACCGCTTCGTGATTTCCGTCGATTTCTGGCGGAGATTCGGGATCTCCAATATATCCATCAGGATGTAATAGCCGTCGAAGCGCAACAGCGGATTGCCGTTGAACACGATGGTGCTCACCGAGCAGATGAACATCACGCTAAGGGCAATCGAATTGAGCAACCCCGGCTGACTGTACCACCATAAAAATGTGGCGCACGACGCCAGGAACAACTCGACATACATGCCCGCCGCGCCAATCGCCGCCCGGTGCCATTTATTCGGCAGCATCCACGAGTCGGATACGTTGCAATATAAAGCCGGCGTAAACACGAGCATCATGAAGCCCAACTCGTGACATTCGCCGCCAAAGTGTTTACACGATAGCCCGTGGCCAAATTCGTGCAGCACTTTCACGGTGGCCATCGTGATGCCCATGTAAAACCAGTTCTTCGGACCGAAGAACGTGTGAAACGCGGGCAGCTTGCGTTGGAATTCCTCAAAATTGACCGCGACCAGCCCGCCGGCACACGCCGCGAGCAAGAGCACGCAAATCACCGTCGGCCACCGGAAAAACCAGCCCGTGTATTGATACAGCCAATTGAGAAACCGCTCCGGATCGACGCCGCGCATCCGCAGCGCGAACACATTGGAGAGCTTACCCATCAGCTCGCGAAATTTCTTATCGTCGCGGCGCTTGACGAGCTGATAACCCTGTCCGGTCGCCTCGCTAATCACCAGCCCGCTGCGGTGCAGCATGCCCACGAACTGCAACAGATCGTGATAGGTAATTTTTTGAGGCGTGAATTGTGACTCAAACTCGTCCTTGATTTCGTCCAGGCTGCTCCGTCCGTCAAGCATGCACAGAATGGCAAATTCTTCGTCGTGAAACCGGTAATAGTTCAGGCCCACCGGCTCTTTCACGACCCAAAACGTGCGGCCGTGATACCGGTGGCGGCGCGCGTTCAGGTCGGGCCGCATCCGCAGTGTCAGCGGACGCGACGTCGAGCTAATCAGGCTTTCCGCTAAAGTGGCCATGGATCAGTTCAGGAGTCAGGGGGCAGGAGTCAGAAATCAGGCTCAAAGTCTCAGGTTCGCGGCTCAATCAATCGGTTCTAGCGTTCCTTCGAAACCTTCTTCTCGCTCGTCACCGGCCGAAACGCTTCGACCTTCCCTTTGTTCGTCTTCGAGGCATCCGTGGAACTCGACAGGACGGGCTTCGACGATGCTAAATCGATCGTCATCGTCGCCACCGAGCCCGGCTGCAATTCCCAAATCTCTTGCTTCGTCACCTGATCGACCATCTTCTTGTTATCGACTTCCGACCAAATGCGGAACTGACGGCTGGTGCCCACGCCTTCGATGATTGGGCTGGCAAATCCAATCTTGCCTTTGACCGTCCGCTTCTTTCCGCCGGCCGCGTCCACAATAATATCCACGTTCTTACCAATGATCTCTTCCGGCGAAGCACCGTTGGGTCCGCTGACAAACACAAAGCCCTTCACGCGTACCTTCTCGAGACCGACGATGTGCAAGATCGGCTCTCCCACCGTCACCCAGTCCCCCTCGTGCTTCATCACCTCGACCACTTCTCCCTTAAAGGGAGCGTGAATCTGCCGCAGATCGAGCTCGATCGAGGCCGCTTCGTATTGCGCCTGCTTGGCGTTCGCCGTCAGTCCGGCAATTTTCTTCTCATTGATCGCTTGCTTCTTCTGTGCGAGCGATTTTTCGTAGCCGAACTTGTCTTTCCGCAACTGGCTGTCGCTGACCGCACGCGGGTTCGTCTTGCGAATATCTAGACTCTGCTCGTATTCAGCCAACGAAACCTGAATCGCCGCTTCCGCCACTTCCAATTCGGCGTCATTTTCGGCCGTGGCGCGAGCGGCATTCAATTCCGCCATCGCGATTTGCTGCTTGGCAATCGTCGAGCGGCTGTCGATCTCTGACAACAAGGCGTTTTTCTCGACGCTATGCCCTTCTTTCACATTGATTTTCACCAACATGCCCGGCTCGGTCGCAGGCACTTTAACGTCATAGATCAGCGTGACCAGGCAGCGATCGAGCGTAATGTTGGTTCGCGGTCCTCCGCTCGTGCTTCCCGGCGGCGACGCGCTCGACGTATCAAATGTCTTGCTAGCCGGCGCATCTTTGCCTGCCGGAGCATCCTTCGCCGCGGGTTCTGCTTCTACCTTGCCGCTGGCCGTCGTCTTGCTTGCATCCACTTTGCCCGTATCAACGCGACTCGGCATCGTGGGGAACACCGGAATGCTCTTGCTCGACACCGGCGGTGCCTCGGCCGATTTCGGCGCGGCCGTACCTGGCGCGAATGCCCCTGGCGTCGCGGGCCCGGGAGGAACCGCTCCCGGTGCAACACTGCCTTGCGTCGCCGTTCCCGGCGTTGCCGCCGGTGGATTCAGCGTCGGCGCTGTCCCGGCTGGTGCCAGGGGTGCTTGACCAATGGCTTCTGCCGCAATCGCCGCTGCCGCGACGAGCATGAACAACAATAAGATTTTTTTTGCCACGGTTTTGTCTCTTCTCTGCTAGTTCAGTGCAATTCCGAATGGCCTTGCACCACGTGCCGTCCCGCCATCAATTCAGATGCATTCCGTTGTGCGGATGCACCCTACAAAAAGTTCCTAGAACATGACTGGGCTGGCTTCGAGCCATTCCCAAGCCTCGTGCAATTTCGCCCACAGGAACGGAGCCCGTCCGCAATGAACATTCCCCGTCACCGTCGTGCCTGGCCGCGGATTGCGTAACTCACCTTCCGGCTGCACGCGAACGCGGATCATATTGCCGTGTTCTTCGTGCGCTTCGGCCATCGGGTTCACCCGAATGATCCGCCCCGTATGGGAGACACCCGGATCGGTCATGCTGATGAAATCGACTTTTAAATCATCGCTCGGGTTCTTCTGCTTGACGATGTCTCGCTCCCGATGCAAATGGCCGATCCGCCGCTCCGGCATGTACAGTTCCACCTCGTAATCCGTGCCCGCCGCGGCAATCGTCAACAACGCCTGCCCCGTCTCTACTGGCCGGTTTTGCAATTGCTTCTTCACGTCCCACGTAATGACCTGCCCGTCGATCGGGCTCCGCACCGTCAGCTTCTCCAACCGTTCGGTGATCAAATCGAGTTGTTTGCGGCCAAACTCCACCTGCGGCCGCAATTTCGCCTCGTCTGCCTCCAGCCGCGCCCGATCCTGAGCCGAAAGCCGCTGGTCGGGGCTCGTGATTGCATGCACCACCGCAAACAGACTCTCCTGCGCGGCGTTGTATTGCCCTTCGATCTCTCGCTTCTTGATTTCCAAATCCGGGTTCCGCATCCGCAGGATCACGTCTCCTTGTTTCACATGCGTGCCGTTGTCGATATTCACTTCCTGAATTTCGCCCGGCCCAGGAGCGAAAATTTCCTGCTTCTTGGTCGGCTCCAACGTCCCCTTGGCCTTCATCGTGAAATTCGTGGGTATCACCAGGCCGGCCAACAGCAAAATCAGCACGCCAGCCGTGATCGTCACCGTCTTTGGCAACGTCCGCGCCTCGACGATAAATCGCGATTTGCCAATCGCTCGCCACAGCGGCATCAAAAACAGGCTGTGATGGTCGATCGCGTTCGACAATGCCCGCGCACTATGCTCATACACGAGGTCCAGCCGTGGGGCCAAAATATCCCGCGGAATATCGCTCTCGATCTGCTCGATGATCAGCGCGCCAATGATCTTGCCCGTGTGCGATAGCTCTTCAACGGCCACCTGGCCGCCCGTGCCCGCCGAAGCGTTCTCGATCTGCTTCGGCTCGCGTAGCGGAATCACAGCCAACGACTTCGTATAAGATTGATCGACGTAATCTTCGATCGCTTCTTCAATTTGCGGCGGCAACTCCTCCGTCGAGCCGCCATACCACAGCGGCTCGCCCGACTTCACCACCTTCGTGGCCAAATTGCCCAGCAGCGTCACCACGTTGCTGCGGCTATCGATCGTGTCTTGCCCGCTCACCGCTTCAACGACGCATTTGCCTTGCCGCAAGATCGCCACCGTCACGCGGTCGCAGCCGAGCAGCCGTCGCCCTTCGTTCACCACCGTATAGCACGTCTCGCGAACATTCAGGCTCTCGTGAACCTGCCGCGAAAATTGATCCGCTTGGGCCCACAACGAACTGCGATCGCCCAGATCGCGCAGCTTCCGATTCTTGAACCATTCCGTCGCCAACTCGCACATCTGCTTTACGAATTGCAGATAGCCGCGCTGCGTCGCCGGCTGCGTGTCGGCCCGCTGAAAAATTTCGAGCAACCCTTCCACCTGGTTGTCGTGCCCCAGCGGATGAATCACCAATAATTGCTTCGTCGGATTGCCGCCCATCCGCTCGTCGGCCGCGCCCGAAAGCGGCGGAATGAGTTGGCCGCTGTTGGCCGCCACGACATAGTCGAGCAACTTAAAGTGCTTGTCGGCGTCTTCCGATTCTTTGTCCAGCAGCCGTTCGCTGAGGTTGATCTGATACGAAAGCTGCGGCTTACGGCCTTCCCCCAACACCCACACCGCGCCGCCGACAGCCGCCAGGGCCTGAACCACGCGCTGCAAAAACGCCGAGTAGAACTCTTCCGGGCCGAGATCGCTCTTTGCAAGCTGCGCGATTTCGCTAACCAGGCCGCGAATCTGCTGCTTAGTTTTTTCGATCGTCTCGGCGCTGACCTGGGTTTGTCCTGATGCCATGAGCGTTTCTGCAATGAGGGGTGAACCGGGGCCAACAGCCGAATTGTTACGATCAACGGCCAAACAACTGCTAACAAAACTACTTCCGGGCCGCTTGCCGAAAAACATCCCGCGCAGCGGTCCCATTGTTCAATCTAAAGGTGACCTAAACACCTTACAATCTTTTGGTTTACGACGCCGGCCATTTGTTGGCGGTCGGGGCCGAATTTGTACCGATAAGGAAGCTTTTGCGGCCCGAATGGGCCCTCTACGAGCGCTCCCTCGCCCCGCCGTTTTGGCAGACCACCAGAGCGGCTGGCACACATTAAGCAAACCCCGTTCCTTGGCTACGAAATGGCAGCCGCCCCATGCAGTTTTCTCCTGTTGGGCCGGTTGTCGCGATTAACAGCCCGCCTCAATCCGGACGCTCCGCATTTCCGGCCAGCAATTTCGCCGGGCCACGAGACTTGCCTAGATTCGCTGGCTCCTCCGGGCGGCAACTCATGTTGCCTTTCGGCAACAACATGCTGCCCTGCCACCACAATGTCGCCATCATCCCCATGCCATCGCGGTTCACCTTACGACGACTCTCCCGATTAAATCGTTCCCCGAACTTTTCGGCCCAAACTTGTAACCGGGGATTGGCCGCTGGTTAGAATTACAATCTGAGGAGCCGCCCGATGTCGAAAACAGTGGATTTGCAGAATACGGTGACAAAGCGGCCAGAGGTAGCTTTATGAAAACGGTTCAACTGGGCGCGGCCGGCGAAATCCCCATTCCCGCCGAAATGCGCACGGCCCTTGGGGTTGGCAGCGGTTCGCTGGTCAAGATTGACCGCGTGGGAAACGTGCTGCTTGTGCTACCCATCGGCCAAGAGGATTTAAGCGAGTGCTACACGCCGGAGCGCAAGGCGGAATTCTTGCTCAACAGCGCGATTGATGATGAAGACTACGCCGGCGCACGCGAGGCGGTCCAGGCGATGGGGCTAGACCCCGATTTAATTCCGCACGATCGACCTGTCACGGCGGGTTGTGACGACTTGCGGCCGCTTCGAAAAGTAAAGCTATCTGAGGCCGTGAACGCCATCTACCAAGCAGGCGGAAGCGGTTGGGACAGTGTAGAAGATGTCGCCGGGGCCATTCGCGAGATGCGTTAAGTGAGAATTCTGCTGGACACACAGATCTGGATCTACTTGCATCCCAAATCGCCAGCCAAGATGAGCGAGGCCGAGAGGGAACTTCACCTTCGGGCCAAATTGCTGGAGTGCGAGATAGAGCAAGATGAGCACGAGATCATCGTGCCAACCATTTCGGTTGCGGAGTACCTAACCGGTTGCGACCCATCCAGTTGGGCCGCTGTGGTGGGACAGTTTTCCGAACACTTTCACTGCCCAAATTTCGATTTGGCAGCGGCTCAACACGCAGCCCGAATCAAGCAAAAGTGGGCGGCAGAATTGAAAGGAAAAATCTATGAAGACCGGAGAAATGTCCTCAGCGCGGACATGAAAATCTTGGCCACGGGCCTCGCTAACCGAGCGCAGAGTCTCTATAGCAATGATGCCGACTTTCGAAAGTTGGCCGCGCACTTTTTGGAGGCCTTGGAGCTTCCGATTAACTGACGGTTGGCCCGCGAGGAACCCCAATTCTTCTACACCAATCCCGCGATCGCCTCGCCATAGTAAATCGAATGCGGCCGGTTTTGCTCATCGTGCCACACGGCCGTGGCGGGAATTCCCAAGGCGTCGTAGATCGTCGCTGCCATGTTCTCCGGCGTTTGCGGATTCGCGGCCGGATAGGCCCCGAGACGATCCGACGCACCGATCACTTGCCCGCCTTTCACACCGCCGCCGGCGAAGAACACCGTTTGCACCGCGCCCCAGTGGTCGCGCCCGGGCTGCTTATAGGCGGCGTTCTGCGAGATTTTTGGCGTGCGGCCAAATTCGCCCGCCATGACGATCAGCGTATCGTCGAGCAGGCCGTTCTCACTCAGATCGTCGAGCAGCGCGCTCACGGCCCGGTCAGTCGGCGGAAACAACTTATCTTTCAAATGCGGAAACGCCTCGCCGTGCGTGTCCCACGTTTCGTTGTTCCCCAGGTTCACCTGCACCAGGTTCACGCCCGTTTCGACCAGCCGGCGGGCCATCAGTAGCGACCAACCAAACGAATTCTTGCCGTAGCGTTCTTGAACGCGCTCCTCGGCCCGCGTCACATCCAGCGCTTGCTTGACCTTGGAATCGGTCAGCAAGGAAATCGCCCGCTGCCGCAACCGATCGAAATCAGCCGTGCTGGCCGTGCGATCGAGGCTTTCCCGCTGGTCTTGTAGCGTCGCCAACAGCTCACTGCGGCCCAGCAACCGTGGCGGATCGATGCCTTGCGGCAGCGACAGGCTCGGCGCTTGAAAACCACGCTCGTCAGGATTGCCGCGCTCTTGATGGTCGAATTTGAATTCTGGATACGCTCCATACGACGTATTGTGATACGGCGAAGCATCGATGAACCACGGATCCCGGCCCGAGCCCATCTGTCCCGCGAATTGGCCGGGAATGATGCGGCCCGACCAATGAACCAGCCGTTCGGGCAACACCGCCGCCGGCGGCAAATTGTTCCTCCGCACCGTCGCCGCGTTCCCAATCGCCGCGATACTCGGCCAATCGCTCCGCTGCGGCATATTAGGGCTGAAGCCGGGGGGCAGGGTGCCGCGCCCGCTGAGCATGATCTGATGCCCCGCCGAATGATCGTTTGACGGGTGAGTCAACGATCGGACCAGCGCCCACTGCTTGCTCCGCTCCGCCAATCCCGGCAAATGCTCGCAAATCTGAATCCCCGGCGATCGCGTCGCAATCGGATTGAACTCGCCCCGCACCGTATCCGGCGCATCCGGCTTCATATCGAAACTATCGTGCTGTGCCAAACCACCCGACAGGAAGATGTAAATACACGACTTCGCCTTCCCACTCGGTCGCGCGCTGCCGCCAGCCGCACTCGCCTCCCGCAGTCCCGCTAAATGGTTCATCCCCAGGCCCAACAGGCCAATCGACCCCGCCTGGAGCATCGTCCGGCGGGTGAGGCGGGGATGGGTATAGGCTTGTTGGCCATTCATGGGTATCCGCTTTCCAATCTCGTTCCCAAGCTCCGCTTGGGAACGCACGTCCCCGAAGCTCCGCTTCGCAAACCAACCAGTCAGTCTCGTTTTTCAAGCTCCGCCTCGCAAACCAACCAGCTATCTCCAATCCGTAACCACTTCGATCAATCCGCACTGCCCCGCGTAATTCCTGGCACTCGAATACCTCCAATGCAACGGATCGTCGACGTAACCCCGCTCCACCGGATTGTTGTGAATGTACTCGAGTTTCTGCCACATAATCATATCATTCTGAATCTGCTCAGGATGGCTCCCTTCCTGCCACAGTTGATAGCTGCTCTCCAATTTGTGGGCGAGCTTTTGGAACCTTAACTGCTTGAGTAGCGTTTCTGCCGAACGCCGCTCCAGGCAATCAATAATCTGGCGAGCAGTAAATGATTTCGAGTCTTTGATCGCTTTCTCCAAATCGTTCGCAGACGCGATGAGATGCAAATGGTTTTCCAAGATGACATAGCCGAACAATTTGAAGCCGCGTTCGCGTTGCAAAAATCGCCAGGAATCAAAAACAATCTCCACGGTCTCTTGCCGGGTGAAAACTGGCAGCCAACCTACGATCGTCCAGGTTAGGAAGTAGGGATACTCGTTCTCGAAGATACGGTAACGGGAACGTGTCATGGTCTTGTCGTCTTGAAGTGACGAAGCGGAGCTTCGAAAAGACCATTCCCAAGCGGAGCTTGAGAACGAGGTTTGGATGGGCATTCTCGCCTACAACACCCAACCCTTCCGATATTCCTTATGCACCAACTGCTGCGCCGCCGGTGAATTCTTCACTTTCAAATTCGCCGCGTCCCACTCGATCCTCTGCCCGCTCCGATAGGCGATGGTCCCCAGCAGCACCGCCTCGGTCAGCGCGCCCGAGTAATCAAAGTTGCACAGCGTCTTGCCGTTCCCTTTGATAGCTTCGATGAACTCCAGGTGATGCCCAATCGACTTGGCGATCGTCGGCTCCGGTGCTTTGTAATCGGCAAATTTCTCTTCGGGGAACAGCCGATGCTTGCTGTAGTCGGAAATCAGCATCCCCTCGCTGCCAATGAAAAGCTGAGCACCCTTAAACACTTCGCCGATCGGCTTGAGTTCTCCTCCGTTCGGCTTTTCGCGAATCTTCAGCGTCTTGGCAATCTCCGGCTGCTTGCCGCTGTCGTACCAATGCAGCTTCACCGGCGGCTGCTCCCCCCGCGCGGGATAATCGTAATGAGCAATGCACCACTCCGGCGGGCTCACCGCATCGATCGGCGGCCCCTCGGCAGACACGCTCGTCGGCGCTCGCAGGTCCAGCGCCCAATGCACTAGGTCCATATAGTGGCAGCCGAAATCGCCCAGTGCCCCGGTCCCATACTCCCAAAAATTCCGCCACGTGAACGGATGCACGTTCTCGCTATAGGGCCGCTGCGTCGCCGGGCCCAGCCACAAATCCCAGTCGAGTCCTGCGGGCACGGGCGCGCCAGTCGTGAACTTGCCCCCCGAATATTTAGCCGTCACCCACACATGCACCTCGCTTACCTTGCCGATCGCCCCTGACTTAACCAACTCGACAACGCGTCGATAGTTGTCGCCAGCGTGAATCTGCGTCCCCATCTGCGTGATGAGCTTCTTTTCCTTCGCCAGATTCGCCAGCGTGCGGGCCTCGAAGACGGTGTGCGTCAGCGGCTTCTCGCAATACACATGCTTCCCCATCCGCAGGGCCATCGCCGCCGCCGGAGCATGCGTATGATCCGCCGTCCCCACCATCACTGCGTCGATATTGTTCGCTTCCTTCTCCAGCATCACGCGAAAATCGCGATACTTCCGGGCCCCGGGATATTCCGCCGCCCCCTTCTCCATGTTGCTGTCATCGACATCCGCCAGCGCCACGATCTCTTCGCTCGCCAACCCCTTCAAATCCGCCCCCGCCCGGTTCGTCGTCCCCACTCCCGCAATCCGCAGCCGCTGATTAGGCGATTTCGATTGCTGCGCCGCCGCCGGATTGACATAAGCACCCAGCGACAAAGCACCCGCCGCAGCGGCCGAAGTGGACAGAAAACGACGACGCGACAAACGCGACATGCGAGCATCTCCAACAATTCAGGTGGGAAGGGAAGGGACCGCGCGCCACAGCACAAACGATCCCGGCTGGCTATCTCGCAACATAACCGGGGGGGGCGCGGGGGGCCCGGGGGGGGGGGGGGGG
>JANNTN010000372.1:0-1575 GCA_031394445.1 Anatilimnocola sp.
GAATTCTAATTGTCGCTCGCTGACGATCGGGTAACGGTTCCTACCCGCCAATCGCCACCACCACCGGGAGTTCTAATTGTCGCTGAGCGGGAAAAGTAGTTGTCGCTCTACACACCTGCTTCGTATCCATCCCCGGCTTAATGATCTTCAGCGCCACTCGACGCCGCACCGGCTCGGTCTGCTCAGCGACATAGACAACGCCCATGCCCCCTTCACCGACCTGTTCCAGCAACTTGTAGCGGTCGATGACGGTGCCGGGGAGTTCGGTGGGAAGCTGGTCGATGGTGGCGCTTGGAATATGGACCGGAGAATCGAAGATGCTGCCGCCACGAAAATGAGCTTCGATTAGGCGTTCCGCCTGACGCCTAATCTCCAAATCATCGCCACAGGCACGGCTCAAATAAGCTCGTCGCTCATCTAGCGATTCAATCTCAATGGCTGAGCAGAAGATCGTGTCAATACTCAGTTTTGCGCAGTCGTTCATTTAAGCCCTCCACATCGCATATGTTTATCAATGCGACAAAACTGTTCTGGGAGGGCCACGCACGATTCAAGAATTTCTGGCCCCTCCGGAATCGTAGAGCTCGGCGAGCAGCCATGCCCGAGCGTAAACCCAGTACCGCTTTGCAGTTGTGCGCGAAATGCCGAGAAGATCGGCGGCTTCGTCGATCGAGAATCCCGCAAAATAGCGAAGTTTGACGAATTCGGCTTTTGCAGGTTCCAGAGCCGCAAACCGGTTCAATGCCTCGTTCAGAGAGAGCAGTTCCTCGCGCGGCGATTCGGCGAGTGAGATCGGTTCTTCTAAGTCGATACGCTGTTGGGCGCCGCCATGCCTCTTGCGCCCCTTCTTCCGAGCGACTTCGACGAGAATCCTACGAATCGCTTCGGCCGCCGCTGCAAAGAAATGGCCGCGAGAATCCCAGTGCTGGGCCTTCTCTACGTCAACCAGGCGAATATAGGCATCATGCACCAGCGCCGTCGCTTGCAGCGTCTGACCCGGCTTCTCCTGCGCCAGCTTTGCCGCCGCCAGTTTGCGAAGCTCGTCATAAACCAGCGGCAAGAGCTTCTCAGCCGCCTGAGGATCACCCTGCTCAATCTGCGACAAGATGCGGGTGACATCGGACATGGGGCCGCGGGTCATGAAGTGGCGAACGATGGGCAACCGCCATTACGCTATCCATGCGCAAGGCAAATGTCGAGCTTCAAGCACGATCACGACCGCCAGGATCGCGTCCAAGAAACGTTGGTTAGATGCGCTGCCTTTCAAGCCATTTGAACTCCAAACGACCGGCCATCGCCAAATCGAGTGCAATTCCGACAAAACGGTTGGGTTCTCGGGACGAAAATCGTGCGTCAGAAAACGTATTCGAGAGGGTATCTCGGACGATCCTGTCGGTCATTTAACGGTCGTTGGACGATCCTGTCGGTCATTTAACGGTCGTTGGACGAAATCGCTGCGCGATAGTGCGGTGTCCTTAGCCTGGCAGTTGGCGTTGGCCGTTCATCTGTCGTTTCTCGTGGATCGTTAGCTCCGCCCTGCTCGTAGGGCTGCAAACTTCTCGTTCTCCGCGCGTT
>JANNTN010000396.1:0-6195 GCA_031394445.1 Anatilimnocola sp.
CTATCGCGGCATGATGACCTTCGACGGCTTGACCGCGAAGATCGAAGTCTTGTGGTAACCACCAAGCCAGTTTGCTGCACCAATCGCCTCTCCCAGGTTGCTGGGAGAGGATCAAGAGCTTAAGCCGTAACATTTGGCTCGGCGGGAGCCTCGCCCTCCCATTTCGGCACTACAGCCGCTTCTTTTCGGACTTCGGGATGAATCCACTAATCGTGTCGAGCAGGTAGTTGAGGTGCCAATCGCTGCCGGCACCTCCGGTCATCTTGTCTTTGGCGAAATCGTCGTGGATGGAGTTGTTGACGATTGTGCTCAACTTGTTCACGCGAGTGGTGAACGTGTCGCTGGCGCTCCATTCCGCCATAATGGCCGAGAGAGCCGCGTGATTGTTGTCGAAGTCGGTCGTGCCGCCGATCAGAATGTCGTCGTCGGAGCCGCCATTGAGCGAGTCGGCACCTAAGCCGCCGATCAAAATATCGCGGCCGCCCCCGCCCGACAGGGAATCGACCCCGGCACCGCCGACGAGCACATCGTTGCCATTGCCGCCGCTGAGCGTGTCGTTGTCGGGCCCGCCAAAGATTTCGTCGTAGCCGCCGCCACCGGTGAGGCGATCGTTACCGGCCTCGCCATGCAGTGAGGTGGGGCGAGCGAGCCCCATTGTGAACGTATCGTCCCCCGCGCCGCCGTAGAACACCACCCGGCGGAAGTCGGCCATGCTGTATTTGGGCGAAAGCTTGCCGTTAAACGTCGTCTGCACTTGCAAGAGATGCGTGCGCAACTGCTTGACGGAGACGGTGTCGGCATTGGGCGTGCCGTTGATGCTGAGCATGTTGAAGCCGGGATTCTCCGGATCGGGCAGGATTTCCGTCGTGCCGGGATTAACGGTAATGATCGAGACGCCGTAATCCTCCACTTCGCCATCGGTGGCCGGTCCGGTGGAGGCGAGGCTGCCCGTGCTGTTCAGACGGAAGCGGGCAAACGTGCCGCCGGTAACCGCTCCCGCGGGCACGTTAAACGGCACGGGGTTGGGGCCGGCAAACACGGACTGGTCGAAGGCGATCTGCTCGCCGTCGTCGAGAAAATCTCCGTCGTCATTGAAATCGAGCCAGGCATTCAGGAAGCCGGTACCGGTGCTGTTGACGATTGCAGCCCCGCCGCGGCCCACAATCAGGCTGGCCGGCAAGACCACACCGTCTTCGTCATCCACCGATGTGCCGTTTTGGTCGTCGCCGAGGCCGCCCGGATTGGGCTGACCGTCTAGCTCCGTATCAATCGTCGCGCCCAAACGAAGTGAGGAAGTCAAGCTCTGCGCGTGTCGCGGTCCCAAGCTGGCCAGCAGCGTGCCATAAGAATCAGGAGCGTCGCCAAAATCGAGCGGCACGCGGACAGTCGTATTCACTGGGCCCGCTGTATTATTTCCCGGAACCGGGTCGGTTGTGCTCGCGCCGATCGTGGCCGTGTTGCTGACAATGAAGCCATCGGTGAGATTGCTGTTGGTCCGAACGATTAATGTAAACGTGCCGGTCGCACCGGGAATCAACGTGGGATTCGAGGCGATAACGCTACTGGGATGGATGGCATTGGGTGCCTCGATCGTCCAGCCCGTCGTGCCCGTGTTGGCCGTCATGGATTGGAACGTCGTGCCAGCCGGGATCACGTCGGTGATGGTCACGGAGCTAGCGTTGCTCGGTCCGACGCTGCTGATGGTGATCGTGTAGCTGATCAACGAGCCCACAATCACCGGCTGCGACGGCCCCGTCTTATTGATGGACAGGTTGGCGCTGGTGTTCACCGTCGTGGTGGTCGGGCCGCTCGAATTGTTAGCGGTATCCGATTCAGGCGTCAACAAACCGGCCGCCACCGTCGCGGTATTGGTGATGACTGCCCCATTCGTCGCGGTCGGAGGCACGCGCACCACGAAGGTAAAGACTGCAAACTCTTGCGGATCGAGGTTATCGGTGGCGTTGTTGTTGCTCGTCACCTGGATCGTGCCGGTGGCGGCTCCAACCGCGGGCACGGAGTTGACCGTCCAGCCACTGGGGGCCGTGAACGAGACGAAAGTGGGCTGAACCCCCGTGGAGGCAGTCGGCATCACGTCGGTCAGCACCACTTGATTGGCCGCGCCTGTGCCCTGATTCGTCACGCGAATCGTGTAGGTGAGGAAGCCCGTAGTCGTGCCCTGGCCCGTTTGGCCGGCGATAACCGGGTCGGGTGAATCGGTTTTGGTGACAATCAGGTCGGGCGCGGGAGGTGTTTGAATGTTCGTGCTCGCGCTGGCCGTGTTGGGATGTGGGTCGGGGGACGGATCGGGGGTGTCGGAACCGACGTCAATCGTGTTGATAACCGTCGTTCCCTCAGTGCCCGCGTTTGTCTTCACGACCAAGGTGAATGTGGCGCTCGCCCCGGCAGCCAATTGGGAGACGCTGTACACAATCAACCCTGTTCCGCCTTGCGAAGGCTGAGAAAAGAGCGACCAGGCAGCTCCCGTGTTTTGCGTAAACGATTCAAAGGTCGTTCCCGCGGGAACGGTATCGACGAAGCTGGTGGAAGTCGCGTCGCTGACCCCGCGGTTGGTAATCGTGATCAGATAAGTGATGTTGTTACCCGCGACTACGGAAGTGTCGGTTGTCGTTTTGGTAATCTCCAAATCGGCTTCCGCCACCAACATATCCGTGTCGGTGGCGCTGACCGTTCCCGTGTTCGTCGTGCCGGCCGGCGCGATGAGCGAAGCCGTATTGACCAAGTTCCCCGTGGCGGAAGAGTTGATCGTGGCTAGGACCGTATAAACGATCATGGAGCCGATCGGCAGACCGACGTTCGTGTCGTTGATATTGGTCGCGCTGGCACTTTCGCTATTACCGCTGGCACCGTCCGATGCGACGGACGTGTAGCTGATGTTGCTCAGCCGCGTGGTGTCGAAAATATCTGAAATCCGAATGCCCGTGACATCGCTCGGCCCGCCGCCCGCAGTGGGATTGGCCACGGTAATCGTGTAGATGATCGGATCGCCGGGGCGGGCGGTATTTCCGCCGCTATCGTCGGTCTTGGTAATCGTCAGCGCGGCTTCGCGACGCGTCGGAGTGCTTACGATAAGGGAGTCGTTGTTGCCGGTGTTGGTCTCACCCGTTACGTCGTCGAGCATCGCTTGATTCTGAATGTTCCCCGTGGCGGAGGCATTGACGCGCACCACGAAGGTGAACACCGCCGACGCACCGGCGGCCAAGCCCGTGGGGTTGTTGGCTACCACGTCGCCAGCGCCGCCGACGTCGGGCTCTAACTGTAGGGTCCAGTCCGCATTGGGAACGCCAAACGAGACATAGGTCGTCTTGGTCGGCACCACATCGCGCAGCGTGATGCCCGTCGCCGCGGCATCGCCTTGATTGGTCACAGTGAGCGTGTAGCTCAGCTCCGTACCAGCTACCACATTGGTGGCTCCGCCGGTTACCACTTTGCTGACCACCACATCAGGCCGCGGAGTGCCCTGAACCGTGATCGTTGCTTCGGCCATGTTTGGCGTGACCGGGTCGGGCGTCGTGCTGCTCGCGACAGTGACAGGATTGCTGAGCGGGCCCGAGGAAGCATTGGGATCGACCGTCGCCGTGATCAGAATTACCGCCGTGCTGCCAGAGGCATCGCTCAACGACTGCGGCGCAGCCATGCTGGTTTTGCTGAACGTGATCGTGCCATTCGCGCCAACCTGAGTCGAGTCCGTTCGCGACCATCCTGTCGCACCCGACAAATTGACCGATTGGAAGAGCAGCCCCGCTGGCAGCACATCGGTCACCACCACGTTTTGCGAATCGCTAGGGCCGGCGTTGAATACGTTGATCGTGAATGTCACGTCATTGCCAGCCATGATCGTGCCGGCGGGAGCATCTTTCGTAATGGACAAGTCGGCTGATGCCCCCACGACCGTCTGTACCGTTGGCGACGTATTATCGTCGTTAGTTCCTGCTGCTGCCTCATTAAAGTCGCTTGTAGCCGAGGCAGCATTACTAAGTGAACTCGTGTTCTGAGCTGCATTCGTATTGACATTGAGCAGCAGCGTAAATGTCTTGGTCGGTGACTCGCCGTTATTCGTAACGGAATCAGTTCCCGGCAACCGCGGAATCGTCACGCTGGCCGTGCCGGTGCTATTCGCGTTCGGAACGTTGTAGATCAGGTTGTTGCCACTGGCGTCCTGCGAGTCGCCATTGAACGCATTGAAATTCGTGTTCGCCGGCAACAAATCCGACAGCACAACATTGGACGCGTCATCAGTCCCATTGTTGGTTACCGTAATGTTGTACGTGACAAGGTTGCCCGCCTGAACGAAGCCGTCGCCCGACTTCTGCACAAACAAGTCCACCGCCATCAGCCGGCGTCCCTCCAGCGGCTCCATGAACAGACGGCGGCGGCGCGCCCGATCGTTGGTACGGCGCGTCGAAAATCGCTTCCAAAAGTTGCCAAGCTTACCAAACAACGACATGGGGACACCTAAAACGGGGAGAATGCCTCTGTTCCGGCTGACGATAGGCGGCGGTCGCGCATGGCGCGCAAAACAGCCACCTCGTAACTATGTTAATTGCCCGCAGCAACGCTGCAAAGCTTTTGACAGACGGAATTTAAGCGTTGGAACTGGGTTTTTAATGGAATTTTGGGTGCGGTGCGCAGTCCTTCGCCCCGCGCCCAATCAACCCTTGCCGGCGGCGGCCATCCTTAGACCGCGGGGGACCAAAAATAGTTCCATCGCCTCAAAACCGGCCTGAACGAGCAGGGCCAGCAGGGCCGCCGGCACCGCCCCCTGGAGGATGAGGGGCACGTTATTCAGCCGCAATCCGGCCAAGATCGGTTCGCCGTAGCCGCCCGCCCCGATGAGGGCACCGATCGTCGCGGTTCCGACGTTTATTACCGCGGCTGTCTTAATTCCCGCCAGGATCGACCGCGACGCCATCGGCAGTTCCACGAGCCACAGGCGAGCCCTCGGAGGCAGGCCCAGCACAATCGCCGACTCTTTCAAATTGCCGGGAATCTCACGCAGGCCGGTGACCGTTCCCCTCACGATCGGCAACAAGCTGTAAAGAAACAAGGCGGTAATGGCCGGCCAGGCTCCAATGCCGAGCAGCGGAATCATAAACACCAGCACCGCCATGGAAGGCAGCGTCTGGATGATTCCGACGACACCTAAAATGACATGGCCAAGCTTCGGCCATTTATAAGACCAAATGCCTAGCGGCAAAGCAACCAAGATGGCCGCCGCCAGCGACAGACCGACCAAAAACAGGTGATCGCGAGTCGTGGTGAGGAACACGCTGGGCTGGCGCGGCATCGAAATATTCAACTGCATCTTGTTAGCCAGGAACTCGGCCGCCGCCTTGGTCTCGGGCATTTGGTCGATTTTTACCTGAGCGTTAATCTCGCTCATGGTGGCATTGTCGATCTGACCTTCCAACCGCAGCAGCGATTGCAGCACCTGGGGAGCACGCGTCGTCAGATCGCGGCGATACAACAGCACACAGTTGTATTCTGGAAAATAGCCCCGGTCATCTTCCAGAACTCGCAGCTTGTAGTACTTCACTTCGGCATCGGTCGAATAAAGATCGGTCACGTCGATTTGCTTCGAGACGATGCCGCGATACGCCAGATTGTGGTCCATGGTTTTGGGCCGATGGGAGAGCTTGTAGGCGTTTGCCAAGCCGGGCCAGCCGTCGCCGCGGCGGATGAATTCGTCGCTGAACGCCAGCTTGAGTTCACCATGCTCCGCCCGCGCCAGATCGGAGACCTTTTCGATCTTGAGTTCCGCCGCCCGCTCCTCGCGCAGGCCCAGGGCATAGGTATTGTTAAAGCCCAAAGGCCGGCTGATCGCTAACTCATGGCGCGCGAGCGCCGCTTGCAATTCGTCTTCGCTGCGGATTTTTTCGCTCTGCAAAACCTCCGCGATGAGCGTGCCCGTGTATTCGGGATAGATGTCGATATCCCCTTTTAGCAGAGCCTGATAAACGATTTGCGTTCCGCCCAGCGACGAGTTGTGCTCGGCTGGGGTGCCTCCCTCGCGTGCCAAATGAGCCAGAATCTCGCCCAAAACGATATTCTCGATCGACGCCTTCGAGCCGATACGGACGACCGGCGCATCCTGCGCATCAATCATCCCAGCCAAGTTCCAAACCACAATCGCAACCACTAATCGGTGCATGTCTTAACCTCAACTGACCACTGGCT
>JANNTN010000417.1:0-2893 GCA_031394445.1 Anatilimnocola sp.
GGGTTTCTTTCTTTTGTTTAACCTACTGGGGGCCCGTGGGTTCCCCCGCGCGCCCCCCCGACGGGCAGCGAAAGGTGCGGGCCTTCTCAGCGGGTAATTACTCCGCGTCCAGCCCTATCGAATGGTGCCGAGCGAATGAACGCCCGGCCCCGATGTCAGTGGTTATTTCGTCTTGGTTTTAGGAAGGGTGATATTGGCGGCAAACTTCGCAAGCCCGCTGCCGAGCGCCGCCTGCTGCTTGGCTGTGGGTTCATTCCTGAGTGTCAGATCAGCGTCCCCGCCAAAGCTGACCGGCTCCCGTTCTCCACGGGCAGCCGAGAGTTGAGCGCGGAGCTGTTCGTTCTCCTTGGTCAGACGGTCGCGGTCGGCCTGGACCTGCTGGTTGAACAGCACCTGGCACTCCGTGAACTTCTTGCCTTGGGCGAACCAGACGCCACCTTGATCGCCGAACGCCGCCAGGAAGGCAGGGCCATCCTGGTTAGCGCTCATTGCTGCCGCTTCGACGGGCGCAGTCGCGGGCGTGGGCTGTCCCTCAGCGGGTACTGCGGCCTGCTCTTCTTCCGCCTTTGCCTCAGGCAGAGTGGCAGGTTCTTGAGCAGCGGGATCGACAGCCTGAGGGGCCTCCTCCGCTGCGGTATGGTTATCCTTGGCCGGTTCGACGGTCGCTGGCGCGGTTGGGGGTTGTTCGGTTTGGGTGTAGCGCACGGTAACCTCCGCGGGATGATGGCCGGCGCTGAATTCGACGGCCGTGTTTTTGTCTTGCCCGTAGGGACAAACGGCTAAACCTCGCAAGGTCCACCGGCGGGCCACGACACCCGGTCCGGCGAACTGAAGGCCATTCACGGGGACGGACATTCCCTGCGGCACTTCCTCGAGTACGAGCTCTGCCGGATCGAAGAAGATCGACGCTTCGTAGGGGACGCCGTGCTGCGACTTGAAGATGACTTCGGACGCTCGGTCCTTCTCCTCAACCGGCGTCAATGCGCCCGACGCGACTAGCCCGCCTTCGGTCTCGAACTTGTTGGCGAAACCCATCACCTCGTCTTCGCGATGGCAGTAATCGATTGCTAGACGCGGCTTGCTGAGCGACATGCCGGCCAAGTCGTGGACCATTCGGCCGAAGAACCAGTGGTCGACCGACTGAGCGCCGCGGGCCTTCACCTTAATGGGGACGGTCTTGGCCCCGTCGCCGTTGTCACCCATCTCCAGATCGGCGGCGAACTTTAAGGCGGCGATCGGAATCTGCTTGGTCTGCTCAGCCATTGGCAGCGACTCCCATTAGTTCGGCGTTGGTCGTAGCCAAATTCACCGGCAAGCCCAGGCCCTTGAGATATTCGTTCTCGGCGGCGAGTTCGTCGGCCACGTCGTAGAAGTCGAGTCCCTGCTCACGTAGGCGGCGGGTTCGCGACGAGAGGCAGGCCCCAATGGCGGCGATATCAGCGTTGATCTCTTTGAGCGGATCGATCCAAGGGATGCCGGCCGGAATCCAGTCCCAGCGAATATCGGAGAGGCTCACACCGGGCAGCACACCGTCTTGAATCCAGAGCGCGATGCGCCAGCACGTCAGGTGGTCGAGCAGCGCCTGCAAATCCAACCGCTTGATCTTGGCCGACTGCTCATACTGGAGGAGCGCCTGGCGGGCTCCGCTGTAGTTCGTGAAATTCTCGGCGTAAAAGCTGTAGGGGATGTCGAGCGCCTTGAGCGCGACGCTCACCATCACTTGCGAGAATGCCTGGAATTCCGTCGACGGGGATTTGGATTCCAGAAACTCGGCTTTGTCGCCCGGATCGAGATCGAGCTGCACCGGGCCGCGGCCAAAGTCGACCTCGTAGCCAGTGCCATCCTCATCGCTCGTGCTCGTCTGTCCGAGCGTGTCGTTGCCACTTTCGTCAGGCGAGATGCGGTCGCGGTAAAAGATCAGCCCGAAGAGCTGGCTGACCTTCATCTTGGCCAGAGCGTAATCCATCCCCTCATAGGTGTCGCGCAACGTGTTCACCGCGGTCGCGAGCGGGGCGATGCCGCGCACCTGGTCGAACCGATCGAAATAACCGAAGTGATAGAAGTTCCGCGCCGGGACGAGGCGCTCAAACGTGAACGTCGCATTGGAGCCGACATCAGTCGTCTTGCCGCGCTGGCAGATGCAGTATTCGATCGGCCGGCCGGCTTTGTCGGTACGCACGCCGTGCGTGAAATCCGCCGCTGAGTAATCTGCCGGCAGCCCGCCGCTGGAAGTGCGGATGCGGTCACCTTCGATGGCTTGCACCAGGGCCCGGGACAGCTTCAGAACCCCCATGTCGCCGTCCACGGTCCGCCGCATTTCGGCCAAGCGCGTGAACCGCGGAAGTCCAAAGCGGCCCGTCACGTCGAAGTTCACCGGCTGCGACCACCAGCGGACCAGCCGCTCCAGGGTGTCGTCGAGAGCGTTGTTTCCTGTGCGGGCTTGGAAGCTAAAAGTCGAAACGTAGTCGAGGTGCTTGCGGATCATCCACGCGGCGACCGAGAAGTTCCGATGCAACGTCCGCGTGGCCGAGAGCAGCTTGCGGCGTTCAGTAGGGGGCAGTTCACTGTCCTCGCTGCGCAGAATGCCCGTCGGTGCCTGCCGCTTGTTCTTCGCGTGGACAGCGTCGTAGGTGCTGCCGCCCAGGCTGAAGAGCGTTCGTCGAATTGAACTAAGCCAGCCCATCAGAATCCGTTGAGGTTGATCTGTTCCGCGCCGGGTCGCCGTCCGCCTTCGCGGTCAGCCAGGTTTTTCCAATACTGGTACTGCTTGAGCAGGTCTTCGTAGGTCACGGTCGTATTGCCGACGACCACTGATTTCACGCCGGGGTTCTCCGCCAGGAGCGTTTCGATTCGCGCGATCTGCTCGCTGGTGAAGGACATATCTCTATCGTCC
>JANNTN010000420.1:0-15736 GCA_031394445.1 Anatilimnocola sp.
ACCTTGCCTCGCAACCAACTGCACAGCTTCCTGCTTAAATTCAGCCGTAAAAGCTCGCCGTGAACCGCTCATGCCATTCGCTCCTTTCGGGAGAGTTTACACTCTCCTCAAAGCGCCCACGAAACGTGGGTAAGTCCACACCACGGCGAGCCACCGCGATCGGTAACTCACTAACGTACTGGCCAGCAGGGTAATCAGGAGGCAACATCGATCAACGCAGTCGCATAAAGAAGCTGCAGTGGTACTCAAATCATAACAAACCTCACAGCCTCCTCAGCCCCGAATCCCGCGCCCCGAGCCCCACCTCCCCTCACGCCATTTGGCCCGCTATTTGCATATGTACAAATGTTCCAAACGCGTCTGCCACTTTTGCGCGTCCGCTCTTTCCCAATCTGGTCGCCCTCACCAAACAGCCGCGGCTGCCGCTCCAGTCGCTCGCCCACGCTGGAGGTGCGAAACTATTAGAATTACGGCGCTAAACAAACGCTCAACTTGAGCGCACCGGCTACTCCATCCAAATCCCGAACTCCCCAACTCACAACAACTTACAACCCACGCTACACTCCCCGGCAGAAAAAAACTTCCAAACTTTAGCGCCAACTATTCCACGTCCCCCAATACCAAACTTGGACCTTGGACTTTGGCCTACCGCTCACCAAACCTCACCACAAGAGCCCAAACGCTAACCAACCCCTCACCATCCATTTCCATTCCCGCCTCACCCCAACACCCAGCCGCCAAACAACTTAAAATCATGCTGAATCTTCTAACGATTCCCACTTCCTCCCCAAAAGAGTCAAAAATAAATTCCGTCCGCCAACCTGAAACCTGAAACTTGAAACCTCGAACTTGAAACTCCGCTGCCCATGCCCAACCCCTCCTTCGACTCCCGCGCCGCCGATCTGCTTAAGTCGCTCGCCGATTCCCGCCAACTCAAACACTTCCACCGCCTCACCGGCCCGATGGGCCCCACGGCGAACCTCGTTGGCCCCGACGGTAAAAATCGCGAAGTCATCGTCCTCTGCTCCAACAACTACCTCGGCCTCGCCAACCACCCCGAAGTGATCGCGGCTGGCATCGAAGGGCTGAAAAAATACGGTGCCGGCACCGCGTCCGTCCGCTTCATCTGCGGCTCGCTCGACTGCCACCGCGAAATCGAACAAAAGATCGCCCCCTTCGTCGGCACTCCCGCCGCCCTCAGCTACGTGAGCTGCTTCAGCGCCAACGAAGCTCTCTTCCCCACGCTCGTCGGCCCGGACGACATCATCCTCTCCGACGAACTCAACCACGCCAGCATTATCGACAGCATCCGCCTCGTCAGCAAAGCCATCCCCCGCGAAGTCTATAAACACAGCGACCTGGCCGACCTCGAATCAAAACTGAAAACCCACGCGACCAAAGCCTGCCGCTGGGTCGTCACCGACGGCGTCTTCAGCATGGAAGGGGACATCGCCAAACTGCCAGAACTCGTCGCTCTCTGCCGCGAGCACAACGCCCTGCTCGTCGTCGATGATTCCCACAGCGTCGGCGTCCTCGGCAAGGGAGGCCGCGGCACGCCAGAACATTTTGGCCTGCACGGACAAATCGACATGCTCACCGGCACTCTCGGCAAGTCGCTGGGCGGTGCAGCCGGCGGCTACGTCGCCGCCTCGGCTAGCGCCATCGAAGTCCTCCAGCAACGCGCCCGCCCCAGCCTCTTTTCCAACGCTCTCCCCGCCACCGTCGCCTACAGCGCCAAAAAAGCCATCGAAATCGTCGAGCGCGAGCCACAGCGCGTTACCAAACTGCACGCCAACGTCCGCCACATCCGCTATGGCCTAACCAAGCTCGGCTTCCACCTCCACGACTCCCCCACCGCCATCATCCCCATCATGATCGGCGACGAAGCCGAGGCCATTCGCCAAAGCAACCGCCTGCTCGAGCTCGGCGTCCTCGTCATCGGCTTCGGCTTCCCCGTCGTCCCCAAAGGCCAATCCCGCCTCCGCGTCCAAGTCTCCGCCGCCCTCGACGACCACCACATCGAACAAGCCCTTGATGCTTTTGCTAAGCTATAACGAAGGCACATTGATGATCGCGGCTTCGACAGGATTTTCGACGAACATGGCGGGCTTCCTTGTGGTTGCTGGCCGGCGCGTTGCGCAGGGACAACTTGGGCCGGCCCATTGTATCGTGCGCGAATTGCTGTCGATCGGGCCGAGCGAGGCCGAGATCGTCATGATTACGGACGGCCGCGAATCACGCCTGCCTGTTTACTTGCCCGATGGCATCTCACCCGATCAAAATCGCGTCACCTATCAATCACGCAATCACCATAGCGGCAATGGTCACGCGTAACTACAACTGACCACTGCCTACTGACAAATGACAAACATCATCGATCTCCGCTCCGACACCGTCACCCGCCCGTCCTCCGCGATGCGCCAATTCATCGCCAATGCCGAAGTCGGCGACGATGTGATCGATGTCGATCCGACTTGCCACCGCCTAGAAAAGCTCACGGCTGAAATCCTCGGCAAAGAGGCCGCCTTGTTCATGCCGTCGGGCACGATGACGAATCAGGTTGGTGTCCGCATTCACTGCAAGCCGGGCGATGAGTTCATCTGTGAAGCCGGCTGCCACATTTACAATTATGAGCAAGGCGCGTTCGCCCAACTCAGCGGTGTGGCCTCTCGCACCGTCGAAGGCAAAAACAGCGTCCTGCACGTCGATCAACTTCGCGGCCTGATTCGCCCCGAAAACGACCATCTCGTGCGCACCCGCCTCGTCTGCCTGGAAAACACTCACAACCGCGGCGCGGGCAAGGTTCAGCCGATCGAAAATGTCGCCGCCATCTGCCAATGGGCGCACGATAGCGGCCTCAAAACGCATCTCGACGGCGCTCGCCTCTGGAACGCAACAGCCGCAACAGGCGTTTCGGAAGCCGAATGGTCGAAACACTTCGACACCGTGAGCGTCTGCTTCAGTAAAGGCCTCGGCGCACCGGTCGGCTCCGCCCTCGCCGGGCCCAAAGACGCCATTAAAGAAGCCCGCCGCCATCGCAAGCTCTTCGGCGGTGCTATGCGGCAAGATGGCATCATCGCCGCCGGCGCTTTGTATGCCCTCGAGCACAACCGCAATCGCCTGAAAGACGACCACGCCAACGCCCAGATCCTCGCCGAAGCGATTAAAGCCACCGACGGCCTCTCGCTCCAGCCCGACAGCGTCGAAACCAACATCGTCATCTTTCGCGTCGAGCCCCGTCTCGGCTCCGCCGCCGAATTCTGTTCCGAGCTAAAAGCCGCCGGGCTTCTCTGCCTCGCCACCAGCCCCACGCAAATCCGCCTCGTCACCCACCTCGACGTGACCGAGGCCCAATGTGTTCAGGCCGCCAAAATCGTCCGCGAAACAGCGGATCAACTACCCAGCGGCACGAAAACCTCTCGCGAACTGGCCCAAACGTATTAGATCGTCACTGGTGGCAACTGCCGTAAGGCGATGGACATACAACCCCTTTTCCGCACCGCCGTCCGCGACGTCGATCGCCGCGCGATTGAAGAATATGGCATCTCCGGCCTGGTCCTCATGGAAAACGCCGGCCGCGGCTGCGTCGAGATTTTGGCTTCGCTCGGCTGCCGCGGCCCCGTCGTCATCGTCTGCGGCAAAGGCAACAACGCCGGCGACGGCTTCGTCATCGCCCGCCACCTCGACAACCGCCACGTCCCCGTCCAACTCATCCTGCTCGGCTCTCCCGAGGAGCTACGCGGCGATGCCGCAGCCAATTATCAGATCATCACTCGCTCACAGTTGCCTCAAATCGATCTCTCCAAACAGTTCGATACAGCTCGTTTTGCCTCGGAACTGAACCGCGCCGAATGGATTATCGATGCCCTGCTCGGCACAGGTGCCACCGGGTCCCCCCGAGCACCGCTGGACGAAGCAATCCGCCTGATGAACGCCGCCAGCGCCAAGCGTCTTGCCATCGATCTGCCCAGCGGCCTCGACTGCGACACCGGCCAGCCCGCCGACCCCACTTTTCGCGCCGACCACACTTGCACCTTCGTCGCCCCGAAGATCGGCTTCACCAACCCCGCCGCCGCTCCCTATCTCGGCCAAATCCACGTCGTCGATATCGGTGCCCCACGTAAATTGATCCACGAAATCACTCGGTCATAAAATACCAGACTCTCGACCGCTACTTGGACGCGATCAAGACCATCCACAACAAAGGAATGGACGAAATCGAAAAGACACCGCCGGCGATCAGGCCAGTCGCCATGTGAAAGCACAGCCCGCCGAGCGCGCCGCAGCCAGCCGTGAATGTTACGCAGGCGAGCACAGCCCGCGCCTCGACCAAGCCAACCGCCGGATGCATGGCCACGCGGCCAGCGGCCAGAGCAACAGCGATGAGCGCAATCTCCGCCAACAAATAAGCCAAGGAGAACTGCCGCTCGGTGGAAAATTCAGAAAGTCGAGGCATGACGCAGCTATTTCGCGGCAGGTTGCTTCAACTCTTCGACAGCCTGGCCATCCTTCAGTGCCGCGGCCTTGTTCAGAATAACCTTATCGTTGGCCGCAATGCCGGCAACAACCTCAAAATCATCGCCAACTTTAATTCCAACCTGGATCGGCGTTTTGGCCGCCTTGCCCTCCATCAGTCGATAGCAAAAAGCCTCTTTCCCTTGCCGAACCACGGCAGAGGCTGGCAAGGTCAACGCCTCTTTTTGCTCCTGCAACACAATTTTTGCCGTGGCGTAAAGGCCGGGACGAAGGCGACCGGCGGCGTTGTCGAGATCGATGATCACGTCGAGCGAACGGTTAGCCGCGTCGAGCGCAAAGCTGGTGCGCGTGACGGCTCCTTTGATCTCGGCTCCGCGTAGCGACGGCACATCGATCGTCACAACATCGCCAAAATCGACAAACATGGCCTCGACCTCGGGAACGGAGACAAAAGCTCGCAGCTTATCGGTCTTGGCGAACAGGAACAGCGGCGCTGCGCTCGCGCCAGCCGGTTGCACGAAGTGGCCGGGATCAACATGACGGCTGGTGACGACGCCATCGAAAGGGGCTTTGAGCGTGAGATAAGAATGTTCGGCGGCGGATTGTGCGAGGTTGGCCTCGGCGACGCGAATGTGAGCCTTGGCGGCGGTCACATCGGAGGCAGCCTTGGCGGCTTCGGCCTGCGCCTGGACCACGGTGGCCTTGGCGGCGTCGATCGCGGCGCTGGCCTCTTTGAGTGCCGCCTCGGCAGCGCCGAGCTTTTGCTGGGCTTCATCCACGAGTTGCCGGTTGACCGAGCCGCCGCTCGCCAGCAACGACATCCGCGACGATTCCGAGCGCCAGCGGACGAGATCAGTTTGGGCGCGGTCGATGCCGGCTTCGACTTGAATGGCTTTGGATTGGGCCGTGACTACTGCTGCGTCGACAGCTTTCATGCCGGCCTCCGCTTGCAAAAGTTGCGCACGGGCCTGTTCGACGAGGGCTCGCTTTTGCTCCAGGTCCGCATCGCGTTCCGGGGCGACGAGTTTGAGCAGCGGCTGACCTTTCTTCACCCTGTCGCCAAAATCGACAAGCACTTCGCCCACGTAAGCGGCTAGTCGGGAGTGAATGGGTGCTTGTTCGATCGCTTCGATGCGGGCCGGTTGCGCGGAGATCAGCGTCAGCGATTTGCGAACGGGTTGACCAGCCAACACCACTTCCAAGGCGCTGGCTCCCGCTTTCGGCTGCGCCTGAACAACGGGCTGACAACCAGTCAGAACCAAAATCGCCACCAGAGCCAGCGATTTATGATTCAGGATTTGAAATCTGAGATTTTGAATTTGTTTTGTCATTGGAGCTTGGTCATTGGCCATTCGCGCACCGCTTAGGCATTCGCCACCAGAGGCGCAAAGTGGCTACTATCCGGATCATCGGGATCGAGCGAGGGGGTCTTTTCGGCAACCCGTTTTTGGAGCAAGGCAAAGACACTCGGCAAAATAAAGAGCGTGGCCAACGTGGCGGCGATTAGGCCACCGATGACAGCGCGGCCCAGCGGGGCATTTTGCTGGCCCGATTCGCCGAAGGCCAGTGCCATCGGCAACATGCCGGCAATCATCGCACAACTCGTCATCAAAATTGCACGCAGTCGGCCGGCCGCTCCGTGAGCCGCGGCGGCTGGCGCATTGTGGCCTTCGCAACGGTATGATTCCGCAAAGGTTACGAGCAAAATGGCGTTGGCCATCGCGACGCCGATCGCCATGATCGCACCGATGAACGATTGAATGTTCAGAGTGGTGCCGGTGAGCCACAGCATGACGAGTACCCCGGCCATGACGGCGGGGGCACTCGAAACGGCGACGAGTGACAGGCGAACGGATTGAAAATTGGCCGTCAGAAGCAAGAACACAGCCACGACGGAAACGATGAGCCCGACAGAGAGTCCACTGGACATCTCATTCATAGGGGGAATTTGGCCGCGGATATCGATTTTCGCCCCTTTAGGTGGCTCGCCGGCCCGTTTGACCGCGGCGGCGACTTCATGCGTAAGAGTGCCGAGATCGATGCCGGCACGATTCGCCGTCAGCGTCACCTGCCGCTTCATGTTGTAGCGGTCATATTGGCCGGGCATCGTGCCGGGGCGCAGCTCGGCGATATCGCGAATGAGAACTTGATGGTCGCCGTCGCGCTTCAGCGGAATCTGGCCGAGATCATCGGCCGAGTCGATCATCTCCACTCCATCGACATTGCGGACGACAGGGCGGGGAATTTCGACCTGCACTTGATAGGCAATTCCCGTTTTGGGATCGGCCCAATAATTCGGCACGGTAAACCGGCTCGATGAAGTCGCGGTCACGATCGATCGGCTTACATCGAGCGGCGTCAAACCGGCGAGGCCCGCTTTCTCGCGATCGACGTTAACTTCAATCGTCGGGTAATCCATCGACTGGCCATATTGCAAATCGCGCAGGTAAGGCAGTTTGGCGAGCTCTTCATGAATTTTTTCGGCAAACTGTCGGCTTTCACCAAAATTAGGACCGCTGACGGAGACTTCGATCGGCGTCGGCGAACCGAAGCTCATCACCTCGTTAATAATGTCCGCCGGCTCAAAGCTAAACCGCACGCCAGGCAACTCGGCCGTGAATTTGTTTCGTAAGGCATCCTTCAACTGTTCAACATTGATCCCAGCATCGTCTTTCAAATCGACGTAAAGAATGGCCTCTTCCGGCCCCCGCGACCATTGATAGACAGCGTTGATCGGAAAATTACTGTGAACCATGCCGACGTAGCCGAGTGTCAAATCGACGTTCTCCGGGCCGACTGTCTTGGCGACGATTTCCAGCGCCTGCTTGGCATATTGCTCGCTTTTGGCGATGTGCGTGCCATCGGGCGCTCGCAGGCGCAGACGAAACGCACCAGTATCAACCTGGGGAAATATCTCTCGGCCGAGCCGCGGGAAGATGCCAACGATGATGAGGACGCAGGCGGCCAGATACGCTGGAATCAGCGCGAAACGAAATCGGATCAAGCTCGTCACCAGTACCTCATAATGCTCGCGAGCTCGCTCGAAGGCCGACTTTCCTGCCCCCTGACTCCTGTCCCCTGACACCTTTGCGTGTCGCAGCAGCCACACCGAAGCCACCGGCACAAACGTACTCGACAAAATGTACGACGCGATCATCGCAAAGCCGACAGCGAGGGCCAGCGGCGCAAACAGGCCGCGCGCCGCGCCATGCATGAAAAACGCCGGCACAAACACTGCCAGAATGCAGAGCATCGCGAGCAGACGTGGGGCAGCAGTGAGCGCGTTGCCCAGACGCACGGCCCGGGCGATCGATGGCGTCTTCTCCATCTGCGCGTGAATATTCTCGATTTCGACAGTGGCCTCATCGACCAGCACACCAATGGCCAGCGCCAGCCCACCCAGCGTCATCACGTTGATCGTGTAGCCACAAACCCAGAGAGCAATGACCGACGCCATCAGGGCGAAGGGAATATTGAGGACAACGACGAGCGCGCTCCGCCAATCGCGCAAGAAAACGAGAACCATCAGGCCAACGAGAATCGCGCCGAGCGCACCTTCGATGAGGACGCCGGAAACCGCCCGGGTGACATACGGCGATTGGTCGAACTCGAACGTGACTTTGATGTCGTCGGGCAAGGCGGCCTGCATCGTGGGCAGGGCTTTGCGAATTTCATGGATTACGCTCAGCGTTGAGGCGTCGGCCCGCTTCGTGGCCAGGATATACACCGCGCGGCGGCCGTTGATGAGGGCATAGCCGGTGGGCGCGTCGGACGAATCAGCCACAAAACCGATGTCGCGGATATAAACCGGATTTGCTCCCATTCGCACCGGAATGCTCAGCATCTGGCTAGCGTCTTTCACAATCGAATTGACGGGAATGATCGGGTACTTGTCCCCAATCGGCACGTTGCCGGAAGGGCTAATCGTGTTGCCCTTCGATACGGCCAGCACAACCTCATCGGGAGCGAGGCCGTAAGACTTCAAGCGGTTCGGATCGATCGTCACGACCAACGATCGCGCACCCGCACCAAACGGCGGTGGCGCGGAGACACCAGGCAGAGCCGCAAACGTCGGCCGGACGGAGAACAGTGCCAGATCGTTGATTTCGGCGACGCTCCGCGTGTCGCTGCGCAGCACGAGATAGCCGACGGGGACGCTGCCGGTGTCGAAACGCATCACGAAGGGTGAAACGGTGCCCGGCGGCATGAAGGCCCGCGAGCGATTCACGTAGGCGATGGTTTCGGCCATCGCCTGGGACATGTTCGTGCCTGGATGAAAGAACAATTTCATCAGGGCCATGCCCTGGATGTTTCGCGATTCGACGTGATGAATGTTGCTGATGTAGAGAAAGTGGTATTCGTAGTAGTTCGTCAAATACCCTTCCATCTGCGCCGGGTCCATGCCGCCATAGGGCTGAGCCACGTAGATGATGGGCAGGTTCAAAGCCGGAAAGATATCGACGTCCATGCCTTCCGGCAGGCCAGCCGGATATTTGACGCCGAGTTGCTCGCAGACAGGCTTGCCGATGGCGAGGCAAAAGCCAAAGGTCAGGGCCACCAACGCAACCATGACGGAAAGAGGGTGGCGGAGGGCAGCAACGATTGGATTCATGGGTGCAAGCGGCTGCCGAGGGAGAGTTGGCAAACTTTGCGGGCTGAGGGAATTGTAGTGATCGTGTCGGCTCTAGCGCCAATCTGTAACGAATGTATCGGAAGTGTGGTGGCCGGACCAACCGCACTATTGTAATTAACGGCAGCACCGGCAAGTCCGTTAAAACCGGTTGGATTCGTTACCGATGTAAAAACCAGAACAGTTTAACTCCACGTCGAATAGACCCATGCGCCTTTCCAGGGCAAATTGCCTGACTACGTTGTTGCTCCTGGGAGCTGCCGTGGTTTGCGGCTGCGCAACGGGAAAAAGCCAGCAGAATGTCGCAGCCAAGCCAGCCGCGTCGGCACCAGCGGCGGTGGCTGAACTGAAATCCCAAAGCAGTGTGCGGCTGGTTTCTTATGAGCAAGATTCGGACGGGATGAAGCTTGCCGCGCCGGAAGCGATCCTTACTCCCGTAGCACAATCGCTGGCGGGCGAACGCCCCTCGCTACCGCTCGACATGACAACGGCGCTAGCGCTAACGCAGGGGCAAAACCCGCGCGTCGCGTTCGCACAGGCCCAGATTGCCCAATCGCTGGCCGTGCATCACGCGGCTCGCGCTTTGTGGCTGCCGAGCATTCGCGCCGGCATGAACTACAACAAGCACGAAAACCGGCTGCAAATCGTCGAAGGGCCTAATCTGCAGATCAGCCGTGGCGCGGCGTTCGGTGGCTTGGGTGCATTGGCCGTCGGTGCCGGCTCGCCGCAAATTCCCGGCGTGTTTGCCACGTTTCACACGACCGACGCGATCTTTCAGCGCCGGATTACAGGCTATGCCCTCGATGCTCGCGAGTTTCAAGCGTCGGCCGTGACCAACGATCAGCTTTTGGAAACGGCCCTGGCGTATCTGGCTCTGCTCGAAGGGGCCCAGAAGCAGGCGATCGCGGCTGAGGCACTGGCGCACGGTCAAGAACTCGTGAAGCTCACCGCTGACTATGCCAACAGCGGCGCTGGCAATCTGGCGGATGCCGATCGGGCGTCCGCGGCATTTGCGCTGCTCAAGAACGAAGTAGCGCGGGCTGACGAGGCAGCGGCAGTGGCCTCCGCGCGAGTCGCCCAGCAGCTTAGCTCGGACCCCGCGATCGTGATCGTGCCGCAAGAAGATAACATTGTGCCAATCGATTTGGTGCCGCTGGATACGCTGGCGGTAGGCGACCTCGTCGCCACGGGGCTGACGAATCGGCCTGAATTGGCGGCCAGCCGGTCGCTCGTGTGCGAGGCGGTGAACCGACTGAAGCGCGAAGAAAACGCACCGTGGCTCCCCAGCGTTTTGCTCGGTATCAGCTACGGCGGCTTTGGCGCGGGTGTTGGCGGAGAGATCACCAACGGCGGGCCACGATTCGATTTTGACGGCGCGGCCTGGTGGGAATTAAGGAACCTGGGATTCGGCGAGCGAGCCGCACGCGACAATGCCCGCGCTCAAATCCAGCAGGCGCGAATGCAAGAAGTGCAGACGATGGACCTCGTCGCCCGCGAAGTGGTGGAAACATATTCCCAAGTGCAAGCCCGCAAACGGCAAATCGCTTCCGCCGAGGAAGGGATTACCGCGGCCCAGAACTCCTACAAGCGAAATCTGGAGCGGATTCGCAACATGCAAGGGTTGCCCATCGAAGTGCTGCAATCGATCCAGGCACTCGATGCCGCGCGGCGCGAGTATCTGCGAGCCGTCGTCGATTACAACACGGCCCAATTCCGGCTGCACCGCGCGCTCGGCTGGCCCATCGGGATCTAGGGCTTGGGGATATCGAAGTCGATCGTGTTTTGGCCGGCCTTAACTTCGGCGGTGAGCGGCGATTGTTCGGGCGTGGAGTACTTTTCGGGCACGAGCCAGGTCACTTTGCCGGGCACGAGATTCTTCATGCCGCTATTGCCGGCTGAACCGCGAAGTTCATCATCGAGGCTCTTGGGGGCTTCCAGCGTGCCAGGGCCGACACTGGTAGCGTGGATGGCGACCTTGTGCGTGCCAACGACAGCACCGTCCCCCGGTTTGTGCGTGCGGAGCGTATAGCTTCCGTCTGGGCCAATCTCGCCGACCGCACCCGGTCCATCGGCCGGATAGAACATGATCGTGCCGTTGTTGATCGGTGCGCCGCCGACCGTCACCTTGCCCTTAACCTTGCCCATGCCCCGGCTGCCGCAGCCAAAGATAGCGCAGAACATTGCGAGGGCCATCGTGACGGTCAGAAGGTGCATTGCGCTGCGCTGATGCACCCTACGTTTAGTTCGCATCGACCGTTTCGCCCCCTTCGCAACTGGCTAGCCCCTGAAAGACGGTCATCGAGAGATTCTGCGAAAGGAATCCCACATGGCCATCCGCATAGACAAAATTCGCACCGCCAGGATGTTGGCTGAAGAAGGCGATGTCGTTTTCGTTGTCCATGAGCATGGGAACGACGGCGTTGATAGGAAACTTGGTGTTCCGCATGTCGCGGCCGTAGGACTGATCGTTCAATTGGCAGTTTGGCTTGATGCACGCGCCACCCACGATCCACCCCGTGGGGCCGCCGATGTCTTGAATGCCGTAGCCGGGGCCCAGGCCCCACCGCATGGGATGCGACGATTCGCCGATGGCCAGCGTGTTGGAGGTGCCGTCGGTGATTTCGGCGAGTCGCCGAGGGTACTGCATCTTGAACACGCCGTCTTGATACACGTCACCCCGCCAGCCGTGGCTGAGGCGGGTCCGGCCGCCAGCGATGCCAAAATAGTTGCGGCGGTTGGTATAGAGCGTCCATTTGCCGTCGCTAGGACAGACATACATTGGCATGGCTCGCGCACCGAGCGTGTTGACGTGCAGCCCCGTATTCCACCCGAGCTTGGGATCGTATTGATTGAAGGTGTTGCCCTGCTCGATGTAGGGGAGCAGCAGCGTCCAGAGCGAATTGCCGCGGCAATCACCCGCCAGGCAATGGATGCTCACATCGAGCTCCATCCCTTCGGGGAGCGTTTTCTTGGAATCCTCGAAGTTAAACATCGCCAGCCCAACCTGGCGGAGATTGTTTTGGCATTTGCTGCGGCGTGAGGCCTCGCGAGCCGCTTGCACCGCCGGCAGCAACAGCGCGACCAGTACACCAATGATGGCGATGACAACCAGCAATTCGACAAGCGTAAACGCACGCCGACTTGAGCGCTGAATGCTCATGGGAGAAGCCTTATAGACAACGGCGGAGGGAGGGGCGATTGGCGAGAGCCCCGATTGTAAGTCGCTGAGATTGGGCCCAGCAACCGTGATTCGGGAGAATCTTCGGCTGACAGGCAAGTTGCCGCCCCGTTTAGGGTGTGCAGGTGGCGGGAATGCAAAATTCGCCGTCTTCGACGGTGGCGATGGCCCGGTCGAGCGTGAGGTGATAGTACTCCAGCCGCGTTTGCCCGTTGTCGAGCACTCCGCCGAACGACCGTTTTTCATCGAGATAGATGAGCGGAACGGCCAACTCGATCACTTTCAGCCCCGCGGCTGCCACCTGCACCCAAACCTCCAGCGGCATCGCGTAACCGACCTCGTTAATGTTGAGCCGCCGCAGCGACTCAACCCGGTAGCACTTGAAGCCACAGAAGGCGTCGGTCAGTTTCAATCCCAGCCGGCGGTTGAGTTCCGCCGTCACTTGCTCGTTGATCTTGCGTCGCTCGGGTGGCGGTGGTGTGTCGCCCTCAAATTGAGCCAGATAACGACTGCCGGACACGATATCGACGCCAGGGGCACACGCCTCAAAAAACTCGGGAATCCGACAAGGCTCGTGCTGTCCATCGCAATCGATCGTCACCAACAATTCGAACGAATGCTCTTGGGCATACGCAAATGCCGACAGCAGAGCCGCACCGTAGCCGCGATTTTCCTCGTGGCGAACCACTCGCACGTCGGTCCGACGGCTGAGCAGGTCGGAAGTGCCGTCGGACGAACCGTCATCGATGACGAGAATTTCGGCCTGGGTATGCCGGCGCACCTCATCCAGCACGCGATCGACGTGGCGTGCTTCGTTATACACAGGCAGGGAGACAAGCCAGTTCTTTGCCATTGCAAGCTTCCGAAACAGACGATTTTCTACACCTCAGCCGCATTCTAGGTGGCTAGCGGGCCTCCGGGTAGGGTCGCAATTCGTAGGCCGGCGAAATCCGCTGGCTTTATGGAACATTCCACGGATCGACGCGACGGCGCGCGTTGAATCGCCAAATCAGGGAGAGTACACTCACACGACACTTTGCGCGCACTAGCGTTGATCCATCCGCGGAGCGCGCAAGGACCGGCGGAAATGCCATGGGACCGTTCTGGTCGCCTCTTAACTTTGAGCCTTTTCCTTTTGGGCCTTTTCCAATTGGACACAGCTCACGGCTGCTGGGCCAAACCCAAACTCCGTGGGATGCGCTGGAAATGACCTCGATCTTCGCCGATCTGGCGACGTTCGCGGCGTATCTCGTCATTCCACTCTTGATTGCTTACTTCTTGCTCCGTCGCCGGCAGGTGCATTTTTCGCGCGTGTGGTTTTTGTTAGTTCTGTACTTGCTCGTTGGCGGAGCGGCCAACCTGCTCGACGCCTTTGGCGAGCCCGTTGCCAACTGGGCGGCGGCGATGAAGGTGGCCCTGGCGTTCGTTTCATGGATTTGGGTGCTGGTGCTGATTCCGCTGGTGCCACAGCTCCTGGAGGCCCGCACCGCCGAAGAGTTCACGCACCTGCTCAGCAAGCATGAAGAGGCCGAGCAAGCCCTCAAGGAACGCGAAGCCGTTTATAAGTCGCTCATCGAAAGTCTGCCGCTGAACGTCTTTCGCAAGGATCTGGCCGGGCGTTTTGCCGACTGCAATCAACGCTTCTGCGACACGATTGGCAAGCCGCGGCGCGAAGTGATCGGCAAGAGCGACACGGATTTTTTTCCGCCGGAACAATGCAGCAAGTACCGCCGCGACGACATGCACGTCATGGAAACCGGCGCGGCCTTGGAAGATATCGAAGCCTATTTCAAACTGTCGGGGGAAAAGCTGCATGTGCAGGTACTCAAGGCGCCCGTTCGCGACGCGAGCGGGCAAATCGTCGGCGTGCAAGGCATGTTTTGGGACGTCACCGGCCGGATTCAAGCCGATGAAGCCGCCAGGCGCAGCGACGCCCGCTTTCGCAAGTTGGTGCAGTCGAGCTTGATCGGCGTCATGGTCGCCAATTTGGATGGTCGCATTCTCGATGCCAACGACGCGTTTCTGAGCATTGTTGGCTATTCCAGCGAAGACCTGGCGAGCAATTCTCTGCGCTGGGATAGCCTCACTCCCCAGGACCATAAAGCCGGCGATACGGCTGCCATCACGCAGTTGCATGCGGAAGGAACCTGCGAACCGTGGGAAAAGGAGTACATCCACAAAGACGGACATCACGTGCCGGTGCTAATCGGCGTCACCATGCTGGAACGCGGTGGAGAAGACTGTATTTGCTTTGTGGTCGATATCCGCCGGCAAAAGCAAAACGAGCAGGAATTGAAAGCCGCCAAGGAGGCCGCCGATGCCGCCAACGAGGCCAAAAGCCAATTCTTGGCCAACATGAGCCACGAGGTCCGCACGCCGATGAACGCGATCATCGGCATCACGGAGTTAGTGTTGAGCACTCCGCTGGCCCCCAAGCAGGCCGAATATCTCCGCATGGTCATGCAATCGGCCGAATCGCTCTTGGCCGTGATCAACGACGTGCTCGATTTCTCAAAAGTCGAATCTGGTCGAGTCGAACTCGAACATCTGCCCTTCAGTCTCCGCGAGAGCATTGGCGACGCCGTCAAGTCGCTCGCGTTGCGCTCTCACGATAAAGGTCTCGAACTAGCCCTCGATGTCAGCCCCGACGTGCCCGATTGGCTCGTCGGAGATGCCGGCCGCCTGCGGCAAGTGGTCATCAACCTCGTCGGCAACGCGATCAAGTTCACTCGCGAAGGTGAAGTCGTCGTTGCCGTGCGGAACACTCCCTCCGCGGCGAATGGAACACGCACCTTGCAGTTTTGCGTTTCCGATACGGGAATCGGAATCCCCGTGGACAAACTCGACAAAGTATTCGAGGCCTTCGAACAAGCCGATGCCTCCACCACCAGAAATTATGGGGGCACCGGCCTGGGGCTGGCGATTGTCCGCCGCCTGGTCGATCTGATGCGCGGCCGCATCTGGGTCGAAAGCACGATGGGCCAGGGAAGCCGCTTTTATTTCACGGTCGATTTGGAGGTTTGCCACGAGTCCCCGCCCGAGCGTCCCGCGGCACGCCGCGCCGCCCTCAAAGGCACTCGCGCCCTCATCGTCGATGATAATGCTACCAATCGACGAATTCTCGACGAAGTGCTCAAGAGTTGGGAACTCTTGCCCACTGTCTGCGAAGGTGCCAGCGAAGCCCTGTTGCAACTGCGCGAGGCGTATCATGGCGGAAAGCCGTTCGAGCTGCTGCTCAGCGATGTGAACATGCCGCAGATCGACGGATTCATGCTGCTCGAGCAAGTGCGCCGAGATCCCAGCCTGGCTGGCATCACCACCATCATGCTGACATCCGGCGAGCGAGAAGCAGATGCCGCTCGCTGCCAGCAGCTTGGCATCGCCCAGCGTCTGATGAAGCCGGTCAAGCAATCGGAGCTGCACGATGCCATTCTGGACGCCCTCGGCGTGGA
>JANNTN010000439.1:0-1992 GCA_031394445.1 Anatilimnocola sp.
GACGCGCCGCGCGGACAGGCCAAGCAGACGCTCAATCAGCTCGCGCTGGCGGTCGAAGGTAATGGGTACGTCCGTCACGTAGTCGTCGCCTTTATTCATTCTTCCCGATCGGGGTCGCTCAGCTCGCGGGCCGCCTTGTCAGCTGTGGCTGCCAAAGCTTGGGCGGAGGTGATCAAAAGCTGCAATTGGGCCTGAATCGGATTGATATATTCTTTTTCGAATTCCGTGCTGGTCGCGTCGTTCCATTGTTGCTTGGCCGCTTCCAGACGCTGACTGAGGTCGCTCGCGGCGTGCGTGAGCTGCCCCATACCATCACCTAGATTGCAGATTCGACGCATGAGGACTGAATTTCGTGTCGCTTGGTCGAATTCTCACGAATTCGGCTACGGCTGAATTGTTGTTAGGTTTGCGGGCCACTTTGTTCGACATACTTATCCAGCGCGGCGATCATGCGTTCGGCTGCGGCAATTCCCTTGGTGAGGTCGGTCTCCAGATAGCTCCGCATCCGAGCGATTTGCATCGAAAAATCCTCGGCGGCCTTCTGCATCTCCGCGCTCCACCTGCGCACGCTATGGGCTCGTTCCTCGGCGAGTTGCAGACGTCGCTTGGCCTTTTCAAACGCTTTTTTCTCGTCGTAGCAGGACGGCCGATCGTCGCCGCCGACTCGAATTTGGCAGCGGTCGAGAGCCTGCCTGGCTTCCGTCACTTGGTCCGACGCGCGGCGGGCTTGCTGCGGCCAATAGCGGGAGCGATCTCCATCGATCCATTCCACGGGCCGCCGGGCCTCGAGTTCCATCGCAATCAGTGCCGACTCGACGTCCGCGCAGAACTTCAGCAGCGCCTCTTTGACGCTGCGGAGGGAATCGATGGAGGTGACGTTGGCGGTAGTCATTGGTCATTGGTCATTGGTCATTGGTCATTTGCAAATGACCAGTGACCAATGACTGGCTCACGATTGCAGATAGTCTTCAATATGTTGGGCTTTACGCAACAAGTGCGGCACGTATTCGTCGGCGGTTTCGGCGAAGCGGAGAAGAACCTTCATGTTGGTTTCAAATTCATCGGCGAATTTTTTGTGCTCTTGATCTCGCCAGCTTGCGCTGAGGGCGGAGAGTTGATTGCCGAGCGCGGAGGCCTTGTCACGCAATTGCGCGTTGAATTTTTTCAGGCTGTGTGCGAACGCCCGTAGTTCTTCTGGATCAACGACTGCTTGGGGCATGTGAGGGCTCCGTCATTTGTCATTTAACAAATGATCAATGACAATTTATGTACTCTCCAGCAACTTGGCGGCTTCTCGATTGTCGGGATCGATCCGCAACAGTTCCGTGGCATAACGCTGGGCGAATTTGGGCATTTTCATTTGCACGGCGAGTTTTGCGGCGTGCAATAAAGCTTCGGTGCGGCACGGTTGGTGGTCGGTCCAAATGGCTGAGTCGATGGCGAGGCGATAGTGATGCAGCGCCCCAGGGATATCGTCGAGCTGTTTGAGGCAGTGCCCGAGCGCTAACGCTGCTGGAGAACGGACATTGGCATCGGCCAGCGCCTTCTCTAAATGCGTGCAGGCATCCCGCACACGGTCGGACCGCTGCAGACGCACGCCGAGACCGTAATGAGCCGCGCCGTCCGCTCCTTGCCGCTTGACGCGGCCGCGAAAAATATCCAACTCGGCTTTGTCGCGATCCTTTACGGCTTGCTCCAGGGCTGTCCGCGTTTGTGGATTGTCGGCTGCTTTCACGTCGTGCTCGGCCATCTCGACCCGTCGAGCGTGCCGCAGCATCGACACATCTTCCCACATCTCTTGCACGCGAGGGTCGTGGTCGGTCGCCTCGCGGCCCTTCGACAAGAGTCGTTGCGCGTCGTATTAGCGGTCTTTATAGATATAATGTTTGGCCAGTTTCAGAAAAAAATATGGAATAGAAGGCCCAAAGCGAAAACAGGCGTCGAGTTTATGGATGGGGTTTTTCAAACACCCCCCCCGCCCAAATAACAATG
>JANNTN010000453.1:0-5352 GCA_031394445.1 Anatilimnocola sp.
CCTTCGCGGAGTTCTTCCTCGTGCCGGCGCGGGTGGTCGCGAGGAATGTTCTCCCGCTCGGGTCGGTGAGTCCCGAGGCAGAAATGGTTGGCAGACAGCCGCGGTCGTTGTGTGAGCCCGAGAACTGGGACCAGCAGATCGGTGGGCCGGCGCTCGCCGACCAACGCTGCGCGTCGGTGCCCGCGTTGGTTCCACCTTACGGGACAGGCGGGACGCCTATCCTACGAGTTAGCGGAGTTTTTCGCCGCGGATGCGGGCGGAGAATTGGGGGTCGTCCTTGTATTGCAAGACGGAGTCGCTAACGCGGGCGCGGCGGCGGACATCGGTGAGAGGGAGGGTGTTGTCGATCAGGCCGAGTTCGTAGGCCAGTTCGTCGGCGTAGCCGGGGAGGAGGACGCGGTAGTCGTAGGGGACGCGGTTGGGGGCGAGCTTGTTGATGTGGCGCACGATGTTCGTCGTGCAGTTGTTGCGGAACGTATCGTAAAACTCGGGCCGCTCGTGAAGCTGGTTGACGCGCTTTAGCACATCCAGGAAAAGTGCTCGCGACTGGGCCGGCGTGGCGGTGGTGCGATAGAGGAGCACATCGACGTTGCGAAACTCGGGGCGAACGGGGAGCAGATCGCGCTCGTCGGCCACGACGTAGATCAACTCGAACTGGCCGAGCAAGCCGGCGGCGGTGCTGTACGATTCGCCTTTCTCCATTCGCACTTCAACCGAGACGCCGACGTAGTCCCCCCCTTCGAAGCCAAAGCTGAGCATCGTGTGGGCGATGGCCTTGTTGCTGGCAAACGGGATCATCACGAAATCGACCGACTTGATCTTCGACAGGTCGTACGTCTTGTCGTAGTGATCGACCAGGCAGTCGCGGTAGGTGAAGAACTGGGCGTTGCGGACGTTCTCAATGTGGACCTTGTCGCCGTCGATCTCGGCCCGAGCCAGAACTTTTTGCTCCTCGACCCAGTCGCGGTCGTTCGAGGGCTTTTGCGAATCGGGATTCAGAAAGCGAAAGTCCAGCCGCGGGGCTTCCCAATCGGGCAGGTCCAATTTTGGCGGCGTTATGTCGGCCAAGTAGCCAGCCAAGTCCACCTCTCCCGGCTGGCCCGGCAACGCCGCTTGCCGCGACCGCACGGAGGAGCAGCCGGCAAGCATGACAGCCATCGCGATGAGAAGAATGCGTTGCATGCGCGCAAGTGTGGCCCAAAAACGGAATTCGCCAGCGGAGGATTAGCAAGCAACGCGTATTGGGGCAAGAGAAGTCGCTGCAAACCTCAGGCATTTGCCAACATTGGTTCGCCTGGAAGGCCAGCGTCACTCGCTTTTAACGCAAAGGCGCGAAGATGCGCAAAGGCCGCAAAAGGGGGAGGGGGATGCTAGCGGTACAGGCAGTACGACCGGAGTAAAAGGAAAGAGACGGGGAGCTGGCTGGTGGAATTGTGGGGGCTGGAGTGGGGAATGACCGGGGCTGACGCCTCCCGCTCGCTTTGTTAGCAAAATGCTAGGTTTTTGGTGCCCCTAACGCTGTACTTTGAGGTGTGTCGTGTTCGCCCGATCTCTGGTTTTCGCTCACTTGGCGATTGTGTGCGCCATGACGTTGTGTCTGGCCGTCGGCTGTAGCCAGCCGGCGAAGACGGCGGCGGAGTTGGATGCCAGCGAGCTCTTATCGCTGCTGCAGGAGCGGCAGCATGTGGATGCTCAGGGTTTTCAAGAAATGGACCTGGGCCGATACCGCATCACGCATCCGATTCCCGGCGCGGACGGTCCGCTATACGTGCAGTTCCATCTGTTCGGCGTGGTGCCGCAGGATCGACAGGCCAAGCTGAACGAGGTGTGGCCGAAATTCGAGAAGCGGGCCCGCGACTCGGTGATCGGGCTGATTCAGCGCACCGAAACCGAGCATCTGTGCGATCCGGGGCTGGCCCTGCTCAAGGAAGAGATCGCCGGCACGATCAACCACATGCTCAAGCAACGGCTGCTGGTCTCCGTCGCCTTCAGCGACTATTCAACCGACCGCGAAGCCGGCATGCCCTGGAGCATTCCGCCCGGCCAAGAGCCCAAGCCGGCACCGAGTGGAGGCGGGCATGGCGGGGGACACCACTAGCGCCTGCGGCGAATGACCAAATCACAAGCATCAAATAACAAATAAATCAGAAGCACAAATTTCAAATGACAAAAATGGAAAGCTCTACGTTTTGAACATTTGTGTTTGATTATTCGGATTTGTTTGTGATTTGAGATTTGTTGCTTGTAATTTCGCGGGTTGAGCGCTGCTTCTATTGTGGTATTTGCTTGAGCGTGTAGTGCGCTTCGTCTGGGTGAAAGGTTCCGCTGCCGGCCGAGAGGTTTTTCAGCCGGAATTCATAAACGTGGCGGGGGCGGAGGCTGTCGAGGGTGAGGGTGACGCGTTTGGCGTCTGCGGAGAGTTCGGCTTTGGTGATTTTCTCCGGGCGGCGGTCAAGGTCGGAGCCGCCGTAGGCGGGGGTGGATTCGCGGCGGTAGGATTCGATCGAGTAGCTCGCGAGGTCGGCGGCTTTAGCTTTATCGACGGGCTTAAAGAAGTCGATCGTGAAGCCGGTTTTGGTGGCTTTCACCTCGGCGATGCCGCAGGGGAGCTTTTCGGGCTCGATTTTGATTTTCACGATCTGGCCGATGTTGTTGGATGCGCCCCAGCCGCTATCGCGGATTTCGCCAACATAAAGCTCGCCGGTTGTCGGCTTCACGGCACACACAATCGGACCCAGCAGCCCCTTCTCCACGTCTGCCGGTGGAATGCTCAGCGGATAGCAACATCCCTGGTACTCCCCATTCACCTTATCCAGCGACATTCGAATCAGCCGCCGCGTATCGTATTCGCACCCCACCAAATGCCCATCCAGCGGGCCGAACATTCTTTGATTCCTCGTATGTCGCAAAATCTCTGGCGTCTCCAAAAAACAAATCCCATTCACGCTCCGCGTCCACGGATGCGGAATATTAATCGCCGGTTCCGTCAGCGTCGGCGGCGTAAAGCCTTTTTCTTTCTCGAGGGCGTTGATGAAGCCGAAGTGGGCACCGGGTTTGACGTGGTTGAGCTCGTTGAAGGGGTTGTAGTTGCCCTGGTTATCCGTAACGAACAGCTCCCTATCTCGATTCCGCGCCATCCCCATCGGGAACCGATGGCCGGCGGAGATCATTTCGATGTCGTAATTTCGTGAACCCGTTCCCGGCGTGAGCCTTATTATCTTGCCACGCAGATGCGCCGCTGCTTCACTTCGCGCGTCCTGCTGACACGGCAGAGCCAGATATAACTCGCCTGACTCTCCCGCTGGTAAGCCGACGGCCCAATCGTGGTAGTCATCGGTGTAGCCCCATCCGGATGCTGCAATCCGTCTTTCGCCAGTGATCAGCTCATCAACATTGGCCTCCACTGGAACGGTCTCAAACTTTAGAAGCGCATCCTTTGCCGCAACAAGCACGTCGGATTCCGCCGTGGAATTCAGTCCGTAGGGTGTCGCTAAGCCATCCACCAAAAGATTCAGCTTATCTTCACTGCCGTCTAAGTTGGTGTCTTTGGCGGAGTAGAGCTGTCCCTTCAAGGTGACGAAGAGGAGATCGTCCTTCATCCAATGCAAACCACTTGGCATGATCTCCACCGGAAGAGGCAAGCGGCTTGCCCTGAATCCCGGGGCGATCTGCACCGAGCTAACTTGCATCGTCACTGGCCCGGGTTCGGTGGAACGGAATGTATCTACTGGGATTGTGGTGGAATAGGTAACCGGGACGTAACATTTCCAAGGCAATTTTCTGCCATCGTCAAATGGTTGAGGTTTTGGAACGACTAACGTCACTGTGCCATCGCCATTCCAAGTCACTCCGGAATAGCCTCGGCGAAGACTAATCGACAGCTTTCCGTCCGACAAAACCTCAAGCGTGTTCGTCTTTTCATTCCAGCGAGCCCCAGCAGCAGCTTCGGCACTTACGAGCCGCATTCGCACGGCGTCGAAGGGCTGTTCTGACGTAAATTGCCAAGTTCGCGTGAAGCCTGTTTTGCCATGTTCGCTCGCCTGACCGAAGAGTCCACCGGGCATGATTCCAGGTAATGGCGTGCTACCTTGAGATGGAAAGTTGTAACTGGGAACGTGCGCGTCGGGTGACAGCGTGTGGACAAAGCTTTGGCCCACATGGACCTCACGTGAAGCATTTTCTCGCGAAGATTGATCCGGCGTTACCGTCACAAGGTAACGAAGCATCCGGTCATCAAATTTTGCGAGTTCGCCGACAAACTGGCCGCGTTTACTTGCGCTGTATGTCTTGCCATCAACTAGGAATGCGATTTCTGTATCGTCGGACTGGTTAGGCAAAATCGACTTCCCACCCATCTCCCAATACCACGATTTGCCTTTGGTGCGTTGGCGGGCGGTGTCGCCGAGCCACCAGGCGGCGAGGCGGTTGGTTTCGAGGTCGAAGAGGATGTTGTGGCGGTTGGGGAGGCCGATGACGAGCGGGAAGAGGTAGGTTTTGTCGCCGTCTTTGAAGACGTCGTGGATGACGAGGGGGCGTTCGTTCTTTTCGGGGAGGCCGGAGAGGCGGAGGACGCGGACGGGGTCGGGCTCGGGGGGCTGGAAGCCGGGAGTGTTGAGGATGTGCCAGACGGCGGCGAGTTGGTCCTCGACGTTGTCGTTCAGAACGCCGCGGACGGGGATTTTTACAGCGGGCATTTCCATGCGGGGCACAATCCGCGCCGGATTATTGCACCAGCGGTCGAACCATTCCCGCCGAATGCGGCTGCCGAGCATTGACATGTCGGGGCCGCGGGCGTTGAGCGGGGCTTTGGTGGGGAGGACGGAGCCGACCTGGTGGCAGGAGGTGCAGGCCAGGCCGTCGGTAGTTACGAGGCGCGGGCCGGCGGCGAGGAGGGCAGCCTGTAGGATAGGCGTCTCGCCTGTCCCTTTTGCAACGACAGGCGGGACGCCTTTCGTACCGGCGGTGACAGGCGGGACGCCTATCCTACTGGGGATTCGATCAGTTGACGTGAAGTAGGCTGTGAGAGCTGCGAGTTGCTCCTTCGTCAGATTGAACTTCGGCATCTGAACGAGCAGATACGGTCGATGCGGCCGGCCTTTGCGAACGATTGATTCCTCAAGGGCTTTGTCGAGCAGCTTGTCGCCGACGCTGTTGAGCGCCGGCGGCGTCATCGCAGGAATCAGCGGTGCGAGATTGCCGTGAGCTTCGGCGACGGCAACCAACTTGTCTTGCAGCGCTGGCAAATGCGTAGGGTGAGACAAGCTCGTTTCAGCGAGCACCGGCCCACCATTTCCCGCAAGAGCAGCCAATGCTGTCCGATCCGCACCTTCCCGTTGATGACACGCTAAACAG
>JANNTN010000567.1:0-1006 GCA_031394445.1 Anatilimnocola sp.
GCCGGGCGCGGCTACCGTCGTGAACGATGATCGGTGTGCTATGAATCGTGCGCAGATTGTTGTCGGACCATTGACCGGGCGCGAGCGACGTTTCGGGCTTGCTCATGACGATGCCCGATGGTGCACCCGGCGGCTGGGTCAGCAATTGTATCTGCACGCTTCCTTCCGCTCCGCTGGCTGGATGCAACTTGCCGGTCGCGACTAGTTCGGCCCCCTCGGCAAGCGCTGCCGGTAGCCGAACTTCGATCACGGCCGGAGCCTGCACGCACAGGTCGAGTGAATCAACCGGTTCGCCGTGTGGATGCTTGCCGAATAGCGCCGGATCGACTCCGTAGGACGATGGGACATTATCGGCCTCGGGAGTGCGACTGCTGCGCAGGGCTGCGGCGAGCAGTGGTCCCCGATACGAGAGCAACTGGCGATACAACTCCCGATTCGGCGACTCGGCGGCGACCGTCGCCAGGCCTCGCTCCAGCAATTGCCGTATTTGCTCGGCCAATCGTTGCCGCTCAGTCGCATCCGCCATGCGCCTCCACGTCGCGAGTAGCGAACCGGCAGGTATGCCAGGAGCATTCTCAACGGTCACGGGCTCGCCGCAAAAATGCCACACCGCGGGATTACCGAGGCTGTCCGCGTGTGGGTTGCCAGCCAAAATGTTTGGCGATACGTCACGCGCCAGACTCCACTCATGCTGCCCGTCGTGCAATACGAACTCAAGCGCCGTGAGATCGCAGACGTGATTGCCGTCGCGAGGGCCAATCACCAGCGCGATTACATCTCCTCGCGCTACGCGAATGTTCTCGAAAGGACCAAACGGAATCAGTGTCGCTCCTTGGCTCACACCGCTCGCGAGAGCTTCTCGCGCCGGGCCGCGCCGCACTTCGACCGACCACGTTACTCCGTTGCCACATTCCGGATGTGCGTCCTGCACACTGCCGGTTATCTTGAGCGGCCCTGAGATGGGACTTTGCCACGCCACGACCACGGCGACTTTGGGCGCTGGATG
>JANNTN010000575.1:0-3403 GCA_031394445.1 Anatilimnocola sp.
AGTGTTTTGCGTGTCATGGGCCGGATGAAAAGGAACGGAAGGCGGAGCTGCGGCTGGATATGCGGGATGCGGTGGTGCCCTCGGTGATTAAGCCGGGGGATGGAGAGCATAGCGAAGTGTTGGTCCGCATAGTGACGGACGATGTGGACGCGCGGATGCCGCCGATGGGCTCGAAGAAACCGGCGGTGACGGCTGAAGAGGCGAAGTTGATTCGATGGTGGATTGACGAAGGGGCGGAGTACGACGCGCATTGGTCGTATGTGAAGCCGGTGCGGCCGACGGTTCCGGAAGTGGTGAAGCAGGACTGGCCGATCAATGCGATCGATCATTTTGTGCTGGCGAAGCTGGAAGCGAAGGGACTGTTGCCGTCGGCGGGGGCTGATGCGCGGACGCTGGCGAGGAGATTGTCGTTTGATGTGGTGGGGTTGCCGGCGGTGGCGATTGAGGGGGAGAAGGGGAGAGTGGGGGAGGGGGAGAAAGAATACGAAGCGTTCGTTGATCGGCTCTTGGAGTCGCCGCATTTTGGGGAACGGATGGCTCAGTATTGGTTGGATGTGGTGCGGTATGCCGATACGGGGGGCTATCACAGCGATAATCATCGCGATGTGTGGGCTTATCGCGATTACGTGATTAAGGCGTTCAACGAGAATCAGCCGTTCGATCGGTTCACGATTGAGCAATTGGCGGGGGACTTGCTGCCGGGGTCTACGGACGAGCAGCGCGTGGCGTCGGGGTTCAATCGCTTGCTGCAAACGACCGAAGAGGGCGGGGCGCAGCCGAAGGAATATGCGGCCAAGTATGCGGCTGATCGGGTGCGGAATACGTCGGTGATTTGGCTGGCGGCGACGATGGGTTGCTCGGAATGCCACAGCCACAAATACGATCCGTTCACGCACAAGGATTTTTATTCGTTCGCGGCGTTCTTTGCGGATATTTCCGAGAAGCCGGTGGGGCGGCAGGACCAAACGAAGCTGCCGACGACACAGCAGGCGGCGGAATTGAAAGCACTCAATGAGAAGATCGCGGGGGTCAAGGCGCACTATTTGGAGAACAAGCCGGAGCTGATTGCGGCGCGGGAAAAATGGGAAGCGGAAACGATCGCCAAGCCGCCGAAGGGGTTGGCAGCGCCCGTGTTGGCGGCGCTGAAGGAGGAGAAAGCGAAAAGAACGGCGGCACAAGAGACGCTGATCGACGAAGCATTTCGTAAGCAATCGCCGGAGCTGGCGGAACTACGGAAAATCCTCGAGCCGCTGGAAAAGGAACGGGCGGCGCTGGACACGGCAATGCTTTCGACGCTGGTGTCGATGTCGGTGCCGGCGCGGACGATGCGAATCTTGCCACGAGGCAATTGGCTCGATGATAGCGGCGAGGTTGTGCGGCCGGCGATTCCCGGGTTTTTGGGAAATACACCGCAGGCGGATGGCCAGCTTAGCCGCACGGAGCTGGCGCGGTGGATTGCCAGCCAAGAAAATCCGTTGACGGCTCGCGTGTTCGTGAATCGGCTGTGGAAATTGGCGTTCGGACGCGGGATTGTCCGGTCGCTCGAAGACTTTGGCTCGCAAGGAGAATTGCCGACGCATCCGGAGTTGATCGATTGGCTGGCAACGGATTTTGTGGATCATGGCTGGGATGTGAAACGGACGTTCAAGCTGATGTTGATGTCGCGGACGTACCGGCAAACCTCGACGCCGAGCGCGGAGTCGCTGGCGAAGGATCCGGCGAACGATCTTTTCAGCCGGCAGAACCGATTTCGGCTCGATGCGGAGTTCATTCGGGATCAGGCGCTGGCGGTTAGCGGCTTGTGGAACGATGAAATTGGCGGGCCGAGCGTGAAGCCATATCAGCCGGCCGGCTATTGGCAGTATTTGAATTTTCCCAAACGGGAGTGGGAGAACGATCGCGGCGAGAATCAATACCGCCGCGGGCTTTATACCTATTGGCAGCGGACGTTTTTGCATCCGAGCCTGGCGGCGTTTGATGCGACCAGCCGGGAGGAATGCACGGTCGATCGGCCGAGGAGCAACACGCCGCAGCAGGCGCTGGTGCTGCTGAACGATCCGACGTATGTCGAGGCGGCGCGGGCGTTGGCTGCCCACATCTTGCAGGAGGGAGACGCCGATACGAACGCCCGGCTGCGATTCGCTTTTCAACGGGCGCTGGTTCGTGTGCCTCGGCCCGAGGAAATGGAAGCGTTGAATTCGCTGCTGGAGAGCCATCGGCGCGATTTTGCCGCCGATCCGGCCGCGGCCAGGCAGTTGCTATCCGTGGGGGACTTTGTGCCGCCGAAGGAACTGGATGCGGTCGAGTTGGCGGCGTGGACGAATCTTGCTCGCGTGATTTTGAACCTGCACGAGACGATCACGCGGAATTGAATCAAAATCCCTGGCTGGGATCGACCATTTGGCGTTCGTTGAATTGGTCGAAGTCTTTGAGGTGCTCGGGGGTGGGGTCTTGGAAACGCGTGAAATCGCGGAGCCATTCGAGGTTGATATCGCCCACGGGGCCGTTACGCTGCTTGGCGATGATAATCTGCGCTTGGTTGGCAAGGTCTTCACTCCCCTCGCCGCGCTGATAATACGATTCGCGGTGGACGAACATTACCACGTCGGCATCTTGCTCGATGGCACCTGACTCGCGCAAGTGGGAGAGGCGGGGAATATTGTCTTTGCCGGCTTCGGTTTGGCGGTTGAGCTGGGCCAGGCACATAACCGGCACTTTCATTTCGCGGGCCATCCCTTTCAGGCGGCGGGCGATTTTGGCCACTTGTTCCTGGCGGGGATCCTTGGGATTGTCCGGCTCGATCAACTGGAGGTAGTCGATCACGATCAAGCCGAGCGAGCCATGCCGGCGCTTGATTCGCCGCGCGGCCGCGGAGATTTCCGTGACGGTGCGGCTGGGAGAATCATCGACGAAGAGGGGGGCTCGCGACAAAACTTCGGCTTTGTCCACGATTTTGAGGCGATCGTCTTGCGAGACGGTGCCGTTACGCAAGCGGTGGCCGTTGACCTTGGCCACGCTGCACAGCAAGCGGTCGGCCAGTTCGAGCGAAGACATTTCCAGGCTGACGAACAGCACGGGAATGTTCTGCTTCAGAGCGACATTTTCCGCCACGTTCATGGCGAAGGCTGTTTTGCCCATGCTGGGACGGGCGGCGAGAATGACCAGTTCTCCCTCATGGAGGCCGGCCGTTTTGCTGTCGAGATCGTTGAAGCCAAAATCGCAGCCACCGGCGGCATGGGTTCCGGCCATGCGGGCATCCAGCCGCTCCATCGCGTCGTGCAAGACGTCGCAAATCGTTTTTACCGCGGAGTCGCTGCGGTTATCGAGAATCGAAAAAATCTTCTGCTCCGACTGGCTGAGCAAGTGATTCGCCTCGTTCGATTCGTCGTAGGCGTCGCGAAGG
>JANNTN010000581.1:0-2482 GCA_031394445.1 Anatilimnocola sp.
AAGGGCACGGCGGGTTTGGCCCGGTCGCGGGTGAGGGGCTCGAGTCGCGTGCCTTTTCCGCCGGCCAGAATGACCGCCAACACATTCTTCATGGATGCCTCTTTCCGCCGATGCGAGCGGCACCATTGGCGGCCGGGATCGCGAACAGGTGATTTTAGTCGGGAGCGGGGGAGGAAGGCAGGGGTCAGGGGGCAGGGGGCAGGGGTTAGGATGTCCATTCGCGGAGCCAGGATTCGAGCATGACGAGGGCCCAGAGGCGATTGGAGTGGTCGTATTGGCGCGATTGATGGGCGTTCCAGAGGGCGGCGATGGATTCGGGGCGGAAGAACTCGTTGCAGCGGGCTGATGGGGTAAGGAGGAGGTCGGCACCGAGCGGTTTTAGTTCGTGACGGAACCAGCTATCGAGTGGGACGCCGAAGCCCATTTTGCGGCGCGTGAAAACCTCGCGCGGCAGGAGATCGCCAAAGGCGGCGCGGAGGAGGCGTTTGCCTTGGCCCCAGTGGTACTTTAGTGAGAGCGGGAGGGCGGCGGCGAACTCGACAACGCGATAATCGAGGAAGGGGGCGCGACACTCTAAGCCGTGAGCCATGGAGGCGATATCGACTTTGGTCATGAGGTCACAGGGGAGATACGTCACCAAATCGGTGAGCGAAGCGCAGGTGATGGTGTCTCGCGGGCCGCAGCGGGCCCAGGCGGAGCGGAGAAACAGCGCGGGGTCGCTGGTGAGCTGCGCGGCGAAGCCGTCTTGGTAGAGCTCGCCGCGCTGGCGCTCTTGAAAGATGCCGATCCAATTGAGATAGCGCTTGGCGGGAGGCAGGGCGATGGCTTCGCTGAAGCGCTTGAGGCGGCGGCGGAGCGATTTTTGTCGGCCGGGAGTGGGAAGCGACTGCCAAAAGGGGGCGGCGATGAGGGAACGGAGCGGGCCGAAGCGGTCGAGATAGGACGCGGCACGGGCGGCGCGGTAGCGGAGATAGCCGGCGAAAAGCTCGTCTCCGCCGTCGCCGCTGAGGGCGACAGTGACGTGTCGCCGCGTGAGCTCGGAAACATACCAGGTGGGTATGGCGGAGCTATCGGCGAAGGGCTCGTCGTAGTGGTAGGCCAGCTTGGGGAGGATTTCGAGGGCGTCGGGTTTTACTTCGAGGACATGGTGGTCGGTATGGAGATGGCGGGCGACGGCGGCGGCGTATTTGGATTCGTCGTATTCGGGGACGGGGAAGCCGATGGTGAAGGTTTTGACGGGGGTCGATGAATGCCGCTGCATGAGGGCGACGATGATGGACGAATCGATCCCGCCGGAGAGGAAAGCGCCGAGGGGGACGTCGCTGCGGAGGCGCATCTTTACGGCTGAGTCGAGCAGGTGGCGGAGTTCTTCGACGGCGGCGGGCTGCGTGATGGGGCGCTCAACCGAAAAATCGGGCTGCCAATAGGGGCGGACGGTGAGTGTGTCGTTTTCGTAGATGGCGAAGTGGCCGGGGGGGAGTTTGCGATAGCCGCGGAAAATGCAGTTGGGGTGGGGGACGTATTGATAGGTGAGGTATTCGTCGATCGCGGCGGGGTCGATCTCGCGGGGGAGGCCGGGGACTTGGAGGATGCTTTTGAGCTCGCTGGCGAAGAGGAGGCGGCCGGGATCGTGCCGATAGACGAGCGGTTTTTTGCCGAGGCGGTCGCGGGCGAGGAGGAGGTGGCGGCGGTTGGAGTCCCAGATGGCGAGGGAGAACATGCCGTTGAGATGGGTGAAGCAGTTGGGGCCTTCGTCCTCGTAGAGGTGGATGATGGTTTCGGTGTCGCTGTCGGTGCGGAATTTGTGGCCCGCACCGTCGAGGCGGTGGCGGAGGTCTTGGTAGTTGTAGATTTCGCCGTTGAACGTGATCCAGATCGTGCCATCTTCGTTGCTCATGGGCTGGGCGCCGGTGGCCAGATCGATGATGGCGAGGCGGCGATGGCCGAGGGCGACGCCGGGAGTGGATTCGTAGGGGGGGCGAAATTGAAGAACGCTCTGATAGTGGCCTTCGCCATCGGGGCCGCGATGGCGGATGCAGTCGGTCATGCGCTGGAGGACCGCGGGATCGATTGCCCGGTCGGGGTTGGTCCAGATGGCGCCGGTGATGCCGCACATGGGGGAAGGGGAGGGTTCAGGGTTTAGAGTTCAGGGTTCAGAAGTCAAAAGTTGGGGACTGGGGGAGGCTTCAGGTACACAGTAGTAGCTGGTGATCGAAGTGGATAGCGAAGGGGAGTGATTTTGGAGGGGAGCGAGTTTGCGAGAGGTGGTTGGAAAGGGCTAAGATGAGTAGCGGTGCGGCTTGTGCGGGGAGATCGTGAAATGTGGCTTGGTCGATATTTGATTTTTGTTGTGTTGCTGGCGGCGGGAAGCGCGGTGGCGCAGGAAGATGAATTGGCGGCCGCAGCTACGGCACGCCGGACAATTATTCGCCGGGTTGATGAGTTGATTGAGGCGAAGATTCGGGGGGCGGGGTTTGAGCCG
>JANNTN010000593.1:0-4439 GCA_031394445.1 Anatilimnocola sp.
CGACGAGGCGGTTTCCGTCGGGCGAGAAGGAAAGTGTTTCAACGGTTCCCGGGCGTTTGATCGCCAGCAGTTGCCGGCCGGATTTGAGACTCCAGACCGTCACCTCGCTTTCGCCGCCGCTCAACAACAGGGGCCTTCCCGCAGCGAGGCGACTGCCGTCGGGACTGACGGCGCAATCATTGAGGTCATTGTATCCCCGTAGCCGCAGCCGCTCCTGTCCGGTCGCCAAATCCGAAAAAAGGGCATCGGAGCCGACAAAGCTGGAGAAGATTTGGTGACGGACGTCGATATACACTCCCGTGTTGGGGGAACTGGGCATCGGAATTGAACGCTGTCGCTCGCCCGTGGCGGCGTCATAGAACACGGCGGCCGAGTCGGGTTGACCGGTGGTGCCCAACACCAGGCTCTTACCATCGAGGCTATAAACGAGCCAGCCGGCAAACATCGCGTTGACGGTTACCGAAAACACCGGTTTCCCCGTTGCCGCGTCCCAGGCCATGAGCCGGGCTGGCTGGGGGTTCTGCCGCGAACTTTGGGAGGGACGGATCAGTGCGGCAATCTGCTGGCCGTCGGGTCGAAAGACGGGGCCAGTGAGAGTCATGCCAAACGAGGGACCGGTCTGGTCCACAGGAATTGCGGAGAGTTCCCCACCGGTCTGGGTGTCGTAAATCCTGATCTGCGATATTCCTTCGGGTGTGTTAGGAAGCTGGACCAGTGCGACGCGGCGTCCATCGGCGCTGAAACCGGGTCTGGAGGAGCCACTTCCCACAGTTTTCGAGCGGAATACTTCCTGGTTTTTGGAGAGGTCCCAAACACAGCTCAGGGGATTCCTGATGCCGCCGCCGCTGAATGCGACCTTGGTGGCGTCGGTGCTGATCGCAGCCAGGAAGTATCCTTCCATGGAATCCGGGCCAGATCCCGTTTCCTCACGAGCGGTGGCATTCCAGGTGACGACAGATGTTCCCGCATCCACGCTGACGAGCTCGCGGCCATCGGCGTTAAACGAGATCGCCTGAATCGCACTGCCTGCCGTGTGCAACGTCAGGTGAGGCGCGGCGATGTGGAGGGGAGTTCCATTGGAAGGGACTGGCAAATCGGCGAGATCCCAAACGTAGATTTCGTTCGCCGCAGTGGCGAGCGCCAGGCGTCGGCTGTCGGGGCTGAAGTCAATGGTGGAGTTGAGGCCCCCCAAAGATGGAGCTTCCCGGTCGAGGATCGCCAGCGTTTTCCCCGTGTGGCTGTCCCACAATTGCGAGTTACTTTTCGCCGCGATGCGGGCTTCCGCGAGCTCAAAGATGACCACGAGCTCGCCATCCGGGCTCCACGACCAGGCACGGCGGGCGGTCGCATGACGAGGAAACTCGCGCTCCCAGAGTTTCTCGCCGGACGCCACATCGACGGTCTGGAACAGTTCCTGAAAAGTCTGCTTGTTGTCGAACATTTCCATGGTGACCGATTGCCGCAGCAAGCGTGCGCCATCGGGACTCCACAGAATCCGGCTGTACCCCTCTGACCAGGGCAGCATGGGCAGCGTTTGGACCAACTCACCCGTGGATGTGTCCCAAATGTTGACTCCCGCCAGCCCCGAGGTCGGTCGCATGCGCGGGTCCTCTGGCTGCGTAAGCTCGACGTATTCCACCGCGATTCGGCTGCCATCCGCGGTGAGTGCGATCTCGGTTACGTTTAGCGGGACTTCCATGCTACGAATCTCGGCGCCTGTGTCGCCATCGCGAATGCTGAGGCGACCGACTTGCTCAGCGGCGCTCATTGAGCCTAAAGGTCTGCCAAGTGCAGCCGCGAGCCGCGTCCCGTCGTCACTCATCGTCATAAACCGCCGGCGATTGACCCCGGGCTGCCGTTGGTCGGGAAATGGATCAAAGGGCGCTACGAACTCACGGCCGGTGACACCATCGAAGATGGTCAGCAAGAAAAAACCTGCTGGCGACGGCGAGTCAACGGGATAGTCGATAATGGCCGCCAACCTCGAGCCGTCGCGACTGAAAACCCGCGTGTTTCTCCCGGCACGGTTCGTTGACGCAAGCTGGGGAATTTCCACCGAGCGGAGCTGGCCGCGCTGTAGGCGGCGCTGCCAGTAGTGCCACTCGAAGCCGCGAAGGTCGGGCTGGCCAGCGGCGGGACGTTGCAAGTCGAGCAACTGAGCGACGCGGGCGAATTGCCGACTCTCCCCCGCTGCCTGGACTTGGGCCATTTCGGTGGCATAGATCGTGTGACGCAGCTCTTCGCGCGTGGCGAGGGCGTTGTTTTTCTCTTGAATGGCGAGCTTTTGGGCTTCGGTCGCGGCGTCGCGCTGTTGCTGGGCGATTTGCTCGCTGTCGCGCGCGGCTTTGGCGTTCGCTTCGGCCCGCTCGCGCTCTTTAGTCTCTGCTTCCTTCGCACGCTTCTCCGAAGCAGCGGCCTCTAGGGCAACGTTGCGCTGCCAGGTGCTCACTGCGACTCCGGTGAGCAGCAGGCCGAGGAACGCGGTCGCGACCGCGAGCGAAGCTTTGTGTTTGCCGGCAAACTTTCGCGCGCGGTAAGTGGCTGATGGCGGGCAAGCCTCGACCGGCTCGTCCTTGAGGTACCGCTCCACATCGCGGGCCAGGCTGTTGGCCGTTTCGTACCGTCGGGCACGGTCTTTCTCCAGGCATTTCATCACGATCCAGTCGAGCTCGCCGCGCAGAGAGCGGCGGAGCTGGTGCGGATCGGTGTGGCGATGCTGGGCGATTGTCGTGGCTTCTTCGCCAAGCGTGCTGATCTTCAGGCTGGGACGGGGCGGCTCCTCGTCGCGGATCATCCGCATCATTTCGCCATAGCCGCCTTCCCGCAGGCGCTTGGCGTCGAGCGGGGTTTTGCCGGTGAGCAGTTCGTAGAGGAGGACGCCGAGGGAGTAGATGTCGCTGCGGGTGTCGATGCCGAGGCCGCTCATTTCGGCTTGCTCGGGGCTCATGTAGGACGGCGTGCCGATCATCTGGCCGTAGGCGGTGTAGATCGATTTTTCGGTGAGCTGCTGGCTGAGGGCTTTGGAGACGCCGAAGTCGATGACTTTGGCCACGGGCTTGCCGTCGTGCAGCGTGACCATGATGTTCGACGGCTTCAGGTCGCGGTGGATGATGCCTTTTTGATGGGCGTGTTGCACGGCCCGGCAGACATCGGCGAAGAGGAACAGCCGGTCGCGCGTGGGGAGTTTGTTCTTGTCGCAGAAGTCGGTGATGGGGACGCCGTGGACGAGTTCCATGACGAAGTAGGGGCGGCCGCTGTCGGTCGCTCCGGCGTCGAGCACGCGAGCGACGTTGGGGTGGTCCATGAGGGCCAGCGCCTGCCGCTCGGCCTCGAAGCGGGCGATGACGTCTTTGGTGTCCATGCCGGGCTTGATGATCTTGAGCGCGACCTTGCGGCGGACAGGTTTTTCTTGCTCGGCCACATAGACCACGCCAAAACCGCCTTCGCCGATCTGCTCGCGGAGTTTGTAGGGGCCGATTTGCGTGCCGGGGCCTTCGGCGATGGGGCGGAAGAGGTCCGTGGCGGGAGGTTCGACGGGTGGATGGTCGAGGATGCCGCCGGCGGCGGTGTGGGCGGAGAGGAGTTTTTCGATGCGGTGGCGGAGTGCTTCGTCGTCGCAGCATTCGCGGGAGAGGAGATCGGCGCGCTGGGCGGGGTCGTCGATTTCCAGGGCGCGAATGAAGAGGGAGCGTTCGCTCATGGTGGGGACTCCGGCGGGGGCAACGGCAAGCTGGCAGCTTGCCCTACGATCTGGGCAGGCGAGACGCCTACCCTACGAACCCATGCGACAAAATAGCCGGGAGTACGCCAGAGGGGCAGCTATTTTTCGTAAATTTCTGCGTGGAGGAAGGCGCGGGCATAGGCCCAGAGGCGGTCGGCGGTGCGAGGGGAGATGTCGAGGGTCTCGGCGACTTGAGCGAGGGTGAGGCCGGCGAAATAGCGTAATTTGACGAGCTGGGCGGCTTGCTCGTCGGCAGCGGCCAGGCGGGTGAGGGCGTCGTCGAGGGCGAGGAGATCGTCGCTGGCTTCGGGGGCGGCGAGATCGATGGTGTCGAGGTCTTTGCGGATCAGGCCGCCACCGTGGCGCTCGCGCGAGCGGCGGCGGGCGCGGTCGATGAGGATGCGCCGCATGGCTTCCGCGGCGGCGGCGAAGAAGTGGCCGCGGGAATGGAAGGAGGGAAAGGAGGGAGGAGTGGGAAGCGAGTCGGGAGTCGGGAGTAAGCGTAAGTAGGCTTCGTGGACGAGGGCGGTGGCTTGGAGGGTTTGGCCGGGCTTTTCGTGGGTGAGGCGAGCGGCGGCGAGCTTGCGGAGTTCGTCATAGACAAGGGGGAGCAGCTTTTCGGCGGCTTGGGGATCGCCTTGGTCGATTTGGGCGAGGATGTGAGTGACTTCGGACATGGGACGGCGATGACGAACGCTACTGGTTGCGGACATTGGCC
>JANNTN010000605.1:0-10431 GCA_031394445.1 Anatilimnocola sp.
GCCACGATTTCGGCGTGCGCCGTCGGGTCGTTACGCGACGTCACCTCATTGCACCCGCGCCCCACGATCTGTCCATCCTTAACCACAACCGCGCCAAACGGCCCACCGCGCCCCGCAGTTACGCCGTCCAGCGCCACGCGAATTGCCTCGAGCATGAATGAGCGGGCTACAGAAGAATCAAACATCACGACAACCAGCGGTATAGAATGGGGTTCCGTAAAAGGTAAGGCTGCCGTAGAGGTCCGCATAGGTCAGGGCACATACCGCTATCATGATGAGCCGATACTTTTTTCTACCCCTGCAAATTCTCTGGGCCGCGCCTTGGACCCTCCTCGGCCTGGCGCTCGGCTTGTTGGCATTAGTTACCGGCGGCGGTTGTCAACGCGCTGGCCGCGTGCTGGAATTTCACGGCGGAGTGCTGTCGCGGCTGCTGAAAATAGTGCCGATTGCTGGCGGAGCAGCGGCCATGACGCTCGGGCACGTCGTGATTGCCCGCACAATCTCCTGCCTCGATCGCAGCCGCCGGCACGAACTCGTCCATGTGGCTCAATACGAGCGCTGGGGCCTCCTGTTCGTGCCCGCGTATCTATTGTGCTCCGCCTGGCTCTGGTTTCGCGGCTACAACGCCTATCTCGACAACCCGTTTGAGGAAGAAGCCTATCGCATGGGCTAGCAGTAAACCCGCCGAGCTATAATGTCTTAACGGTAAATTGGGGCAGGCGAGGATTCCGTAACATGTTGCGGGCATTTTTCTGGGTCGGATTCGGTTTTGCGGCAAGTCTGGCAGTTCAGCCTTGCGCGACACGGGCGCAAACGCGGGTTGAATTCGAGCGCTGGCGGCATCAACTCGTCGATGAAATTCTCGTGCCTGCCGGAATCAAAGACCCACGCGTCGTCCAGGCAATGAAAGACACGCCACGCCACGAATTCGTGCCGCTGCCCGAACGTCCGAAATCGTATTACGACATGGGCCTCCCGATCGGCAGCGGCCAGACGATCTCTTCACCGCTGATCGTCAGCCAGATGACACAGGCCCTTCAGCCGCAACCCACCGACAAAGTGCTTGAGATCGGCACCGGCAGCGGCTACCAGGCCGCCGTCCTCAGCCCGCTCGTGAAAGAGGTCTATTCCATCGAGATCGTGCCCGAACTTGGGGCGCGTGCGAAGCGTGATCTCACCCGCCTTGGCTATAAAAACGTCTTCACCAGAGTCGGCGACGGCTATCTCGGCTGGCCCGACAAAGCTCCCTTCAACAAAATCATCGTCACCTGCTCGCCGGAAAAACCGCCCCAAGCGCTGATCGACCAGCTTGCCGAAGGGGGCCAAATGGCGATTCCCGTCGGCGAGCGCTATGCCCAAACCCTCTACCTCTTCACGAAAAAATCCGGCCAGCTCGAAAAAGAGGCTCTCTTGCCGACGCTCTTCGTCCCCATGACCGGCAAAGCCGAGGCCGCCCGCGAGCAAAAGCCCGACCCCGCCAATCCCCGCGTCATCAACGGCAGCTTCGAAGAAGAACCGAACTACAAAACCGAGGGCGGCCAGCCCGGCTGGTATTACGAACGCCTTGTCTCTCGCCGCGGCGACGACCATGCCCCCGATGGCAAGCATGTCGCCGAATTCACGAACACGGTTCCCAACCTCGACAGCCACTTGCTACAAGGCTTTGCCATCGACGGCCGCACCGTGCATCAGCTCGATGTTTCCGGCTGGATAAAAACAGACAATGTCGTATCCGGCAATCAAGACCGCGACCAAAAGCCTTACATCGCCATCACGCTCTACAACGACGAACGGCGGCAAATCGAACGGCTCGACATCGGCCCCTTCATCGGCACGGCTGCTTGGCATGAAGAGCACAAGACGTTCTCCATTCCTCCCAATGCCCGCGAAGCCATCATCCGCATCGGCCTCTTCGGAGCCACCGGCACCGCGTGCTTCGACAAGATCGAGATCAAGAAAACAAAGTAGGCTGGGACAAGGCCGTTTCAGCGGCTGCCGGCCCACCATTTAGTCGCGCTCTGGCATCTCGGAACCGGCATCTAGGAACCACAGCCAAACAAACAATGGTGCGAGGCACAACGCCGCCCATTGATACCCCGTCAAACCAGCGAGCACCCGCGGCTCGGGCCGAATGAACTCGGTGAGGAAGCGGTAGCCGAGATACATCAAGATATAGAGCTTGATGAGCTGGCCTCGGAAAATGCCGCGCTGTTGTAATGCAAACAAAAAGCCCGCCATCGCCAGGTGAAACGCAGCTTCATAAAGCTGTGTCGGATGTCGCGGCTGCGTATCGCCCACGCGAACAAAGCACACACCCCACGGCAAGCTCGTCGGTGTGCCGTAGCAACATCCTCCGACGAAACAGGCCACTCGGCCAATCGCCACACCCACCGCAACGGGAACGGCAAACGTGTCCCCCGTTTTTACGCGGATATCGAGCGTCCATTTCGCCAGTTCGACGCCAAAATAGCCGCCCACGATGCCACACATGATCGTTTTGCCGTCGGATAGCCATGCCGTCCCACTCACCAGGCCTGCCCAGTCCGTCAAAACAAACGGCAGCTTCGCCCCAATCATCGCCCCGCAAAATCCACCCACGCCAATTCCCAGCTTCTGCCACCACAACAGCGGCAACCTCGCCTGCCAGCGGCGCAAGAGAAGGCTCATCACCGTTACGGCTGCCAGCATCACGAGCGTGTAACGGAAGTCGTGGCTCACGAGGGACTATTTGTGTAGCGCCGGCAGCGGCACATGCCCATCACGATAGAGCACGTTGTACGCACAAAACGGAATCACATGCCCGCTCGGCAGCACATGATGCGTGCAGCACTTCATCACCCGCCGAACGTCGAAATTGTAAGCGTCGAGAAAACTCGTGATCGTAATCCGAAAAAAATTCTCCGCGCCAAGTCGTTCGTCGAGGATGCAGCGGAAAAAATCCTCTTCGGGTGAAGGATTCTGGACTGGCATGGAGATACCGATCAATTCGGTTTGACTTTGGACCTTGGACCTTGGACTTTGGACTTCCGCCGGCCCACAATTTCCTCCGCAACACGCGTTCCGCGCCAAGTACTGCAAAATCAAATCTCGCGACTTCTCTCGCGTGAAACTAACGCCGTTCGCCAACAGATCAAAATTCGTGCGCGCGTCGATAAACCGCGTCACTGGCGTCGCCGTGCCGTCATGGCGATAGGCCATCGCGATTTGGTGGCAATTCGGATGAGCACAGGGGAGCGGCAGGAAATCTTCCTCGCGAAACAAGCCGCCCGTTTGGCTGGCAATTCCCTTAATGACATCAGGAAACGTAATCCGCCGCTCCAAGTCCGCGGGCAGCACATGCCTGCCCGAATACGTCGCCGGCTGAAAGCTGATCCCCGTTATCCACGGCCGTGCCAGACCAAATTCGACGAGTTTTCCCAATTGATCCTCGTTTACGCCCGCTTGCAGTGTCGGCACCAGCGTCACATGCACTCCCGCCTGGCCCAGCGCCTCCAGAGCCGTCAATTTGGTCTCCAGCAGCGGCTCACCACGCAGTTTGCGATAAACGTCATCGTTCAGGCCGTCGAATTGAAAATAAATATCCAGCCGATCGCGATGCCTCCCGGCCAACTCGACCAGCGCCGGATCGCGAGCAAACCGAATGCCATTCGTATTGATCATCACGTAGTCGATCTCGCACGACAGCGCGTACTCAATGATCTCGGCAAGCTGCGGATGCGTCGTCGGCTCGCCGCCGGAGAACTGACAAATCTCCGCTCGACCCTCGACTTCCACCAGCCGATCGATTTGCCGCTTGCAATCCTCAAGCGACAGGTGCTTGCCACCGGGACTGCTCCCCGCATAACACATCGGGCACGTCAGATTGCATGACGAGGTTATTTCGAGCACGCCAATACACGTATGCTGCTCGTGCTCGGTGCAAAGGCCGCAATCGAGCGGGCAGCCTTTCTCAGGATCGACGCCAAAGACGGCCGGCATCTTCGCCGGCAGTGCAAATTCCATTCGGTCATACCACTTCACATCCGAACAAATAAAATCTTCCCGCTCTCCATGCTGCTGACACTTCTTTTGAAAATAGACGCGACCGCGGCGACTGATAATCTTCGCCGGCACGACGCTTCGGCAGTCAGGGCAAAGACTCTGCGTCGTGCCGAGAAACGTATAGTCCCGGTGGCGGGCCACTTTCTGCTTAGCCGCCGCGCCCACGCTGGCCTCTGGCACGCCTTGCGGCAAGCGCGATTCGACAGTTGGCAACTCAATCATGCTTTTTTCTCCACCGCCGCCAAGCGCTGCGCGTACTCACTGGCCATCCCTTTTACCCGCCGCACGACCTGGCCGATGACAATTCCCGTCAGCCCAAGGCTCAGCAGCGTCACAAGCTGCCGCGCCGGCGGCACGGCATGCACGGCGTCGAACCAGCGGCTCGTCTTCGCATCTTCGAGCCCAACGAGCGACCAATAACCGAGCATCCCGCCCAGCGTCGCGAACCAGACGAGTCCCAAGCTGAACCGTAGCGCCGCCATCGCCACAATCAAAAAATAGCCCAGCACCATGGGGCTGAACGGTCCCGGCCCATTAAGAGCGGCCAGCGCCGTTAAGAGCAGAATGTCACAAGCCGTCGAAGCGTACTTGAGCGCCGCGGGAAAAATCCGCAGCTTCAGGCACAGCATGATCGCCAGCGCCACCATCGTCCACGCGACCGCGATCATCGTCGCCTGCCGATGAAACGCCAGTTGCTCCGCCGCCCCTTTCTCGAAGACGTAAAATCGCAGCAGCTCGACGATGTAAAACGCCCCCACCGCCACGATCCGCAGCAAGTTCGCTCGCGACTCCCCCTCGTATTCCTGCCAGCGGCCTACGATGAACCACTGGCGGTCGTGGACGACCGCGGTCGCAGTTGTCATAGGTTTTCTCACTTGCTGCCGTAGTGCGGAGTCATCGGTTCGTATTTTGTGAACCTATTTTTGCAGGCCGCGTAAGCCACATCATCCAAACCATCACCAAGACGGCTGCGATAAGACCAGCGATAGCCCCCAATCCGAGCATCATGAGTTCGGACCCTTCATCGTTACGCCCCCAATACCGGCCTGCGGTCGGAGTCACCAGCGGAACGGTAAAACAAACGACTGCGAAGGCCACGAACGAAGCAATACCGATCGCTCCCATGATGAACCAGGAGACGAGAAACGTTCCCAGCTTTTCCCACGGCGTGAGCGGTGCGCCGGCTTGCCTTCGGTAACTGGCGGCGATCATCGTTCGAAACAGCGCCGGCGTCGCCACAATAAGCATCAACACGCCCAGGCCCGGAGCGATCATAATCACGCCCATTTCCACCGCCACGAGCGTCATCGCCAGAAATACAAAAGCCAACGAGAACTGCGCCGAAACGTATTCGCCGGCAATCGCATGCGGCGAAGCATACGGATTCTCGTCAGACTCACTAGCATTCCGCCAGCACAGCCAGCATCGCGTCTGCCCCGCGTCGAGCGGCGCGCCGCATTCCGGGCAACGGGAAGCCTGTGATGAATCCGACATGGCCGCATTGTAGTGTTTGCCACGGCGGATTGCGGCGCGGTACGATGGGCGGCCGACCAAGGCTCTTTTTTCGCGAGGCACTTATGCGTTCTTTCCGTCGCTCTCTCGGCTTGGGCACACTTGTTTGTTTCTTTTCGCTGTTGAATGTCGCCCTGCTGCCGCTAGCCGCGCACGCCGCGGACCGGCTCAATGTGCTGTTGATCGCTTTCGACGATCTCCGCCCCGAGCTGGGTTGTTACGGCAACAAGCTCATCGACACGCCGAATTTCGACGCCCTGGCCAAAACGGGTGTCCGCTTTGACCGGGCCTATTGCCAGTTCCCGCTTTGCAATCCCTCCCGCTCCAGCCTCCTCACTGGTCGTCAGCCGAACACGACCGGTGTGACCGACAACCGCACCAACTTCCGCGACGCCCACCCCGATTTCGTCTCGCTGCCGCAGCACATGAAGGCCAACGGCTACGTCACGGCCCGCACCGGCAAAATCTTTCACGGCGGCATCGACGACACGGAAAACTGGATGATCGGTGGCGAGCCGCGCGTCAATCAAAAAACCCGACCCGGCCAAGACCCGAACAATTCCGACCGCATCGTTAAGCTCGAAGGGGATGGCGAAGCCCACGGCGACTATAAATCCGCCACTCGCGCCGTCCAGCTTCTCGAAGAGCTCCAAAACAAACCGTTCTTTCTCGCCGTCGGCTTCTCCAAGCCCCACAGCCCGCCCACCGCGCCGGCCAAGCTATTCGACCTTTACGACGCCACCAAAATGCCGCTGCCCCCCGATTTTCAGCCGCGGCCAACGGTGCCGCCCGGTTTTCCCGAAAGCTCCGTCCCGCCCCGCAACGGTGATCTCTTCATCGCCCGCGATGCCTCGCCCGAAGACGCCCGCGAAGTGATCGAAGCCTACTACGCCTCCACTACCTTCGTCGATCGCCAACTCGGCCGCGTTATCGCCGAGCTCGACCGCCTCAAGCTCCGCGAAAAAACCGTCATCATCCTCTTCGGCGATCACGGCTATCACCTCGGCGAAAAAGGCAAATGGTCGAAACACAACTCCGTGTTCGAAATCGCCTGCCGCGTCCCCATGTTCGTCTGCCTGCCCGGTGGAGCTTCCGGCAAGTCGTCGGAGCGAACCGTCCAGCTCCTCGACATCTTCCCCACTTTCTGCGAAGCCGCCGGCATCGCTCCCCCTCCCGGCCTTGAAGGGCACAGCCTCGTTTCACTGGCGAAGGATCCGCAAGCCGCGTGGTCTCACCCCGCCTACACCGTTTGCAAAAACGGCCCCGCCACCGGCCAATCCGTCCGCAACGAGCGTTATCGCTACAGCGAGTTCATCGGCGGCTCCGGCGGCGCATTACTCTTCGACCACACCACCGACCCACACGAAATGACCAACCTCGCCGCTGATCCCAAGCACCAAGACACCGTCGCTGAGATGAAGAAGCTCCTCGCGAAGCTGCCTCAGCAAAAGTAGGGTGCATAAGCGCCGCGCAATGCACCTCACTTCACCGGCACCATTCTCATCCCTCCCAAATCAAACAGCGCCCCCTTAATCGGTCCGCTGCTCCGCACCACAATCTCTCCGCGCCCTTCCGCCAGCTTCAGCGTTCCTATATTCCACCCCCGATATTTCTCCCACCCACCCGAGCTGGCGACCTTGCTCGTCAGCGTTTGTCCGTTGGCCTCCACCACCACCGTATTCCCCGCCGCATCATCCGCGCACGAATACTCCAGCGTCACGCGGTAATCCCCGGCGGCCCCAGCCGGCACATCGAACGACCACGCACAATGATCCTCCGGGCTATTCCACCACCCCAGCGCCCGCCACGTCTCCTCCATCTTGATCGTCGGACCATACGCCCGGCAGTTGCTCGCAAATAGCCGAATCGAACCATCATTGAACGGCTGCACCACCTCCGGCTGATTGAGTGCGAGCTGCTTCGGTGGCGGCGCGGCCTGCTTCAGATACGCCAAAATATCGTTCATCTCCGCCGGCGGCACATCCCGCTCAATCCCCTCCGGCATCAGCGATTTGCCGCTGCTTTTTATCTGCTCCAGCTCCCCGCGCGGCACCGTCAGCGTCTTCCCTTCCGGAGCCGCCAGTGTCAGGCTCGCCCCCGTCTCTTCCAAAAGAATCCCCGTAAGCTGCCGCCCATCCGTCGTGAGCGCCACATATTCGACATACCGATCCTCCACCGCCCGGTTCGGATCGAGCACCGCCGTCAACAAATAATCCACCGGCTTACGCGTCAGCGGAGCCAAGTCCGGCCCCACGGCACTCCCCGTCCCCTCCAGCTTGTGACAATTCGCACACCGCTTCGCAAACACCAGCTTTCCGTTCGCCGCATCCCCCTTCGCATCCGCCGCCGCCAAATATGTCTCCACCACCTTCTGCCGATTCGCATCCACCGCCCCCGCCAACACCTTCTCCGCCTTCTCCCTCACCGCCTTGCTCCGCGCCGTAACAAACTGCTGCCGCCGCCGCGCATCAAGCTGCGCAGCCGAAATCTGCCCCGACTCCACAGCCGACAACAGCGACAGCGACCAATCTTCGCGTCCCACCAGCGCATCCAATATCTGCCCGCGCAGCGCCGGACTATGTGCGGCCCAGCCGCTCAACAGAATTTTCGGCACCTCGCCGCGTCCCGTCCTGGCCAACGTGCTCACCGCCGCCGCCCTTAGCTCCGGTGATTTTTGTGGCGTCACCAGGCTGGTGAGCAACACGACATCAACCCCATCGAGATCATCGAGTCCGCGGGCCATGATCGACATCTTGGCAGCCGCCACCACGGCACTATCTTTTTCGAGCGCGCTCAAGTGGCGTACCCTGGCGAGCATCCGATCCAGCGACTCTTTCGCAGGCTCCGAGAGTAAGCCCCGCAGTCGAATTTTTCGTTTCGCCAGCGCATCGCTCATCGCTGCTAATGCGGAAAACTGCCAGCCTGCGTAATCGCCGTCTCCCTGTGGCTGCAGCGTCGCAGTGATCGCGTTTGCCAAAGCCGCCTCATCGGCCAAAGCGGCAGCAACGGTCAAAACCTTCTCCGTGGACGGAACCTCGCGGTTCCATCGCAGCACCGCCGTCAACACGCTGCCAATATTTCGCTTGTTAAGCGAGCTCAAGGCGGCGGCAATGATGTATGGATCGTTCGATTTGTCGGCCAGAATCTCTGCGAGGCGACTTGCGGCAAGCGGCTCCGTGCATTCGCCCAACGAATAACCCACCTGCATTTTGACGTGAGCCTCCCGGTCATCCATGCGCGCAACCGCCGTGTAAAACGCAACGGAACCCGCAGCCAAACGCGACTCGCTCAAGCGAACCGCGTGCCGTCGAACAGCCGGATGAGCGTCGGATAGACCCCGCATCAAGTCGTCGTCTTTAACGCCACTCAGTCCATCGATTGCGCACAACGCCTGCAACCGCTTCTGCGGCCTCTCAGCATCCGCCGCCAACTTTTTCAGCGGCTCGACGGCCGCTTTATCATCGCGCCACAAAAGCATCTGCTGCGCCAAATCCCGCTGCGGCCCGTTCGGCGAATCGAGCGCCGCCACCAACCCCGCCGTGTCCAGCTTGTCCAGCCGGGCAATCGGTCGCGGCTGCTTCCCCTCGGGATAAATCCGATAAATCCGCCCCTTATCGTCGCCGGCCCGCATATCCAGCTTCGCCTGAGCCGCCAGCGGAATCCATTTCGGATGCTCGACGACGAAGCGATACATATCGGCGACCCACAGCGCCCCATCCGGCCCCGTGCGGCACATGCTCGGCCGAAACCAATTATCCTCCGATGCCAAAAACTCGCTCTGCTTCTCATCCTCCGCCCGCCGGCTGGTGAACGTCGCCCCCTGCGGCATCATGATCTCCCGCGACACCAAATTGTGAACCGGCTCGCACACGAAGAAGTTGCCATAGAACTCTTCCCCGAGCAGGTCATCGCGATAAATCGTCGGCCCGCACGCCGACGTATAGCGATTCGCCTTGTTGTCGTCGTTAAACCGCGCCAGCGTCTTGCTCCGCGGAAACACCGGTGCCGCCCCCGGCGAAACCGAAACCTGCTTCTTCACCGACGGATACGTCGCAAACGTATTCCGCTTCAAATAACGATCCTCCAGCGTGTAGTGCCACAGCGGATCGCTGTTGTTGTTCCCAAACCAATTCCCCCAATCATCCTGCTCCCGCCCAAACTGCGTATTGCCACTCACCGCCTCCAACTCTCCCGTATCCGGCCGAATTCGCAAATCCCTCCCCGCGACGTTGATTTCCTTACCCTCGCTTGCGCTTCGGGCTAGTGTTTGTCCCTCGCTTACGCTTCGGGTTGGTGTAATGCCACTGCTCAACGACTTTATCACCCCGCCACTATCCCCATTCCCCACATACAACCAATTATCCAATCCCCACCGCAGCCCATTCACCCGATGCTGCTGGTTCCCCTCGCCAAACCCCCGATACAAAACCTGCTTCACATCCGCTTTATCGTCGCCATCTTTGTCTTCGGCGTAGAGGATTTCAGGGGCGGCTGTGACGAGGATTCCCTTCCGCCAGACCTTAATGCCGGTGGGGAAGGGGAGGTCGTCGAGGAAAACGGCGGCTTTGTCATATTTGCCATCCCCATCCACATCCGTCAGCACCTTCACCCGCCCTCCCGGCTTACCAAACTCATCCCCCTCCTTCTTCCACGTAATCCCGCTCGGATAATCCCGCATCTCCACCACCCACAGCCGCCCATCCGGCCCCCAATCGAACGCCACTGGATCCACCACGAGCGGCTCCGCCGCCACCAGTTCCACCTTCATCCCCGGCCGCACATGCAGCGCCCTCAGCGACTCCTCCGGCGACAACGGCCGAGTCATCGTAAGCGTATTAAACCGATCATCCGACGACGGACTCTCCTGGCGAGCGGGAG
>JANNTN010000627.1:0-1672 GCA_031394445.1 Anatilimnocola sp.
GCTTCGCCTCCGCCGCTCAACGAACATCTGGAATGGCTGCGGGCGGCACCGGAGATTTTGCGCCTGTTGTGCGAGCAAATTGGGTTGCCCCCTCCGGCGGCAGAAGACCTGCGGGCGGTGCTGGGTCCGGAAATGCCAGTCGATTCGCAACAGGCGGAAGAGCCGGCCGTTGTCGGGACCGTGGCGGCGGGCCGGTCGCAGCCGTTGTATGTGTTGATTGAAAAAATTCTCGGCCCGGAGGAGCCCTTGCCGGAGACGTGGCCGACGGCTGGGACGACGGGATACGATTTTGTCGCCACGCTGAATGGTTTGTTCGTCGCTCCCCAAGGCTGGGACGAGATCGTGCGGAACTATCAGCGGTTCATCGACTCGGAAACGCCATATGAACAAGTTGTGCTCGACAGCAAGCGGCTGATCTTGCGGGTGGCGATGTCGAGCGAGCTGTTGATGCTGGCTCATCGGCTGAATCATCTTTCCGAGCAGCACCGCCGCTCGCGCGACCTAACGCTGAACATGCTGCGTCTGGCTGCGCGCGAGGTGCTGGTTTCGTTTCCCGTGTATCGCGTCTATCCGAGCCAGCGGGGCGTTTCTGATCGCGACCGGCGGTTCATCGACATGGCCGTGCTGAAGGCCAAGCGGCAGAACCCGGCGTTCGATCCGTCTGTGTTTGATTTTCTACGCAATGTGCTGCTGCTGTCGCATCCGGATGGCCTGAGTCCAGAGATTATCGCCGAACGTGAGTTGTTAGCCGGCAGATTTCAGCAGGTGACGAGCCCGGTGATGGCGAAGGGGGTTGAAGACACGTCGTTTTACGTGTGGGTGCCGCTGGGGTCGGTCAACGAAGTCGGCGGCGATCCGCGGCGGCCGACAACGACGCCGGTCCAGTTTCACGAGCAGAACCGCGATCGCAGCAACAATTATCGACAAGCGATGTTGGCCACGACGACGCACGACACGAAGCGAACGGAAGATGTGCGGGCCCGCATCAATGTGCTTTCTGAGATTCCCCGCGATTGGCGAGCTGCGGTGCAGAGGTTTAGCCGTCTAAATAAGCGTTTGCGGCGGGAGGTCGATGGGGAGGCTGCGCCGAGCTTGAAGGACGAATATCTTTTCTATCAGTCGGCTCTGGGCATTTGGCCGTTGTACGAATCCACGGCCGAGGAGCGGGCGAAGCTGATCGAGCGGCTGCAAGGGTATATGGAGAAGGCGACGCACGAGGCGAAGCAGCGCACGAGTTGGATCAATCCTAATCCGGCTTACGACGAGGCGGTGCGAGACTTCGTGGCGCAGACGCTGCGCGATTCGCCGAAGAACCAGTTTGTTGTGGGGTTGCAGGCCTTGTGCGAGCGCGTTGCCGATGCGGGGCTGCTGAACGCACTGGGGCAGGTGGTTCTTAAGCTGCTGTCGCCGGGTGTGCCTGATATTTATCAAGGGCAGGAATTTTGGGACTTTAGTTTGGTCGATCCCGATAATCGGCGGCCGGTGGATTATGTTTCTCGGCGTGGTGCGTTGGCGGAAATTGGCAATGCAGCATCCGGTTCCGGTTCCGGTTCCGGTTTGGGGTTTGGCTTACGCGACGACCGATTGAAATTTTTGGTGACGCACAGGTTGTTAAAACTGCGCCAGCGGCTTTCGCATTTGTGGGCTCAGGGGGATTATCTGGCGTTGGAAG
>JANNTN010000642.1:0-1167 GCA_031394445.1 Anatilimnocola sp.
TTTTGATGGGCGTGCTGAACGGCCTGGCAAACATCAATGAACAGCTCCAGCCGCTGCCGCGGGCTCAGCCGAACCTTGTCGCAGTACTCGGTAATCGGCATCCCACGGACCAGCTCCATTACGAAGTACGGGCGACCGGCATCGGTTGTGCCGGCATCGAGCACGCGAGCAATATGCGGATGGTCCATCATCGCTAGGGCCTGCCGTTCGGCTTCGAACCGGGCGATCACTTGCTTCGTGTCCATGCCCGGCTTAATGATCTTCAGCGCAACGCGGCGACGGACTGGCTCCGTCTGCTCGGCGACATAGACAACCCCCATGCCGCCTTCGCCAACCTGTTCCAGCAACTTGTAGCGACCGATTTGTGTGCCGGGGCGCTCACACGGTTGGTCGTTGGTTCGCTCAGAGGCGACCCCTTCCGGAGGAGCCTCCAAGAAGCTTGCGCCTTCAGCGTGGTGCCTTAGCAAAGCGATCACTCGCTTTACCATTGCAGGCTGGTCGCCACAGACCTGCTGCAAATACGCTTTGCAAGCTTCAGCAGTGGTGATTTTCCGAGCGACCTCAAAAATTGCTTGTTCGTCTATTTCGTTCATGACCATATAAAGGACCTCCCGCCCCGCGCGATAGAGCGCAAGTGGGCTCACCCTACAATGCGAAAACTGAAAGCGTTTTCCCCGGTTAGGGAGACAAGAATTCGAAGAATATTCTGGCCGCCAAGTTAGTCCTGTGGCTCGCCAAGCACTTCGAAACGGAGCCACGACTTGACGTAAGCCCAATCTGCATCGGCAGTTGAGGTTGCAATACCTAGTGCTTCTGCAGCTTGCTCAATGGTCAGCCCTGCAAAATACCGAAGTTTTACCAGCTCACATTTTCTCGGGTCACGGCTGGCCAATTTCGTCAACGCCTCATCTAAGGCGATGAGATCGATATTCCGCGTGGGTGCTGCAATCTCACATTCCTCCAGCTCGGCACGCCGCAAATGACCACCCGCTTTGCCGCTCTTTTTCCGTCGAGCCTGCTCTACCAGTATTCGACGCATGGCTTCGGCGGCGGCAGCGAAGAAATGCCCACGGTTGTCCCAATTCTGTACTTGCTGACCGTCCAACAATCTCACATAAGCCTCATGCACCAGCGCCGTCGCCTGCAGCGTCTGGCCCGGCTTCTCTT
>JANNTN010000647.1:0-22339 GCA_031394445.1 Anatilimnocola sp.
TCGCGCGGCCGCCTGCTCGCCGCCTCCAATTTTCTCACCTTCTCTGGCGTTTGCCTCGCCTCTTTCCTGTTTATCGCTCTGCGAGTGCCAGTCCCCAGTGCAGTGGGTGATCCAACTACCGAGTTGTTCACCCCGCAGCAAATCTTCTTTATTGCCGGTCTCGGCACGATTCCCGTTTTCTTATACATCATTTTTCTAATCCCCCAGGCGTCGATTCGCTTCATCGTTTGGCTGATGAGCTTGACGGTCTATCGCGTGCGCGTCTTCGGTCGTGAAAATCTCCCGCGTGAAAGCGGCGCGCTGCTTGTGCCGAACCACATCACCTGGGTGGACGGCATCTTGCTGATGCTCACCTGTTCGCGACCCATTCGCATGATCGCCTGGGCCCCCAATTTGGAAAAACGCCCCTGGATCAAGCGGCTCTCCAACCTCTTCGGGGCAATTCCGATTGACCCCCTCAAGCCCAAAATGATCGTCGCCGCCCTGCGCACGGCTCGCGAAGCGGTAAAAAACGGCGATCTCGTCTGCATCTTTCCCGAAGGCGGCCTCTCGCGCACCGGCCAGGTGCAATCGTTCAAGCCCGGCCTGATGAAAATACTCGAAGGCACCTCCGCCCCCGTCATTCCCGTATATCTTGAGGGCCTCTGGGGCAGCATTTTCAGCTTCAAAGGGGAAAAGTTCTTCTGGAAATGGCCTGAGAAACTCCCCTATCCTATGTCGATTCATTTCGGCGGGCCGATTCACAACCCCGACGACGTCTTTGCCATTCGCCAAGCGGTGCTGGAAATCGGCACCCAAGCCACCCAACAAAGCATGCAATCCATCGAGCCCATCACGATTTCGTTCGTTCGCCAATGCAAGCGCCGCAAGAAGATACTCAAAGTTTCCGATTCCACCGGCAGCGAGCTCACCGGCGGCGACACGCTGCTCCGCACGCTCGTTCTCCGCCGGTTACTGCGTCGCGTCATTTCGCCCGACGAAAAATACGTCGGCCTGCTGCTCCCCCCCTCGGTGCCAGGCTTTTTGGCGAACATGGCCCTCGCGCTCGATCACCGCATCACGGCCAACTTGAACTACACCGTTTCCTCCGACGTGATGAACGCCTGCATCGCCCAAGCCGGCATCAAGCACATCATCACCAGCCGCAAGTTCATGGACAAAATGAACTTCACGCTGAACGCGGAGCTCGTCTTTCTCGAAGACCTTAAAGACAAGCCCACCGCCGCCGACAAAGTAATCAGCTATTTGCAAAGCCACATCTTGCCCACGAGCATGTTGGTCAGTGCCCTGGGGCTGAAACGCGCCAAGCCCGACGACGTGCTCACCGTCATCTTCACCAGCGGCTCCACCGGCGCACCTAAGGGCGTGATGCTGACGAACGCCAACATTGCCAGCAATGTGACGGCGATCGACCAGGTCGTCCATCTCCGCGATACGGATGTCCTCGTTGGCATCCTGCCGTTCTTTCATTCGCTCGGCTACACCGTGACGATGTGGGGCGTTGCCAGTCTAGACATTGCCGGTGCATATCACTTCAACCCGCTCGACGCCCGGCAAATCGGCAAGCTCATCGCCGCAAAAAAAGGGACGCTCTTACTGACTACTCCCACCTTCCTCCGCAGCTACATCCGCCGTTGCGAGCCAGAGGAAATGAAAACGCTCGACGTCGTCGTCTGCGGGGCCGAAAAATTACCTCAGGAACTGGCCGACGAGTTCGAGAAAAAATTCGGCGTCCGTCCGGTCGAGGGTTACGGCACCACCGAACTCTCGCCGCTAGCCTCGGTGAACATTCCCCCCAGCCGCTCGATCAACAATTTCCAGGTCGATCGGAAAGAAGGCTCCGTCGGCCGGCCTGTGCCAGGCGTCACCGCGAAGGTCACCGACCTCGACACGGGCAAAGAACTATCTGCTGGCCAGCCCGGCATGCTCTGGATCGCCGGCCCCAACGTGATGAAAGGCTACCTCAACCAGCCCGAAAAAACCGCTGAAGTGATCGACCACGGCTGGTACAAAACGGGCGATGTGGCCTTTCTTGACGAAGACGGCTTCATTCACATTACCGGCCGCATCAGCCGCTTCTCAAAAATTGGCGGCGAAATGGTGCCGCACATCCAGGTCGAGGAAGAGTTGGAAAAAGCTGCCGGTCCCTCTCCTGACGGCAAGCCGCACATCGCCGTCACCGCCGTCCCCGACGAGAAAAAAGGCGAACGCCTGATCGTCTTGCACACTAAGCTGGAAAAATCGCCCGATGAACTTCGCAAAGGGCTCACGGTAGCCGGCCTGCCCAACTTGTTCATCCCCGCCACCGACAGCTTTTTCGAAGTCGAATCCATCCCGATTCTCGGAACTGGAAAGCTCGACCTCCGCGGAGTCAAAACGCTGGCTCTCGAAAAAGTCGGCCCCGGCTAAGACAAAAGGCTCGGCGGGAGCCTCGCCCTCCCGAGCCTCGCCCTCCGCTACTCTTCCGCTCCCGGCGCGCGGTGCGGTTCGAACGTCGTCGTCTTCGACTGCTCCGCCTCGCGCACCCGCCGGCAAACTTCCTCGTACAGTATCTCCTGGCTCCGCCGCGGCTTCTTTCGCCCAGGCTTCAGTCGCTTGTACGACCCATCCGGCTGCAGCACCCGGGCTTTCACATTGTCTTCAGAATACGTCTTCAAAATGCCAATCAGCCGCGCCTTCGCCGCCTGATCTTCCACCGGAACCAACAGCTCGATCCGGCGATCCAGATTTCGCGGCATCCAATCAGCGCTGGAAATATAAACCAGGTCATCACCACCGTGGTGGAAATGCAGAATGCGCGAATGTTCCAGGTACCGATCGACGATACTCACAACGCTGATGTTTTCCGACAGCTCCGGCACTCCCGGTCGCAAGCAGCAAACGCCCCGCACGCTCAGCCGCACCGGCACGCCGGCCTGCGATGCCACATACAAAGCATTGATTACCTCCGGATCAACCAGCGAATTGATTTTGGCGTCAATAAGCGCCTGCTGCCCTTGCTGCCGCCGGTGCGTCTCGGCTTCGATTAACTCCAAAATTCGTGGCCGCAGGCCCGTCGGTGCTGCCTCGATCTTGCGGTACCGCTGCGGCTGCGAATAACCGGTGATCGCATTGAAAAACGCCACCGCATCCGCCCCCAACTCCTCGTTCGACGTGAGCAAACTGGCGTCGCTATAAATCTTCGCCGTGATTTCGTTGTAATTCCCTGTCCCAAAATGCACGTACCGCACCACTCCGTGTGGTTCGCGGCGCACGATGATGCATATCTTGGCGTGGGTCTTCAGCCCCTTCACGCCATAAATCACTTGCACTCCCTGCTCTTCCAAGCTTCGCGCCCACTCGATGTTCCGAGCTTCGTCAAACCGCGCCTTCAACTCCAAAATCACGGTGACATACTTGCCCCGCTGCGCCGCCTTCGCTAGAGCTGCCACAATCGGACTCTTGCGGCTGATGCGATACAAAATCTGCTTGATTGCCAGCACTTCCGGGTCTGCCGCCGCTTCCTCAATCAGCCGCAGCACCGGATTGAACGATTCATACGGGTGATAAAGCAGCACATCGCGATGCGCGAGAATGTCGAACAACTTCACCCCTTGCTCGACCTCGGGCGAACGCTGTGGGGGCCACGGCTCATACTTGAGCGCGTCAAACCCCGGCAAATCCGTAATCGGCATGAACGCGCCTAGATCGAGCGGTGCCGATGTCTGAAAAATCTCCTCCTCGCCAACACTGAGCGCCGCCGTCAAGCTCGCCAGCACCTTGTCGCTCGCGTCCGCCGCTACTTCTAACCGTACACAGGCTCCGTGCTTCCGCGCGGCCAGCACCCCCTCCATGCCGGCCAGTAAATCCGTGGCCAAATCATCGCGCAGCGAAAAATCCGCATTGCGCGTGATCCGAAACACCGCGTTCCCCAGCACCTTCTCCCCGGGAAAAAAGCGATGCACCATCCGCACCACCACGTCTTCGAGCAGCACAAACGAATATCCCCGCTCCCCTCCCGACAGCGTGAAAAAACGCGGCAACGATCGGCCCAGCGGAATAATCGCCAATCGCGGCTGTCCGTCGCTGGTGGCGTCGGGTGCTAGATGCACCGCCACGTGCAACATCTGATTTACCAACAGCGGAAATTCGTCGCCGCTTCGCACTGCACGCGGCGTCATGACCGAGAAAATCTCGCTCTCGAATACTTGCTCGACCGCCTTGGCCCGCCGCTCTGTCAGCTCTTGCCGCCGCACCCGGCGAACTCCCGCCTCGGCCAGCTTCTGTTCCAGCTCCAAAAAGCAAGCTTGCTGCTGCCCAACCATCTCATGTGCCCGTTTGCCAACGGCAGCCAACTGCTCTGCCGGCGTCATGCCCGCCGCGTCTGGAGTCGTAATTCCCTGCTGCACCAGCAGCCGCAGCCCCCCGACCCGCACCATGAAGAACTCGTCGAGATTCGACGAAGTAATTGCCAAAAACTTGAGGCGCTCCAGCAGCGGCAACGTCTCATCGAGCCCTTCGTCCAGCACTCGCTGGTTGAATTCCAGCCAGCTCAGCTCTCGATTGAAAAACTTTGCCACCTGCACGGCGGCTGCCGGTGACACAGCGGTATCGGTCATGGTTTAGAATAAGCCGTCCTGAATTCACGTAATGTGTGTTCGCATTCTAGTCCGAACCAGCCGGCCTGTGGCAGCCGTTCCATGAACCATCCGCCCGGTTGAATCGACGCTATGCCAACCGTAACCGAATCCGCCAATTCGCTGCTTTCACCCACGCTACTGGCCCAGCTCGAGCGATTGGAGCTTGTCAGCCGCAAAATGTTTCGCGGCCGCATGAAAGGGGAACGCCGCAGCAAGCGTAAGGGTCAAAGCGTCGAGTTTGCCGATTTTCGGCAGTATGTGCCCGGTGACGACCTCCGCTTCATCGACTGGAATTTATTTGCCCGCCTCGAACGGCTCTATCTCAAGCTTTTTCTCGAAGAAGAAGACCTCCATTTCTATACGCTGATCGACGCCAGCGCGAGCATGGATTTTGGCGAGCCCACGAAGCTGCAATACGCCAAGCAACTCGCCGCCGCCCTGGGCTTCATTGGTCTCTGCCGTGCCGACCGCGTGAAAATCGAATCGCTCGGCACCACCAGCCGCAAGCCCGGCCCCACGCTGCGCGGCCGCGCCAACCTCTGGCGGATGCAGGACTATCTCGCCAGCATCGAGCCCGGCGAAAACATCTCATTGGTGGACGGCGTGAAGAACTTTTGCCTCCGCAACCCCGGCAAGGGCATCTTAGTTCTCATTACCGACTTGCTCGACAAAACTGGCTACGAAAAAGCCCTCCGTTTTCTCGTCTCGCAGCAAATGGACGTTTATGTGCTCCATGTTTTATCGCCAGAAGAACTGAATCCCGAGATCAAAGGGGATCTCCGCCTGGTCGATAGCGAAGACAGCGACTTCGCCGAAATCACCGTCAGCCGCCCGTTGCTCGACAAATACAAACGTACGCTCGCTGCCTTCGTCGATGGTGCCCGCGAGTTCTGCACGCGTCGCGGCATGTCCTATCTCATGGTCAACTCGCAAACACCCCCCGAAATTCTCGTTGCCAACTATCTTCGCAAACGCGGCTTGGTACGCTAGAAACCCGTCAGACAATCCCAATTCCTCGTGTTGGTTCTCACATTATGGCCCGCGAAGACGACGACGAACTCACCGAAGAAGAATTGGAAGAACGCGAGGACGACCGCGCGGATCTGAAAACGGCCCTCGTGCAAGCCCGCAAAAAGCCCCGATTCTTTGCCATCATCGCCAAAGGCCCCGAAGTCCTCTCGCTCATGGTTCAGAAGAAGCCGCTGCGCGATGGCATGCTCCGCAGCGAGCGTCGCGAAGAAGGGGGCAAGCAAATCGTCCAAGGCACCTGTCAGGGCGAAGGGGGCACCACCCTCGTATTCAAGGTCGAGGGCAACCCCCCGAAAATCAAAAAATCCAGCCTCCGCAAGTTCATTTCCGACGAAACCGGCCTCATGCTCAAGCCGCGGTTTGACATTCAAAAGAAATAGCCGGCCATGTCATTTCTCTCCGCAGCCGCTGCCCACTCTTTAGGCATTGGCAATGGCAAAACCAATTAATTCCGTCAATAATCGGGGCAATTCACGATTGTTTTACAGCAATTGACCGTCGGAGCCCGGCTGCGGCACACAACGTGCAAAATGCGGTCGGTTGGCACTGCCGGTGACGCTGGGCGAAATTCGCGTCACCCGTCATCTGGCAAACAATCAGGCGGATTGGCTATGACCGGCGACGATTCAACACTTCCTCCGCGCGAAGCAACGATCCAGTTGCTCGATCCGGCGTATCAACGCCCGATCCGCACCTGGAAATTCTCAGAACAAACGACGATCACGATCGGCCGTGCCGACGATGTGGATGTCGAAATCAGCGACGCCTACGTCTCCCGCGTCCATGCCGAGCTGGCCTACCGCGGCGACCAATGGGTACTCATTTCGCGGGGCCGCAATGGCGTCATCGTAGCCTCGCAGACCATTACGGAACTGCCCATTTCGGGTGATGTGATGTTCCGTCTCGGTTCGGCTGGCCCGTCGCTGCGGTTTAGCACTTCTGCCTCGGCCGAAGCGGCGTCCGCCACGCTCAGCTACACCCCTGAAACCAATCCTTTGCTGTTCCTCGACGAAACCAAGGTGAGCGCCGAGGTTGACCAAATCACCTCCGACGATTACTTCCTGAAACTGCAACAAAAGGCCAAAGAGCTGCGCCGCAACCGCAACGCGTCCATTGGCGACAAGCCCGTTTAACCCCGAGCCGCCAACCTTAACCCTGAGCCGCAAACCCAGCCAGACAGCGGTGCCAAGCAACCCCTTTAGTACATGTCCAAGATCATCTCCACCCATTCCTTCCGTGGCGGTACGGGAAAATCCAACACAACGGCTAACCTGGCCGTGCTGGTTGCCCGTGCCGGCTTTCGCGTCGGCATCATCGATACCGACATTCAGTCCCCCGGCGTTCACGTCTTGTTTCGCATCAAAGACGGCGAGTTTGAATATTCGCTGAACGACTACCTGTGGGGCAAGTGCCGCATCGAGCAAGCCGCTTTCGATGTTACCGCGCGTGCCATCGGCGCGATTACCGACGACGCGCAGCGCCCGCGTCTCTTTCTCATTCCCTCCAGCTTGAACACCGGCGAAATTGCCCGCATCCTTCGCGAAGGCTACGACGTCGCCCTGCTCAACGACGGCTTGCAAGACTTGCTGAAGCGCCTGAACCTCGACTACCTCTTCATCGATACGCATCCCGGCGTCAACGAAGAAACCTTGCTCTCGATCGCCATCTCCGACCTGCTCGTCCTCATCCTCCGCCCCGATCAGCAAGATTTTCAAGGTACTGCTGTCACGGTCGAGCTCGCCCGCAAGCTCGAAGTCCCCAACATGTTCGTCGTGCTGAACAAGGTTCCGCCCGGAGCCGATGTCGATCTCATCCGCGAGCAGGTTTCTAAGCTCTACCGCACGGAAGTTGCCGCCATGTTGCCCCTCAGCACCGAAATGGTCCGCCTGGGCAGCGGCGACATCTTTGCCAACCGCTATCCTGACCACCCCCTCACCGAAAAGCTCAAAGAACTCGCCCAACGCATCCTCAGCATCTAGTGTCGCGCTTAACTGTCTCTTGCCTCCTGTCCCCTTCCCCCCATGCCCGCCACCGACGAACTCGACCTCCTGATCGGCAAAATGAAAACCGCCGCGGCCCCGCTCCGCGAGGTGCTGCGCGAATTGCATGCCCGCTATGCTCCCGTCGATGAAGGCAAGGTGGCCGACTACATCCCCGAGCTAGCCAAGGCCGACCGCCGCTGGTTCGGCATCGCCATCGCCACCACCGACGGCCAAGTTTTCGAAGTCGGCGATTGCAAGCAGTTGTTTACCATTCAGTCGATCTCCAAGCCTTTCGTCTATGGGATGGCGCTTGAGGACCACGGGCTGGAGCATGTCTTGTCCAAGGTCGGTGCAGAGCCCACTGGCGAAGCTTTCAACGCCATCGTTCTCGACGAGGCCTCGAATCGTCCGTTCAACCCCATGGTCAACGCCGGCGCGATCGCCACCGCCGATCTCGTCAAAGGCAAGGATTTTCCCGATCGGGTCACACGCCTCCTGGCCATGTTCAGCAGGTACTGCGGCCGCGATGTCTATATCGACAACTCCGTGTTCATGTACGAACGGCTGACCGGCCATCGCAACCGCGCGATCGGCCATTTGATGCGCAATTTCGGCATGGTCGGCGAGGATATGGAGGATTCGCTCGAGCTTTATTTTCAGCAGTGCTCGGCCCTCGTCACCTGCCGCGATCTGGCGATGATGGGCGCGACCCTAGCCAACTGTGGCGTCAACCCCGTCACCAAGGTGCGTGCCATCGAGCAGCCCTACGTCAAATACCTGCTCAGCATCATGCTCTCCTGCGGTATGTACGACTACGCCGGCGAATGGGCCTATCGCGTCGGCATCCCATCGAAGAGCGGCGTCGGCGGCGGAATCGTCGGCGTCATCCCCGGCAAGTTCGGCATCGGCATTTTCTCCCCACCGCTCGACGCCAAAGGCAACTCCGTCCGCGGCATCCTCGCCTGCCAAGAGCTCTCTCAACGCTTCGGCCTCCACTGCTTCGAATCCGGTTTCACCGGCCAAAAACTCGAAGACCTGCTGACGCCCACTCGCAAATCATCCGAGCGCTAAATTCGGTTGAATATTGTTCGGTTCGATTTCTTCAAGTTGTTATGCGGCTGGTAGTTAGGGAAATGTGAGTCGGCTGAAACCGCTCAACTTGAGCAGTTATTGAGCGGTTGGGACGGCCAGATGAGCGCGAGTTGATTTAGAGTACAGCCGAGCGAAGCCCTTCCACTTCCACCTCACCCAATTAGTCCGAACCGCAATTCCGGCATTACTCCACGCGCAACAAGCCAATGCCGCCTAACTTCAACAACTCGCAGCCTGAAAATCCTCGCGACAGGCAAAGAAATGGAACATTTGTGTTACGAAAAGGCACAAAGGTTAGGGGCGGATGAAGGATTGCCAGATTCCGGGGGGCCAGGGGTAGCTGCCGGGTTTGATGAGGAGAAGCGGGGCTGAAGGCACGTCGAGTGGTGTTAACATGCCAACGCCGGAAGCTGCGTGGGGCTGGACGGAAAATTTCTGCCATTTGAGTTCTTTGGCAATTGCCTCGGCGGTGGCACCGCCTTCGATGAGTAACGACGCCGGATGTGCTGCTTGAATGAGCGAAGCCGAAGTTTTGGCGAGCGCGGCGAGAAATGGCTGTCGTTGTTCTGGGGACAGTGGTTCGGCTTGTGTTGCGAGGACGAGCAATCCGGTTTGGTGTAAATGTGCAGCAGCGGACTCAATGGAAGTTGATGATTGCGCTCTGACTACGGCCATGTTTTCCGCGAGGCATTGTTGGGCCCGGTCGCGCCAGGCGGCAAGGCTACCGCAAATTAGGAGAGCGGGGCGAGAGATTGGCAGCAAAGCCGAATTTTGAGCTTGTTGGGTTGGCGAGTTGCACCAGTGGTCGAGAAACGTGGAGAAGAAATCGGCAGCGCCGGCAGGAAGCGTGGAATCATTAATTAGTGTGGCGAATCGCTCTAGGTCGGTTGCTGAATCAGCGTCGGGGATGATAATTCCCGATTTGGGCACGTTGTTGACAATTTCTCCGACGTGGATGGAGCAGTTGCCAACAGGACCAAGCAGTTCTTTCACGTCAGCCGAGCGCCGCGGGAATTCTTCGTCGTGGGCGAAGTGGGTTTGGTCGAGCGGAGTGCCGCTGATGAGGTATTTACCGCCGGTGATCGTACGTCCGCGAGTGGGGTTGGCGGGAATAAAGATCGCGCGGGGAATTTTCAAGGCGTCAAGCAGAGCTTCGATTTCCGCGCGGGGGTGACCGCGGAGGACCGAATCGGTTTTTTTGAAGATGTGTGCGTGATTGACGGAGAATTGAGCCGTCGAGTTTCTAACCACGCCTGCGGCTTGGTCAGCGGGCAGGCTGCGTGAATCGGTGTCAATGGCGATGACCTGCGCGCGGCTGGTGGGATCGAATTGGCGGTGGACTTCGGCGGTGAGGCCTCTGGCCGCCGCGATCGCGGCCACTTCGGCGGCACCGCTGAGGTCGTCGGCGATGACGATGATGGGAAATTGCGGGGGCATGGAGAAGTTTTGGAATGGTGGGACCAGCGAGCAAGCTCGCTGGTCCCACCCTACAAGATACGTCAGGCTACAAGCAGGCTGCTTGTCGCTACGAGGCAATCAGGCGGAGGGCGAGGCGGACGGCGGAGAAGAGGGAGGAGGGGTTGGCTTTGCCTTGCCAGGCGATGTCGCAGGCGGTGCCGTGATCGACGCTGGTGCGGGTGATGGGGAGGCCGAGGGTGGTGTTGACGGCGGAGTCGAAGGCGAGGGCTTTGACGGGGATGTGGCCTTGGTCGTGATACATGCAGACGAAGGCGTCGGTGGCTTTGCGTTTCCAGGGGAGAAAGGCGGTGTCGGGAGGGAGCGGGCCTTCGATGGAAATGCCTTGGGCGCGGGCGGCTTCGATGGCCGGGATGATGATCCGTTCTTCTTCGCGGTTGCCAAAGAGGCCGTGCTCACCGGCGTGAGGGTTGAGGCCGCAGACGACGATTTTTGGTTCGTGGCCACGGAGTTGCTTTAGGGCCGCAGCCGTGAGTTCGATCACGTCGAGGATGCGGTCTTTGGTGAGCAGGCCGGGAACCTCGTGGTAGCCGACGTGGACGGTGACGAAGGTGCAGGTGATCTCCTCGGAGTACTGCATCATGCACGAACGAGCGGCGTTCGTGCGGGCCGCGAAAATCTCCGTGTGGCCGGGGAAATTGATTCCGGCGGCGTGCATCGCTTCTTTATTGAGCGGGGCCGTGGAGACGGCAGCGACATGGCCGGCGAGTGCGGCGTCGATGGCGCGATCGACATAGGTGTAGCCCGCGCGGCCGGTGATGGCGTTGGTTTGGCCGGGCTGGACGTCGTCAGCCGCGAGAAGTTTTAGATCGACGATGGTGGGCGTTGTTATCGCGGACGGTTGGTTTTGGAATTGGGCGAGCGAGATAACAGAAGTTGGCAGTGGCAGGTTTGTGGTGTTGGCAACGCGTTTGAGAATTGACAAATCGCCGAAGAGAACGGGCGTACATTCGCGGGCGATTTGTTCGTCGGCAAGCAAGTGCAGGCAGACTTCGGGGCCGACACCGGCTGGGTCGCCCATGGTGATCGCAATGCGGGGTGGGGAAGCCATTTCGAGGGGCGTTTTATTGTTTCTTGAGGTTTGAATTGAGGAAGTCGGCGACTTGTTGGAATTGTTCGGGCGTGTAGAAGAGCTTGCCGCCGTGGATGCCGCCGGGGACGGGTTGGAAGGTGTTGGGGAGGTTGAGTTTTTTGTAGGCGGCGATCATTTCGTGGGCTTGGTCGATCGGCATTTGCGGGTCTTGGTCGCCGTGGTACCAGAGGAGCGGTGGATCGGATTTTTCGACGTGGAAGACAGGGCTGGCGTGGCGAGCGAGGTCGGGTTTGGAGTCGGGTTGGCCGCCGAGAAGGAGTTCGAGGGCGGGAACGCGGACGCTGAGGCCGTGGGGCGTCGATTGGGAGAGAATGGTCGTGAGGTTTGACGCGCCGTAGAAGACAACGATGGCCTGCACGTTGGAGGATTCGTCAAGGTATTGGCCGAGATCGCCTTCAAGTGGTTTTACCTCGTTGGAAACACCGACGAGGGCGGCGAGATGGCCGCCGGCGGAGCCGCCGGAGACGGCAATTTTGTCCGCGGATATGCCGTGGTCTTTCGCGGTGCCGCGCAGGTAGCGAATGGCGGCTTTGATGTCGTGGATTTGGGCGGGAAACTTGGCGACGGGGGAGAGGCGGTACTGGACGCTGGCGACGGCGAAACCGTGGTTCGTTAACGGGAGGATGGAGGGGCTGTTTTTTGAGCCGCTACGCCAGGCACCGCCGTGGACCCAGACGATGACGGGCGGAGTCGTGGCGTTGGTAGGGACGTAGAGGTCGAGTTTGAGTGGGATGTCGCCGGCACGGGCGTATTCGAGGTCGCGGGTGATGCGGGGTTCGTCGGCTCGCGCGGCGAAAGGCGTTGCGAGAAAAAATGACAAAAAGATGAGGGACAGAAAAATGGGAGGGGATGCTGCGGGAGTTTTTGTTTTGGGCATGTTCATCCCTCGCTGTCCGGGGAGTAAATCGTGCGTCCGCCATCGACTGGCAAGCATACACCGGTGAGGAAGTCGTTGTCGATGAAGTGGAGGACGGCTTGGACGACGTTTTCGGGTCGGCCTTCGCGTTTGACGAGTGTGGCGTTGATGGCTGCGTCGCGTTCAGCCTGTGGAAAGTCAGGCGGTAGCATGACGGGACCGGGGAGGATGCAGTTGACGCGGACGTTGGGATTGCGCGTGCCAAGTTCGACGGCGAGTGTGCGTGTGAGTGTCGGAATCGCGCCTTTGGATGGGAAATAGGCGGCGTAATTCAGATAGGGGCGTTCGATGGCCCAGTCGCCGAAGGTGATGATGTTGCCGCCTTCTGGTTGCTTTACCATCGCCAGTCCCGCGTGTTGGCAGCAGAGAAAGGTGCCGAGTGTGTTGGCGTCGATGTAGCCGCGAACATCGGCGGCGGTGATGTCTTCCAGGCGTTTGCTCTTCCACGCAGCGGCACAGTTGACGAGGCAATCGACGCGGCCGAATTTTTCCAGCGTGCGGCTGACGAGCTGGCGTACTTGCTGCTCGTTGGCGAGGTCGGCCTTCAGGCAAATCGCCGAGATGCCGCGGCTGGCGAATTCCTTGACGGCGGCCTCGGCTTCCGCAGCCGACGAGTTGTAGTGGATGACGAGCGAGTAACCCCGACGACCGAGCGCATCGGCCACATGCCAACCGAGGCGGCGCTTGGCACTGCCGGTGATGATTGCCGTGGGCATGAATGAGATTCTTGGGGTAGAGGAATATTTTGTGTGATTGAAATCCGAAGCTCGAAACCCGAAACAAGCACGAATGAGGAAAATTCGTATCTGGTCGGCTGTCGGAAGTTTGTTCCGCCGCTACGCGGCTAAGTTGGGTCGCGAAATTTTTCCGGGGGTTTCGCTGCCCGACCACCGCTGCGCGGCGGTGCCCGCCCCTCAGCTACTCACAGGTCGCCGCTACGCGGCTGCTGGGTAAGAGGACGGCTGCAACGGCCAATGACTATTCCTTTTCCTTTGCGCGAGCGGCCCAGGACGGGGTGCCGAACCACTGGTGCATGTCTTTTTCCACCGCTGTCACGGTCTCGGGAGGCTCGGGCCGGTCGCCACGATCGCCGGTTTCCGTCATCCATACGTCCAGCGCGGCACGGAGTCGCGACAGGGTCTGGATGTGCTCGGTCTGCTGTGAGTTGACGAGGTTTTGGATTTCATAGGGATCGGCGTCGAGGTCGTACAGTTCTTCGCTGGGGCCGCGCAGTTCCATCAGTGCCGCCGGCGGGCCGGTCAGGCGTCCTTGAGCGTGTAAGTCTCGCAGGATCGGCATGACCAGAAAACACTTTTCTTTGTAACGGTTCAGCGAAGCGAATGTGGGGCCCGGGGTGAAATTGCGGATATAGCGGTAGCGGGCGTCGCGAACGCTGCGAATGCGTTGGACAGTTTCGTCGATGCGGTCGCGGGCGCTGAAAGCATAGGTTCGCGGTGGATCGGTCCGGTTACCCCAGAAAGCTCGACCATGCTGTAGCCCGGCCGGCGTTACGCCAGCCATTGCCAGCGTGGTGGCGGTTACGTCGAGCAGGCTCAGAATCTGTCCATCGACAGCGCCAGCCGCGAATTGCGGAGGTGCGGAGAAATTTCGAGGCCAGCGAATGATCAGCGGTACATGCAAGCCGCTGTCGTAGCACCAATGAATGCCGCGGGGCTCCAGGCGGCCGTTATCGGCGAAAAACATCACGAGGGTGTCGTCGGCTAGGCCGTCTGCTGCCAGCCGCTCCAGTACCCATCCAACCCGGCGATCGATGCCGGAAACCGAATTGAGAAAGCGAGCCCATTCCTGCCGCGCGACTGGATGATCGGGATAATACGGCGGCGGTTTTACGTTGTCGGGAGTCGCGACTTGCGGATGCTCGCGTTCGCCGACCCATTCGACACGTTCTTTTTTGGCGCTCTGCCGATCGTAAATGTCGTATTCCACTTCGGGCGAATTCACGATGGCGAAAAACGGCTGGTGCGTGGCCAAGGCCGTCCAGTCTTCGGAGTCGTAGATCGGTCCTTCGTTGACGAAGTTGAGATCGAGCTTGCCTGTGCCCACCGTGCGGTCGCCGATGGTCTTGATATTGGCCGTGAAGTAGCCGGCGTCCTTGAGCCAATGCGTGATCGGTCGAATTCCCGGCGGCAGGCGAAAATCGTCGTCGCGGTGCGACCGCATCGCGTGCGTGTCGGTCGTGGTTTGATAGACACCCGTGAAAAACGCTGAGCGGCTGGGAGCACACGACGGCGACGTGGCAAAGACCCGCGTGAACCGAACGCCGCCGGCCGCCAGACGATCCAAATGAGGCGTTGCCACCAGTCGCTGGCCGTAGCAGCCCAAATCGTGGCCGATGTTCTCACCGATGAGCCAGAGAATGTTTGGGCGTGTGGGAACATTGGCGATGACTGACGATGATCCGGTTGCCAGGATCAAGGCGCTGGCTAGCACGATTGAAATAACGGTTCGCATGCGCCTTAGTCTTGTCGGCGCAAGCGGCGGTGGGAAGTAGGTTGCCGCCGATAAGACAATTATGCCGCGGCTTGTTTGCCGTGTTCGTGGAGGGGCGTGGAACGGAGCAAGATGCAGCCTTGCGATACCTCAGCGACGCCGGGGCTGCCGACGGCGGCTGTGGGGCAAGCAACAATGCCGGATAGACGATGCCAGGTTTGCTTCAGAGCGAAGGGAATCGAGCTGGAGCTGATGTTACCGACCGTTTGCGTGAGGCCGTTGATCAATTCGCCGTGAATGCCGAGCGATTCAAGCTTCATCCCCGTAAATCGCACGATGCCGCTGCCGGCTTGGTGCGGCACGACGAAACGTACATCTGCCGCTTTCGTGCCCGTGGCTTTCACCGCTTTATCGACCGCGCTGGACATGGCACGCGGGGCGACATCGGCGATGCCCATGCCGTCGAGCGAGAACACGAGCCGTTCGTCGGCGTGCCCGGTGCCGCCGGCGGCGTCGGGCACGGGCACATGTTGTCGCCAATGGAAATCGAAAAAGGGTTTGTCCGCCCGTTGTTTTTCCGCATCCGCGTGGAGCACTTCGAAATGGACCGGATGCCGCCTGCTGCTCGTCGGTGCCAAGAGTGTGGCAGTCGCCAGGTCGCCGAACAGGGCCGCCGTTTGCTTGCAGGAGTAGTCCGTAATGCGACTAATGCGACTGGAGGTGACGATGAGCATGAATTGATCGTCGTGCAGCGACAGCCGGGGCAAGATGCGGCGGCAGGCCAGCGCCATCGCCCGACTATACCCGCTGCAAAACCAGTTAAGCCCTTCCGCGCGGCAATCGGGAATACCGAGGCGGCGCACGAGTTGTCTGGCGGCTCGTCGTAGGCGTTCTTGCTCGGCCCGCTGTGGATCGAGCAGTTTGCGGGCGACCGTGAGCGGTACGAATGAAGGGGAGACGAACAACACGGCCCGGCAGTCATTCAAGTCGCAGCCTGTTTCGCGTTGCAAATTGCGAACAGCCCGCGCGGCCATCGTGACTTCATCTTCCTGGGAGATGGGCCGCGATTCGATGCCGGTGTGATGCACGAATTTTCGCGGGATGGTGTCTCCGAACCACTCGTTGCGAAGCACCCACGGCGGCTCATGCGTGGCGATCGCCGAAATACCAATATGGGAGTCGAGCATTCCATCCATGGGCGTTCCTCCGCAAATCCGTTTGCGGGCGTTTCGAGTTTTTGCGTGGCGGGGGGATTCTCGCCTCGACCGCGATTTACGGCTAGGCGAGAACGGACGAATCGAGCTAGCGATGCTAGCGAGACTGCGGTGCGCTCGCTTTAGGCCAGTAGTCGCTGGACGGTATCGACGAGCTTATCCATCGCAAAGGGCTTGCGGATGTAGTCATCGACGCCGAGCATTTCGGCATAAGCCTTGTGCCGCGAGCCCTCGTTAGCGGTGATCATGATCACGCGGATGGGAACTTCTCGCGAGCGGCGGAGCTTTTCTAGTACCAGAAATCCGCTCCGCTTGGGCATCATCATGTCGAGAATGACTAAGTCGGGGTCTTCGCTTTCGGCCATCGCCAGGCCCTGGTTGCCGTCGCGAGCGACAAAAATCTCAAAACCCTTCGCTTCCAGCGCGTAGCGAATCGACTCGATGATCTCGGCATCGTCATCGACGAGCAGCACCCGCTTTTTGGCGGTTGCCGTCTGCCGTGTTTCGTCCTGAATGTTTTCGCTGGTCATTTTCGCGTGTTGATGCTATTTCTGGCCCGCGGATCGTCGGTCGGGTGGATATTGGATAGCTTATAGGAACCAGTCTCAGCCATCCATTGTACTGAAGTATGCGGTACTTAGTACTCGGTACCGAGTGGTAAATCCATGTGTCTGACCCCTGCCTCCTGACCCATCCATGTCACGCTTTACCCCCGAACAGTTCGCTACTTATCAGCAAGACGGTTTTTTTGTCGCACGCCAACTGTTTGCCGGCGACGAAATCGAAAAGCTCCTGCGATTTGCCCAGGACGACCCCAATTTCGCGAGCAGCCTGTATGGCAGAAAGGACTCGTCCGGCAATGAGACGAAGCTCGCCTTGTGGAATCAGGCGGGCGACGACCTGTACAGCATGTTTACCCGCTCGTCGCGAATTGTCGATCGCATGGAGCAGGCCTTGGGGGGCGAGGTCTATCTCTATCACATGAAAATGATGCTTAAGGAACCCAAGGTGGGCGGTGCTTGGGAATGGCATCAAGATTACGGCTATTGGTATCACAACGGCTGCCTGCTGCCGCTGCTCGCCAGTTGCCTGATTGCCGTCAGCCGGGCGAACAAGGCCAATGGATGCCTGCAGGTTCTGCGCGGTTCGCACACAATCGGGCGCATCGACCACGGCAAAACCGGAGAGCAAACGGGGGCCGATATGGAGCGGGTCAACGTCGCGGTCGAACGCATGGAATTGGTCTATGTCGGATGCGAGCCTGGCGATGCGATCTTTTTCGATAGCAACCTGCTGCACCGGAGCGACATGAATGGCTCGGATGAGCCGCGATGGTCGCTGATCGGCTGCTACAACGCGCGGCGGAACGATCCCTACAAGGAATCGCGGCATTCGCGGTATTCGCGAATCGCAAAAGTGGGCGTTGATGCGATTCGGGAGTGGGGAAAGTCGGCCGAAACCGTTTGACCTATTCTCTCGGCGGCAATAGACTCAGGAATGTTGGGGGACCGGTGCGCTTGCCGTTGTCTTTTGGCGTTGGCTCGCGTGTCGTTTAGCGTTGGCACGCAGCCGGCGAGTTTTTTTCTAGCGGACGGAGATGAGCCATGGATTCTTGGAGGTCGAACACGCGCCGCGGCTTTACACTGGTCGAATTGCTCGTGGTGATTGCCATCATTGGCACGCTGGTGGCCTTGCTCATGCCGGCTGTTCAATCGGCCCGCGAAGCTGCCCGCAAAACGCAGTGCAGCAATAATATGCACAACCTGGCCGTGGCGATTCACGGTTACCACGATAGCTTGAATGCCTTTCCGAGCGGGACGTTCTATTACAACCAAGGTCGCGACGACATGCGTGTCTGTCCGCCGGGAACAGTCGCGAGCTGCGAGCAATGGGGCTGGCAGATGCTGATCATGCCCTATATCGAGCAGCAAAACTTGCACACCGAACTTGGCGTAAATGACTACAAGCTGCATCAAGTTTTGGCGGGAGAAAAACAGTTTCTTCCTGATCCGACCGATTTGTTAAAGCTCAAGCTTGGTCTGTTTCTATGCCCGAGCGACGCCAATCCCGATGGGGATGTAAATACAGCTCGGCATTTCGGCGGCGGTTTGGGAACCACTCTGAGCAATCTTGGGCAGTGGGACGCGGCCGTCAGCAACTATGTCGCCAACCGCGGAACTGAATACCGAAAGTTTGAACCCACGTTCGCGCCGGGGTTCAAACACGACGATACGCACGGTGTATTCATGGAAACCACAGCCAAACGGATGCAAGACATCACCGACGGCACAAGCAACACCTTCATGTTGGGCGAGCGCGATACACCAAACTGCAAATCAGGAGTTTGGGCTGGAGTTCGCAATGTGGACGGTAGCGGCCTACGCGGGTTTCATGCGGTGTTGGGAAACGTACATGTCCGCCTAAATAGCCCTGATCCCCCCATAAAGTTTGACGATGCCAACGCGGGATGCCACCAAGGTTTCTCCAGCCTGCATCCGGGCGGCGCTCAGTTCGCCCTGTGCGATGGTTCCGTTCGCTTCATCATTAATAACATCGAGTTCCGCGCTTCTGCCGCCAACGCAACCTTGCACGATTACGACTTGCACGTCCCGCGGGACAATCGCTATTCCACCGGAGTTTATAGCGTCTATAGTCGCTTGGGCCGGCGTAACGATGGCTTTCCTATTGGAGGCGACTATTAAGTCGCTCCTCGTGAGTTCATCGGCAGCTACCCACTTGATTGTCCCTGCCGGCCCATGTTATCCACTCACCTATGACAGCGGCGATGGGCCGTCAGAGAGTTCAGTTGTATGGGGGGAAGCGGGATGAACGAGCGGCGGTTGGCTGTGATGCTGGCGATTCTTGCCTTGTTAGCTGCGGCCGGCGGGTGCAATAGCGAAAAACTCCCGCGTCTGGGACGTGTCTCTGGAGTGGTCACCCTCGACGGACAGCCAGTTCCGGAAGCCACGGTGACATTTGGCGGAGCCAAGGAGGGGGAGCCAGACTCGATCGGCAAGACCGACGCCACTGGCAAATACGAGTTGTATTACAGCCGTGGGCACAAGGGCGCGACGATTGGCGAGCATCCGGTTTCCATTTCGACCTACAAGCCCGCCAACGACGACGAGCCACAAGCCAAAAAAGAGGCGATCCCCGCCATCTACAACGGTAAGTCGGAACTGAAGCAAACGGTCAAAAGGGGAAGCAATAAGCTTGATTTTCAGTTGAAGGGGGGCGAGATCATTCAGCCTGACCAGATGGAGGCGAAGGGGAAGAAAAAGGGGAAGAAATAAGCACGACGATCATTGTCGGCATTATCCTCGATCGCCGCTTTCCACTTTCCCTCGCTGACTCTCAAAAACACCCCGTGGTGCCAGTCTTCTTGCCCTTTTTCGCAACGGGCGGTGGTTCAATGGGGCCGGCTTCGAGTGTGAAATCAAGATTGTTAGAGCCCGATTTGACGGTCACTTTCGGCAAGCTGTCCCCTTCGCGATATTTGAGCGGGACCGTCTCTTTCACTTCCGGCGTCGGCGGATCTTCGAGGGCATCCTTGAATGTGCTGATCGTGACCGTGTGCTCGCCAATTATCGCCCCGTTAATTCCGCGGGCATAAACCAAGGTGTACGTTCCGTCCGCACCCGTTCGGCCAGCCGACGGTGAGCCGCCGCTAACGGGCGAAAACATCACCAAAGCCTCGGGCACCGGTTGGCCAGCCAGAGTTACCTTGCCGGTCACTTTGCCGAGATTGGCTCCACTTCCGCCGCATCCGCTGAGCATGGCACATGCAAAGAGAATTGCGACCGAGAAAATCAACCTATTGCTTGGGCAAATGAAAATATCTCGATGCATCATTGCGGGTGTGTTGGGCGGTGCTGGCCGCAGTCAATTAAATCGATCCAACTGAACTAAAAGTCGCCGATTGGCAGCTTGTCGTTGCGAGTCATCAAGCGCTGGTAGGTGCCGTTGCGGTTGTCCTTTGAATCAGCTTCAGTCCCATTTTGGTTCGCGGCACCGGGTGCAAAATACCAAAAATGATTGATGTTCTGCGATACAAACCGCACCGATCCATCGCACAGCGCAAACTGCGCGCCGCCAGGGTGAAAACTGCTAAATCCCTCACCGCAGCCGGTATTATTGATGTTCCAGGCAATGGCTGGACCGTCGGGTGTATTAATCTTCACACGTGAGTGACCAACCACCATGTTGCAGCCGGCGGTGCCTCCGCCAGTCGGCCGTTTGACACCGACCCAGGTCCCAGAACGGCATTGTTCTGTCTCTCGTTCACCGATCATGAACGTGTTGCTGGTGCCGTCAGTGATGTGGGAGAACTTAATGTTGCTGTCACCGAAGGCGAAGCCAGTGTTCGCCGTTTTTCCCGCCACGTCGCGGTGACCTTCTGTTACCATATAATTACTAACGCCGGGCAGAGCTTGGGCGGTGGTGGTTAAACCAAGCGCGGAATAGCCTAATCCAGGGGAGGCACCGCCAAAGTTCCGATTGTTATGGACTTGGCCGTTGCCGTTGTAGCCTGAATCCGAAGGGCACATAAAAATCTTTAGCGCTGATTCGGCGAGGTCAGCGACTTGTTTTCCCTTCGTGCCGCCTTGAGCCAGTTGGGTGTAGAAGGTGCCATTGATGACTCCTAGCTGCGTATGCAGCGGTTGCTGTTCAATGTAAGGCAGGATGAGCGCACCCCAGCCCCAGCCCTCTTGAAAATCGGCCACCGTATTAATGTAAGCCGAGGGGAATCGCCCCATCGTGTCGTGATAATTATGAAGGGCCAGGCCCAGGTTCTTCATATTATTGCTGCAGCTCATTTTGCGGGCCGATTCGCGGGCCGCGCTCACTGCCGGCATCAACAGTGCCACGAGCGTGCCGATAATGGCGATCACCACCAGCAATTCCACGAGCGTAAATGCGCGACGACAAGACGTTGCATGGGTCATCACAGCCTCTCCTCACAAGATAATCGCGTTGCAATGGCCCAGTTGTCGCAGAATTGCGACCAGCGAACCCTTGCTCCCCCAATTCCACTTGTCGTTTGATACGACGCGGGCCGCATGCTCCTTGAGCACCGCCACCATCTATGCAATATATTGCAGGCGAAAAAGAAACACAACTTTGCTAAGCGAAAAAACGGCTGCACCGCTCGCATTCCGCGGCCTCGGATACCTCCACGAATGATTGGATTTCTCAATGTTGATAAGCCGCCAGTCGCGACATCGCGCGACGTGGTCAACCATGTCCAGCGGCTGCTGCGCCCCCTCAAAGTTGGCCATTGTGGAACGCTCGATCCGCTCGCCACCGGCGTGCTGGTGATTGCGATTGGCCAGGCGACCCGACTGGTCGAATATGTCCAACGGTTGGCCAAGACCTATCAGGGAACTTTTTTGCTCGGCCGCTCCAGCGACACCGAAGACATTGAGGGCCAGGTCGTTGAACATCCCGACGCGGCCATTCCATCCTTGCCAGAAATCGAAGCGGCCCTGCCCCAATTTCTCGGCACGATTTCTCAGCGTCCACCCGCTTATTCTGCCCTGAAAATTGCCGGCAAGCGGGCTTACGATCTGGCCCGCCGGGGCGAGACCGTCGAACTGGCGGCGCGGCTCATTCAAGTTCATTCCCTGGAAATTGTGCGCTATGCCTATCCCGAGCTCGAACTCGTCGTCTGCTGCGGCAGCGGCACCTATATCCGATCACTGGGCCGCGATCTGGCTCTCGCGCTCGGCACCGCAGCCGTAATGTCGCAGCTTCGCCGCCTGGCAATTGGGCCATTTGACGTGCGTGATGCCGTCGCGATTGAAGAAATGGGCAACGAGAAATTGGATAAGGCCAAAATCGAGCAACGCCTGAGCTCCCCGCTATTTGCGCTCGGCGAAATGCCACAGATTACAGTCTCCGCCGACAAGATCGTGCGACTTTGGAACGGACAAGTCATTCCGGTCGAGCCATCCTTTCAGCTACCGCCCTCTCCAGCCACCGAAGTCGCCGCCGTCTCTTCCAGCGGCGAGCTGGTCGCCATTCTCGAATGGAACGGGGGCCTCCTGCGGCCCAGCAAGTGTTTTCCGCCGGTGGACAAGGGCTAAACTCCGCGCCGCCCCGGCTTTGCATCGCCGCTATGAAAGCCTAAAGTCTAAAGCCGAAAACCTGCATTTTCGAACTATTGATTCAGCATCGGGAGCAACCTCATGGCGACGGGATTTGGCATCATCGGCTGCGGCATGATTTCGCGGTTTCACGCGAAGGCGGTGGCGGACATCAAAGGGGCAAAAGTCGTCGCCTGCTTTGATTCGTTCACTTCGTCGGCCGACAAATTTGGGGCAGAGATCGGCTGCAAGGTCTATCACAAGCTGGAAGACATGCTGGCCGACAAGGCGGTCGATGTCGTGACGATTTGCACGCCGAGCGGTGTGCATGCGGAGCCGGCAATTGCGGCGGCGAAGGCAGGGAAGCACATCATCGTCGAG
>JANNTN010000663.1:0-26702 GCA_031394445.1 Anatilimnocola sp.
CGTTAAGTGTCCGTGGTAGTACCACCATTCATTTTCGAGTTCGGGCCTTCCGCGCAGGTCCGGCGTGTCCTCGTGGTTCATTGAAGTCTCAAGTTCTCTCAAAGCCGAACACGACATTTTGTCGGTCGTCATAGAGGCCCAGAATATCGCCGTCCTCGCTCGTAGCTGCAATCACACGAGCAGTGTCCACCGCTTCGCCCTTGTAATCTCGGCCCCATCAGCGACGATTGGCGGTCATGCCAGCGGAATCTGAAAACGATGTCTCTCTGGGTCAGGTCGAACAGTTGATGCGTCGCGGCGAGTTTGCTCTGGCCGAGACGGTTTGCGTGAGTCTGATTGGTCGCAACCCGACACTCGCGCAGGCGTGGTCGCATCTAGGATATTTGAGGCTCACGCGCGGAGCGCTGATTGAAGGCGAACAAGCGATTCGCCAAGCCCTCGCACTTGCTCCACAGAATAGCGAGTATTGGAACAATCTGAGTGGAGCGCTGCTATATCAGAAAAAGCTGGACGAAGCCGCCCGTTGTGCTCAGCAAGCCATCCGTTTGGGAAATTCGACTGCAGCACCTTGGTCGAATCTGGGCTTGATCGCGTTCACGCAGGGAAATTTCGCAGCCGCTACGGAGGCCTATCAATTCGCCCTTCGCATTGACCAAAGCGACGTCGCGGCTTGGGAGAACCTCGGTACTGCGCAGCAAGAGCTTGGATTCATCGACGAGGCCATTGTCGCCTTCGAGCGGGCAGTGGCTCTACAGCCGAGCGCGAGCGCATTCGTCAATCTGGGCGGCACGCTGGAGGAAGCCGGCCGATTCGACGATGCAGACGCTTGCTTTCGCCAAGCCTTGCAATTGCAACCTGACTCGGGGCAAGCCCTGTGGCGTTTGGGAATTCTTGCCCTGCGTTCTGGAGATTTTCTCACAGGTTGGCCGGCCACCGAACGCGGCTGCGACTTGCTACTGCCCACCCGATCTTTCGCAGCACGCCGCTGGGATGGACAACCGTTTCCAGGCCAGACTTTGCTGCTGTACGCCGAGCAAGGTCTCGGGGACACTATCCACTACGCTCGCTATGTGGAACTGGCAAAGCATTTAGGTGGCCGCGTGATCCTCGAATGCCAGCCGCCGCTGCAAAACCTGCTGGGCAGTTTGGCCGGAGCGGATGCGATCATTCCGCACGGAGCAGACTTACTACCGTTCGACCTTCAATACCCACTCGCGAGGCTTCCTGGGCTGATTCAAACGACGCTCGACAATATTCCCCAGCGAGTTCCGTATTTGCACGCTGACTCGCAACATGTTCGCCAGTGGTCGCTGAAGTTGGCCGATCAAAAAAGATTCCGAATCGCCGTCAACTGGTCGGGTAAAGCCGATTTCGCTCGCAATCGGCACATCCCGCCTCGCTACTTTGCTGAGCTGAGCCAACTCGCTGACGTGGACGTGATTAGCATTCAAGAGCACGCCGATTCCGATTCACCAGTGGAGACAATTGCGGATTGTTCACGGATCACATCGTTCGCCGATCTCGATCAGGAACATGGCCCGTTCATGGACACTGCGGCAATCATGAAAAACGTCGATCTCGTGATCACGTCCGACACCTCAGTCGCTCATCTGGCAGGTGCGTTGGCCGTTCCTGTCTGGGTTGTGCTCCCGTTTGTTGCCGATTGGCGATGGTTCCTCAATCGAACGGATAGTCCGTGGTATCCCACCATGCGGATGTTTCGCCAGCGGCAACGCGGCGACTGGGACGGTGCTTTTTCCGACGTCAAAGCCGCGCTTCTCGAACAAATCGCTACCCAACGCCTCCGGTAACTTCGCCCAGACGCTGGGCGTGGCCTAGAGCAATCGCGCACGCACCATATTAGTATGGAAGTTCTATTCGATGCCGCTTGATTGGCCCCAAAGATACTCATGTCGTTCCGCGCTCAGATTCTCTGCCCAATTCTCGCCTGCTCGCTCACAATTAACGCGGCCTGCGCGGAAGGTCCGGCTGAAGAGATTACCCTCGCCAGCGAAGCCGCCATGGAGAAAGGGCTGGCCTGGCTGGCAAAGAACCAGGGAGCCGACGGCAACTGGGGCTCCAGCGATTTAGGCCTGGTCAGCATGGGTGCGTTGGCGTTCATGTCAGCCGGACATGCACCCGGTCGCGGGAAGTATGGCCGGGAACTCAGCCGAGCGTTGGAATTCATTGTTAGCCGTAGCCGTCCTTCGGGATTGCTAAACATCGCCGATGCCCAGCGCGATATGTACAACCACGGCTTGGCGACCTTCGTGCTGGGGCAAGCCCATGGCATGACCAGCAGTAAGGATCGGAAACTGAATCGCGTGCTCGATCTGGCACTCAAGCTGATCGCCAGCACGCAGTGCGAGGATGGCGGGTGGGACTATCGCGCCGCACGACAGAATCTCGGCCATGACCTGAGCCTGGTGGTGATGCAGGCCAAAGCCTTGCGTAGCGCCGTCGATAGCGGTCTGGATGTGCCGCCCGAGGTGATTCAACTGGCGATTCGCAATGTGCGGGAATATTACACTACGCGCGGGGGCCGCGGACTGCCCGAAAGCGAACTGCAAAAAATGCCTGGGCAGTTTACCTACAGCAAAGGGGGCGGAGGAGGAACGATTGCGATGGCCGCGGCGGGCGTTGTGTGCCTGCAAGAGTTTGGACAGTACGACGATTGGCGGATCGGCAAGAACATGGACGTCATTCAGGCAGCGATTCGCGAGACCCCGCGTTCGCGCGGCCGCGACGGCTCCATGCCCTTCGACGCTTACACGTTGTATTACGTGGGCCAGGCCCTCTATCAAGTCGGCGGCGAATCGTGGACTACTAACTATCCGTTTTTGCGCGACTATTTGATCGATTCGCAAGTCGAAAGCACTACGAATCCTCGCACTAGCGGGGCCTGGCTCGACTATGGCGCGAGGGGGGGCGGCCGTATCGCCGGCGACGACGGTATGCTCTACGCCACCAGTGTCGCTTGCTTCGTTTTATCGATCCCGAACCGGTATCTGCCCATTCTGCAAGAGGGGAAAATTGAGAGTTTCCGCCAAGGTGCCCGCGAGTGATCATCAATTAGAATGAAATGCCGTTCTTGGGCAACCTTTCTTTAACCACAGCCTTGGCCCCGGAGACGTTCGGGGGATTAGTTTTCGATGGTCCTGATCTCGTTCATGTCTGTTCCGTTCTTGATTGCCGGAGCCCTATGCGCGGCGGGACCGCTCATCATTCACTTACTCAATCGCCGCCGGCACCGCGTAATGAAATGGGCCGCGATGGACTTTTTGCGTCAGGCCATGCGACAAAATCGCAAAATCCTGAACATTCGCGACTTGATCTTGCTGGTGCTGCGCACGGCTGCTGTGCTTCTGTTTGGCGTGGCCCTCGCCCGGCCTTTTTTTGCCTCGCGCGAACAGGCCAGCGATGTGCGTCAACCCTTGCACGCCGTGCTGATCGTCGATAACAGCCTGAGCATGGGCTATGAAACGCTGGAAGGAACTTTGCTTGACCAGGCCAAGCGAATCGCCCGCCAGACGCTGGAAGAATTGCCGCGAGGCAGCCGCATTAGCATCATTGCTGCGTGCGGTTCGCGCGAGGTATTAAGCCCCGATCCTTTTGATAGCGTTGAGCAAGCACTGGAAGCGCTGGCCAGAATTGAAATGGTTGATCGCGCCGCCACCATGTCCCGCATCAGCGAATTGTCGAGCGTTGCCTGCCAGGCCGCACCCGAACTGGCCAAGCGGGTCATCCTGGTCAGCGATCAACAAAAACGAAATTGGCTATCGGTGCCGACGTCAACCGACGCTAGTAACCAGCCGCCCATTCAATGCGTTTCAGTCCGACCGGCTGATTGGGAAAATACCTGGGTAGCCGAGGTTCGTGTCCAAGACGGCTTGGCCGATGTGGAGACTCCCGCGACTGTCATTGTCGAAGTCGCGCATCAGGGAGCGCAGCCGCGGCGTGATTTGCAAGTAACCCTTTCGGCTGGTGATACCATTCTCGGCCAGCAGATCATTACCATAGAGCCGGGTGCGACAACGCGCGAGGTGAGCTTTGAGTGCATTCTGGGGGGCATCGAAAAGGCTCCCGAACCGGGACAAGCGGCTTTCCTCTCGCTGACGGCAAAAATCAGCCCGGATCGACTGACGGCCGATGACCAGCGCGTGTTGAGTGTCCCGCTTGTGGCGGCCCTGCCAGTCGTGTTCGTCGATCAACATGCCGACGACGAGGATGTGGTGCGCGGCCGGCTGGGCGAAACACGCCACTTGCGCAAGCTGCTCGCGCCTCGTGTCGCGCGCGGAGACCCGCCACGGCAATTGATCCAAATTCGGCACGTTTCGCCCGCTGCAATCAGCCGCTACACACTTGCCGACGCTCGGCTGGTGGTTGTCGCTGGCTTGGCCGATCCAGGGCCGATGACGCCGTTTTTGACGGAATATGTCGAACAGGGCGGGCAACTCCTGATCGCGGCTGGCGGCGATTTTGACCCGCAGATCTGGAACAAGGCGGGGTGGCGTGCAGGACAAGGAATCCTTCCCCTACCGCTCAAGGCCGACTTCATTGGCGTAACACCCGAGGAATCGCCCGATCGCGTCGCTCCATTCCAACTTTCGTTTCCCAGCCTGGCCACTGAGGCTATTTTTCAAATCGCTGGCGCTTCACCAGCCGATTTGGCAACACTATATGCGGAGCCGTACTTCTTCAAAGCCGTCGCCATCGACGAATCGGCCGAGACGGAGGCCGCTCTCGCAACGGCAGATGCTCAACGAATCGAAGCGGAGCAAAACCGCGAACCCGATGAAACGCCGCAGCGGTGGCTGTTGTGGGGGGACGACAACGATTGGAAGCCGACGGGTTCCCTGCAACGCAACTCGCTCTCTGCGAGCGAAAGCCGCCCGGTCGTGCTTGCCCGTTACGCATTGCCAGGAGAGCCGGCATTCCTCGTCTCTCGTCGCCTTGGCCAGGGACGCGTGTTGTTATGTACCACGGGCGTCCTGTCCCCTTGGAACACGCTCCCCAAAACAAATGCTGTGGTCCTGTACGATCGGCTGATGCGGGAAATGATCGAAAGCACTTTGCCGGAGCGAAACTTTCTTCCCACCGAAGAGTTAACACTGCCGCTGCCAGAGGCCGACCAGCATTTGGCCGTTTCGTTGTTGCGGCCCGGTGCGGCAATTGAAGAACAGCTCGATGTATCGTTCGTGAGCGCGCAACGACGCGGCGTCGTTGTGCCGGGACTGCTGACGCGTGGCGACTACCGCATTGTTGGCCGCCGTCTCGGGCCAGCGGCGGCAACCAATAACGATCGGCCCACATGGGACGTCTCGCTGGCGATCAATGGTGACGCCGACGAATCAGACCTTACTCCACTGGGACGCAGCGAGTTCGATACGAGCTTTGCGACGGCAGGTTTCCGCTGGGTCGCCGCCAGCGAAGCCAATGAACTGTCCGGCACAGCGATGAGTGGGCAAGGCTCCTGGTGGTGGCTCGCGCTGGCGGTGATCGTGCTATTGGCAACCGAGATGCTCGTGATCGTGATGCCGCTTCCGCAATGGCAATCGCCATCGATCGGCCACTCCGGTCTGCTTTCCGGAAGTCAGCAGCCATCGGCGGGGCGAAATGCTCCTAAATCTCGCCAGTCAACCACCGAATCCGCGGGGGTCACATGATGCGTACCCTCGGCTGGTTGCTGGGTATCGACCATTTAGAGTCGATCGATTCGCTCGGCCTGACTCTAGCTGCGCCGTGGGCTCAGGATGCGCCATTCTGGGTGTTTGCCTCCATTGTGGCTTTGGTGGCAATCGTGTTGGTGTTTTATCAACGCTGGCAGTCGCAAGGCAGCCAAGCAATGCGATACTTTCTTGGCGGTATGCGCGGGTTGCTGCTGACGATCTTGGTCGTAACCCTGGCAGACCCGGTCTTGCAATTAAATATCGTCCATCGGCAGCAGCCGCTTGTGTATGTTGTCGTTGATGGTTCCGAGAGCATGGAAATCGAAGATGACCTACCTGAAAGTCAGCGCATAGCCATTGAACGGGCAACTGGCAGCGATAGCCAAAAAAGCGGCCAGAAATCAAACCGCATGCAATATGTCCATTCGCTACTCACCAACGGGCAAAACGGTCTGCTTTCGCGGCTGAAATCCGAGAGCGGCGTGGACGTCGAGACGTTCCTCTTCGATGGCAATACCACCAGCCAACTGCACTGCGTGCGCGCGTTCTCCAGCAGTTCACCCTCTCCTCATGGGCAAACGGCTGACGCCCTGCGTGCAACGGGACAGGTCACGGCGCTCGGAACTGTGCTGAACGAGATCGATCAGCAGTTTCGCTCGCGACGGCTAGCGGGCGTGGTCTTGATCAGCGACTTCGGCCAAAACTCAGGCCCCACACCGGTGGGTAATGGGCAATCGCCAGCATCTCGCCTTGGCGTTCCGGTTTATACGGTTGGCATCGGAGCCACCGAAGCGATTGACTTGGCCGTAGACTTGGACGCTGAGTCTAAGATGAAACGCGGCGAGCAGAGCACAGTAACTGCCCGTGTTCGCCATAACGGCCTTGATGGGCAGTCTGCCGCGCTCCGCATCGTGGCGAAAGAGTTGGGTGGCAGTGCCGAAGCGAGCCAGGAGATTCTCATTGGCGAGCGAACGATCGGATTGTCATCGAGCTCTCAACCAGCCGAGTTTACGTTCACTCCCGAGCGGGCGGGCCGTTTCGAGATCGTAGCCACCGTCGCCAGTGCCGAAGGGGAAATCTCAAAGCAAAACAATCAAGCCACTCGGCAGGTCACGATTATCGACGACTACCTCCGGCTCATGTACGTCGCTTACGAACCCACCTGGGAATGGCGATTCGTCAAGGAAGTGTTCCACCGTGACAAGCTGGTTGGTCTTGAGGGTTTTCGCACTTTTCTCAGCTCGTCCGATCCTCGCGTTCGCGAATCCAACTCATTATTTCTCCCCACACTGACTCCCAAACGCAGCGAATTTTTCGCCACCGATGTTTTGTTTATCGACGACATGCCGCGTTCGGCTCTGAGCGATCGATTTTGTGAGTTGACTCACGAATATGTCAGCCAACTTGGGGGCGGCCTGGTCATGGTTGCCGGCCCGCGCTTTGGACCGCAAGAACTTCAACAAACGCCTCTGGCCGAAATGCTGCCAGTTATTATCGATCCAAACGCCGAGCCGCGATTTGCTCCCGACTATCCTGAATTTCGCCCGCGATTAACGCCACATGCCGCGCGTTACGCCTTCATGAAGCTGGGAGCCGAAGGTGAAGAGAACAATCGGGCCTGGAACAACCTGGGCAAGCTTCCCTGGTATCAGCCGGTGGCTCGCCCTCATCCGCAAGCTGAAGTTCTGCTAGAGCATCCCACGGATAAATGTGCAGACGGCAAGACGCCCCAGCCACTCATTGCGATTCGGCCCTATGGCAAAGGTGGAGCGGGCGAAGTGGTGTGGATTGGCTTCAACGAAATGTGGCGACTACGGCGGCAATACGGTGAGAAGTATTATCGGCAATTCTGGTCGCAGCTTATCTATCGTTTGGGAATGAGCCACGCTTTAGGCTCTGATAAGCGGTTTGTCGTCCGCCTCGATCAAGAACAGTATCGTACGGAGGAGAAGGCGTTGTTGTCGGTCGAAGCCTACGACCAGAACTATGATCTGCTGAGCGACGAAAAGCTGCCCCAGCGCGGGATCGCAGCCGAATTGACCACGCCAACTCCCACGGGCCCCCAGGTGCAAAAGCTGTCCGTCCCAATGCTTCGCAAGGGACAGTTCGAAACGCGAATTCCGCTCTACACGGTCGGCAACTACAGTTTGAGCGTCACGGACCCGATCACCGAGCAGACGCACATTCGCCGGTTTGAAGTAACCAGCCTTTCTGCCGAACGTCGCGAACCGACACGCAACTTGAAATTGCAGGAAGAACTGGCGCGTGCCACCGGCGGCCGAAGCTATGACCTGACGAACGTCAGTCGCTTGCCGCGCGAACTCAATCTCAAGGCCGTTTCCGAACGGCAGACGCGGCACGCCGCTCTCTGGACGACGCCTGCCTGGTTCATCGCCGTCGTGTTGTTGATGTTGGGTGAGTGGACGATTCGCAAGCTGGTTCATCTGCCATGACAAGTTATTTGCCGTGATAAGTTATCTGCCATGACAAGCCGCCTATCACTGCTGCGTGCTCGCCTCGTCCGCTTGGGACGAATGCGATCCTTCGCGCGCAGCGTGGCTGCCTGGTCGGCGGTTGTTACGGCTCTGCTCGTGGCAATCCTGGCACTATTTGCGATCGATTTCGTGTTTCGCCTGGAATTAACCGAACGAATCGTGGTTCAGGTGTTGGCAGTGGGCGGTGTTGTCTGGTGGTGCTGGCGGTTTGTCGCTCCGCTCTGGAGAGGCCGCGAGTCCTTGACGCAAACGGCGATTGTCGTGGAGCGCCGGCAGCAGATTGACGGCGACCTCGTGGCCGCCCTCGAATTTGAATCGCGTCAGCCGGGTCGTCGCGAGTCAGCCGCTCTGGCAAATGCCGTCGTCGATTATGTCGCGGCCGCGACACCTGGCCTGCGAGTGTTTGAAAAGACGCTTCCGGCGGGGTTTGCCAAGCGACTGGGCTGGCTAGCGGTTTGGGCTGGTGTGGCATTTGCCACCGTGATCGCGGCTCCACACCACGCGGCTGTGTTTTTCGAACGGCTGTGCCTCGATTCAAAGCCCTACCCCACGCGAACGCGAAACGAACGAGTATTCGTGAACCAAGCGGTGGTATTTTCGTCGGAACCTACCGGTTCTTCGCTCGCTGACTGCACAGTTGCCGAAGGGCAGCCGGTGAAATTTGTGGTTCGCTGCACGGGAGGTCGCGCCGATCAAGGCAGCGTTGAGATTGTCTCCACCAACGCAGAAGGCAGCCGTAGCCGCTTGGAATTGAAACCCGTCGATGCGACTCAGCGCCTAACCTGGTTGCGCGATGCGACGGCCCGGCTAAACGACGCACTCCAAGCCCCAACGGGTGAACTCTCATCTGAGTGGAAAAGTAATGTGCTTCCCTTGCTGCAATGCGATGCCTTTCAAGCCGCACAGCAATTGGCGGCCGCCAAGCAGACCAGCGAGTTGCGCGACATTCGAGAGTCCGTGCATGAGGCAATCCGCAACTGGCCACTAACGAGCGAACGCAGCGTCATTCTGACCGCCCAACTGGGCCGACTGAACGACAATCTGCAATATCGCATCCATGCTGGGGACGCCGCGACAGAGCCTGCCGCGGTCAAGGTTATTCCTCGGCCAGTCGTGCAACTCGATTTGATTCCTCACGAGCCGGCATATACTCGCGGCCGATCCAATGCGATGTCGTCTGCCGGCTCACCGGTTCTCGCTCCGGAAGGATCGGCGGTAACAGCCCGCCTGACGTGTCGCAACAAGGCGCTGACTGAGGTGCAGTTCTCGCTCCAGCAAGCCGATGCCGTCGAACGAATTTCATTCTCGCCCGTCGATTCGCAGAAACGCGAGTGGTCTCCGCCTCCGGAAGGAGTTGTTATTAAGCAACTGGCTCGTGAAGTCCGCTACGAATTGCAAGTGCGCGACGTGGATGGTCTGGGCTTGGAGACTCCGATTCGCGGCGTCCTGCGAATGCTGCCCGATAAGCCGGCGTCAGGATCGCTGGCTGTCATTCACAAAGTCGTCTTGCCGACCGCCACGCCCTCCATTCACTATCGTGCATCGGATGATTATGGAATCGACAATCTTACGCTGGTCGTGGATGTCGAACGGACCCGAGGGGATCAGCCGGCTACCGAAGCTGTAGCGAGCGAAATTTCGCCCGCAGTACCAGCCGCTCCAGTGCCCGCGCCGATGCTCGAATCTCACCGCTTCAAGATTCTCGGCCCTGGCAATCCTGCCCTCAGCGACCAGTTGCCGCTGACCGGGACTTACCCGCTCGCGCTCGCCCCTCTAAAACTTGCCAAGGGTGACCGCATCAAGCTTAAGCTGGAAGTTCGTGATCATCGTGGCAAAAACGAACAGCAACAATCCCTCGGCCAACAGACGACCAGCGACAGTCTAGCGCTAGAAATCGCGGATGAGAACGGCGTGCTGGCTGCCATTTCTGAGGCGGACAAGCGATCCGAGCAGCAATTGAACGAGATTATTCAGCGGCAACTCGGCAGCGGTGAGGAGCGGCCGTGACAGCACCTTGGACCAATCGCGTTTTTCTCGTGGTGTTGCTTTCCCTGGCGTTTAGCCTTGGGAACGGCAACTGCTGCTCGGCCGCAGACGAAGCCGACCTGCTACGCCAACGACTCCGGCAGCAAGAACAAGCCCATGCGATCACCGAGGAGCTCATCGCGGGGGTGTTGGAGACACAGCTTCGCCAACTGGCTGAAAATGGGATGCAGTCGTCCGCCGTTTATCGCGATGTTCAGGACATGCAGGGTCAATTAGCGGCACTGGCCCAGCGGGAAATGCCGGCGATTGTTGAAATACTTGCCGCAGCGCGGAACGCCCCTCCCGCCACTCGGCAATCGAGCATGAGCCAAGCCCGCGAGAAGATTCGCGACGTGGTCGTGCAGCTCGTGGCCGAACGCCAGCGGCTGTATCGTCGGATGCAAGTGGCGAATCTCTCGGTGGAAGCTCGCCAGTTGGCCGAAATGCTGTCCAAAATTCACAAAGCGACGCGCTCCCTCACCGAGCGACAATCGCAGCCCACCGAGCAACTGGCCCTAGCTGCTGTGGAAGACCAAGCCGACGTCAACAAACTGTATTACCAGTTGACTGCCTCCCTAAACGATGTGAGCACGTGGAACGGACCAGTCGCCGCTGCCGCGGCCAATGGACTGCGCGTTCTGCGTGTCACACATGTCGAACAGCAATTGAAGGATGCCGCCGCCGGTCTCGGGGCGAGTGAATTTGCGAAAGCGGCCGAAAACCAACAACTAGCAATTCGTGGCCTCGCGGCGCTGATTGAAAAGCTCGAAGCGGCTCAGGGAACTAGCGATGCCGACCGGCAAGCGGGGATCGAACTGGTCCGCGAGCTGATTATCCGGCAAAGCGTGCTTCGCGACGCGACCCGGGTGACCGAAATCCGCGAGCGATCCCTGGAAGGTCTGATCGAGCGACAGACCAAAATCCACAAGGATGTTGGCGAGCTAACCAAGGCACTGGCTGCCTTTGCAGCCACTGCCTCTCTGGTAGAGCAAGCCAAAACCGCGGCATTCGATGCGACAGCCAGCCTGTTCGAGAGCAAAATCGACGAGGCCATGAACCAGCAGGCCAATGTCGTTAGCAACCTTGCACAGCTCGAGTCAGTCCTTCGCCGCAGCGGCGAAGGGAACGACCGCGACCTGAGTGCCGCCGAGTTGGCCGAATACGTGGCCCGGCTTGAAGCATTAGCCGTGCAAGTCACGAAATCGTTGAAGCCCTTGCAAGCCTCTGCCACGCCCACGAGCGATTCCGATAGCGCTACCCGATTGTCTTCCGCCGCGCAGGCACTCTCGGCCGCGCAACAGCTCGGACAATTTCGAAGCGCCGTGGCGGTTCGACTGAGCAATGCTCAGGAGGCCGCGGCCTCGACGGGCAACGGTGCACTCGCGGGTGCAATTGGCGAAATCAAAATGCTGGAGGCGGAAGTTGCCGGTGAGCTGGCTGATACACGGCGACGTCATAAGGCGGTGGAGCTTGGGGAACTGGCCCGCGCTGCCGAAGCACTCGAACGTGCCGGTGCGGCGGCAGCCGAGATCTCTCGCCGCGTTGCCGCAGCGGCGATTGCTCCTCTCTCCACCGATCAATGGACTGCACTCTACAAGGAAAATTCTGGTGCAGCCGCCGTCACAGAACGCATAGCGGCCGGCGTTCAAGATTCAGCGCCAAATGCGGCGCAAATCCTGACAGAAGCCAAGGCTCATTTTTCTAATGTCGCCGGTTTTCTCGATCAGCCGGTAAATCAAACGCAGACGAAAACTCCCACGATGTATGCGGAATGCGCAACCAGTGCGAACGCGGCCAGCGAAAAACTCGCCGCCGCCGCCGCGAACCTGCGCCAGCAGCAACGCCGCGCGGCGGGAGAGTTGGAGGCGATTGCCGCGGAGCAATTCGCAGTTGCTGACGCTGCCCGCCAGGATGTTCAAAAGGCCGTGGACGCCATCGATACGGAAGCGATCGAGCTTCTGGAAGCGCTGGAGCAAGCTCGGCTTCAATTGGTCGAAGCGACGATTGACCAAACACGGGCCGAAGGACGAACTGCCACCGCGAATGCCTTGCTGAATAAGTTCCAATTAACGCAATTGCAGCGCGGGCAGTTTGCGGCCGATCGAGCGGCACAGGTGTGGCTGGGCGGGAACTCGCATAATCCCTTGGATGCGGCTTACGAACAGCAATTGGTTGCCGACAAGGCACTGGAGATTGCCAGGACGATGCCCCTGCAACTCAGCCGAATGCTAATACAGGCAGCCGAATCGGCTCGTGAGGCCGCGCGTGAAACGATCAATGGCAGCCCGCCAAAAGCCGAGCGCGCCAGGCGGCAGACTTTTCGTCTGTTGCAGGAGGCGCTCGGAGCCGCCGACGAAACGGGCAAATCGATCGACGCGGAACCGCCAGGCAAGCTTGGTGGCGCGGCACAGGGCCAGGTCGGTGAGAAGCTCGTCGCCACGAGAAAAACCCTCGATCTGCCTCCGCCCATTGCGGCACGTGTGAAGGAAATTGTTCATCTGCTCACTCTTACTGAAACCACAAACAATCAAGCTGTGCAGCAGATCAATCGAGGAGATCATGTACCGGCTGCTGCCACGCAACGGACCATTCGCGAGTCGATTACCGAGGCATCCAGGCAGATCATCAAACTGCTGCAATCTCTAAGCACAGAGCAAACCAACCGATTTCGTGAACATGCCGCGAGCTCGCAGCGTTTGATCGAGCAGGTTAGCAAGATCGATCCGGCTGCTGCCGCTGATCTGAATCACGCGCACACGGCAGCCGAACGCGGAGGCCAATCTGCCGATGATCCTGAGCGCATTGCACAATTCGCAGAGACCACTTGGGATAAAACGCGGCAGGCCGCGGCCAACTTGGCCGTCCGTAGCCAGGCACTCGGGAACGACCGCGATTTGGCTCATTTGATGGCTCAATTGGCCCAGCAACAGCAAAACGCCCGCGATACAATTGCCGAAGCCGCGGAGCAACTTCGTCAGGCAGAGCCCGGTGATAAGTCGCCGACCCAGATCGCTTCTGCCCAATCTTTGTTGCAAGCTCAGAAGCGATTCGCTAAAGCCCAATTGGCCACGGGAGATGGAGCCGCGGAGGTTTCTGGACAAGTTGAAGTCGCCAATCAGCCGATCCGCGAAGGATTGGAAATTGCCTCTCGCCTCAATCAGCAGGCAGCGTCGTCGGAGGACGCGAAGCCATCTGGAGAACCTGCCGAGAAGGCAGCCGGCGCACCCGCTCAAAATTCTAATCCAAGTGGCCAGCCACCGGGTGAAGCCGATTCGACGGAGCTTGGCACCGGCCTTGTTCCGTCCACGCCGCAAATCACTGCCAAGCAAATCGCTGGCCCAGAGGCCAACGCGGCTGCCGCCAAATTGGCCGCGGTCATGAAAGGGGAAGGCAAAGGGGAGGGCGCTCCCGGCGAGGGAGAATCTGAAAATCCTGGCGAAGGTTCTCCTTCTGCCTCTGCGAAAAAAGGGGGGGGAACGAAGGGGGGCAAGGCGGTTGCCAATCAAAAAGGGACCGATGGGGAGTTGGGAAAAGGGGACGTGGAAAAATCCGACAATCGGGCCAAAGGTGGCGGTGCGGACGCAGTGGCCGGCGGTAAGAGCGTCGAGGGAGAGGCTTGGTTTGCCAAGCTGCCGCCTAGCGTGCAAGCCGCGATTCAAGCCAAATCGCGAGGCAAAGCCCCCAAGGGGTACGAGGAACGCCTCCGTCGCTATTTTGATGGGGTTGATTAAAGTGGAATGAGCAAATAACCAATGAAAAAGCACCAGTGACCAATGACGAGTGACAGTTCTCCAGACGATATAGCCGCGGTCGAACGCTGCCGGGCGGCCTATTGCCGCGTGCGCGAGGAGCTCGCGAAAGTTATCGTCGGCCAGAATGATGTAATTGAGCAAGTGCTCATTGCCATGTTTGCCCGTGGCCATGCGCTGCTAGAAGGCGTGCCGGGTTTGGCGTAGAGGGTGCTGTTCATCTCGTTGGCCAAGTCGCTGCATCTGACGTTCAAGCGGATTCAGTTCACACCCGATTTGATGCCGAGCGACGTGACGGGGACGGAGGTAATTCAGGAAGACCCGGAAACCCGGCAACGGGCGTATCGTTTTTTGCCGGGGCCGATCTTTGGCAACATGCTGCTGGCCGACGAGATCAACCGCACGCCGCCCAAGACACAAGCTGCCATGCTGGAGGCGATGCAGGAGCGGCAGGTCAGCGCGGGCGGGCAGATGCACAATTTGCCCGCGCCGTTTTTTGTGCTGGCGACGCAAAATCCGCTGGAGCAGGAAGGGACGTACCCGTTGCCCGAGGCCCAGCTCGATCGGTTCTTGTTGCACATCCGCGTCGATTATCCGAGCGGGGCGGAGGAATGGGAAATTGCCAGGCGGGTGACGAGCGGGGAACTGGGCGAAATTCAGGCGGTGCTGCATGGCGACGAGATCATTCAATTGCAGCAACTGGTGACACGCGTGCCAGTCAGCGATCAGGTGTTGGGTTATGCCTGGGCGCTGGTTCGTGCCACACGGCCGGGAACGGTCGAGGCTCCGGAGTTCGTAAACAAGTGGATCAATTGGGGTGCTGGTCCGCGTGGCGTGCTGACGCTAGTCACGGCCGCCAAAGCACGTGCGATTCTCTTCGGTCGTTATCACGCTACCGCCTCTGACGTGCAAGCCGTCGCCAAACCGGCCCTTCGTCACCGCATCGCCGGCAACTACGCCGCGCAGGCTCACGGGCTGAATAGCGATAAGTTGATCGACATGCTGTTTGAGGCGGTGCCGGCGGATCGGGTGTATGAGAAGCCAGTAGCATAATGATCTCATGGCCAAGTCGATTCTCTCTCGCTACCTCGATCCTGACGTGCTGACGCATGTGGCGAGCCGGCATATTGAGCCGAAGAACTTGGTGATCGGTAATTTGGCGGGGGCGCATAAGTCGCCGCTGTCGGGTTTTGCGGTGGAATTTGCGGGGCATCGGGAGTATGTGCCGGGGGATGATCCGCGGCATGTCGATTGGCGGGTGTATTTCAATCGCGACAAGTATTTCGTCAAACAGTATGAGCTGGAGACGAATTTTGTTTGCCATCTGGTGCTCGATGTGAGCGCCTCGATGCAATACGGCGAGGGGCAAGAGCAAAAGCTGCTGTATGCCTCGCAGCTCGCGATGGCGCTGGGTTATTCGATCATTCGACAGAGCGACAAAGTCTCGCTGTTCACGTTTGACGACCGCGTGCGGGGAATGGTTGCGCCGAGCAATTCGATGGCTCAGGTAGTGCGGATGACGGAGCATCTCGATCGGGTTCAACCTGTCGAAAAAACCGGTTTGAGCCACTGCTTGACGGACATCGCCGGCCGCTTGGGCCGCCGGGAAATCGTCATGATTTTCAGCGATTGTTTCGGTGATTTGGCGAGCCTGGAGCCGGTGCTGCAACGACTGCGGTACGACCGGCACGAGGTGGTGTTGTTTCAGGTCATGCATCACGACGAGTTGAATTTTGAATTAGGCGGAATGGTGAAATTTCTGGGGCTGGAGGATCAGGACATACTGCTCGTCCAGACCGACGATCTGCGGGCCGGCTATCTCAACGCTGTGCAGGAGCATCAAAAACAGCTTGAGGAAATTACCGAGCGCAACGGCTGCGAATGGGTGTTGATCGATACGCGGGAAAATCCCCGCGATGTTTTGATCGACTATCTCAACAAGCGCAGCTTGCTCGGCCGGCAGCGCTAGGCTGGCGAGGATCGCGAAAAAGCTCACTTCTTGTGAGCCGTGCTGAGGGCAAAAGTTGTAAGTGCTTGTGTCATCATCACTAAGGGAATTTGGTTGGCGGGCAAAAAGCTCACAGTGAGCAGTTAGTGAGCGTTTAGGACAGCCAGGTGAGCGGTTAGTGAGGTTTTAAGTTTCATGTTCAAAGTTCATGGTTCAAAGTTGGGGAGGAGACGCGCAGGGGTGGTGATTACTCACGCGGAGGCGGAGGCGGAGTAAGGACGTAAATGGTCGTCCAATATGTACATTGCATTCTGCGCGAAAAACCGGGCCAGATTTTTGAAAATATTTTCTGGCTGTGTGTCTCTGTCGTTTGAGGGTCCGTTTTTCAGATGGCAATGACGAGAACGGCGATGCATAGCCATCGGCGGCTGCTTATTGCCCCCCCCAATTCTACTTGCTTCCGTGACGGTTTTTGCTGATAATCGTCCCATAGAATTGTCTGCTCAAATGAACTGCTGTAGGAGCGGGTTTTCTTTCGAATTGAACAGGGCATCGGGCAAGCCCTTCTCGCTTGACGTCGGAATCAGGCAACTATCGCGCTTGCCATTTTAGGAGGGGCTGCGTTGAAAAAGTACTCGTTGCTCGCTAGCAAGCGGAGCCGTCCGGCTCGTAAACAATCACGGCGGCTTGTGGTGGAGATGCTCGAAGACCGCAGCCTGATGGCGGCAGTCGCGAGTGGCTTCCAGGCACGCGACAAAGTGCCACCGACAACTGTCAAAGCGATCCATGCTTCACCCAGCGTCAACGCCCGCGCAGCGGCAGCAGCAGTAGCGGATGACTCTTATGAACAAAACGACTCGCAGGCCGCGGCCTATAACCTGGGCGGACTGTCGAGCGGCCCGAAGTTGCTGAGCGACCTGGTAATGGCCGATAGCGCCGACTGGTACAAGTTCTCCGTTGGTACTACGCTCACCGCCGCCGATAGCGCTTCCATCAGCTTTCAGCACGCAGCGGGCGATCTCGATTTAGTGCTCTACAACAGTGCCGGCACGCGACTGAAATTTTCGAACTCCGTCAGTAACTCTGAAGCGGTTTCGCTCAACGGTTTGACAGCCGGCACTTACTTCATTCGCGTGTATGGTTATTTGGGTGCGACGAACCCGGCTTATTCGCTTTCCGTGAATCTGGCCAGCACCGGTGGTGGAGGCGGAGGAGGTGGAGGTGGTGGTGGCAGTACGCCGGCACTCGACGATGCTTTCGAAAATAACGATACACGCGAGTCGGCTTACTACCTCGGCCAGTTGTCGGTCCCCTCAACGTTTTCGAGCTTGGTGATGGCCGATGGCAACGATTGGTACCGCTTTGCGATGAGTGGCACTGGTAACAGCTCCAATATCATTTCCATTTCCTCTGCCACGACGCAGGGCAACCTTAATCTCGAGCTTTACAACTCTGCCGGCACGCGTTTAATTGGTTCCAGCGGCCTGACCAACACGGAGCAAATCTCCTTGTCAAACCGAGCGGCTGGCACCTACTACGTGCGTGTGTTTGGCCTTAACAACGCACGCACGTCCAACTATGAGTTGATCGTCAATCCCGGCACGCCTGAAGGTACTCCTCCACCACCGCCTCCTCCTCCTCCGCCGCCACCAGGGGGCGGGGGAACTACGAGCACTTTTGACATTGTCATTCGTGCCCCAGGCATGAGTCCCGCATTGCTAGCCGTGTTTGATCAAGCCGCAGCCAAGTGGGAATCGGTCATTACTGGCGACTTGCCCGATATAAATTTCAATGGCGTCCTCGTGGATGACTTGCTGATTGACGCGAGCGTCGTGCCGATCGATGGCGTGAACGGGATTCTTGGTCAAGCTGGTCCCCGGGCCGTCCGTACCGCGGGCTCGCGTCTTCCGGTGTACGGCGTAATGCAATTCGACACTGCCGATATGGCCGCGCTGCAGGCAAGGGGCGAGCTGCTCGCCGTTATCTTGCACGAAATGGGGCATGTTCTGGGCATTGGCACGCTGTGGGCAACCAAAGGCCTCTTGAACGGTGCCGGGGGCAACAATCCGATCTTCGTCGGTGCTCAGGCGACCGCGGCTTACAACTCGATTTTTGGCACGAATGCGCGGGGCGTTCCTGTGGAAAACGCAGGTGGCCCAGGAACACGTGATGGACACTGGCGAGAAACGATACTTAGCAACGAGCTCATGACCGGATATACCGGACCCGGCTCGTATATGCCGCTCAGCCGGATCACAGTTGGTTCAATGGCCGACATGGGCTACACCGTGAACTATGCAGCCGCTGATCCCTACACGATGCCATTGATCGCCGGAGTTAACGGTACAGGTTCCAACGGTGGTGCCGCGAGTCCATTGCGGTCCGCATCGGCTGGAGCCACGGCGAGCATTGCGTTGCCGCTGGCTTCTCAATTCCGCAATCTGTTGCCGACATCCTCTGCTGGCTCGGCAAAGTCCACGGAGTCTTCGTTGCAGATTCCGAATCGCACCCAGCAGGCCAACCAGGCAGCCACGGATGCGTTGTTTGCGAGTTGGGAGTGGGTGCCGGTGTTGTAAAGTAGGAATCGTTCGTAGTAGCACTTGCAGCTTTGCGCGGAGCAGCGCCGCGTGGACGCGGCGGCTAAGCGGGTTCGAGGTCCACGGAGTAGAGTTCTTGGCCGGCAATGTTGTGCAGTTTTGCCGTGAGTGTTTTGCTCGCGGCGGCGATCTGCAGGGTGCCAAAAAACTGTAAACCTTCGCTCGGCGGGCGATTGCCTTTCATGCCCGGCGGGATGCTGAGGAATTTGAGCTGCGGGCCAAACGTCGCGTCGAGTTTGCCGGGGCCAAATGTGCCGGCATGGGCGGGGCCAGCCACAAACTCCCAAAATGGGCTGAACTCGGTGAATTTCGCGGCTGCCGGATCGTAGAAGTGCGCGGCCGCGTAATGCACATCAGCCGTGATGAACACGACGTTGTGAATTGCCTTCTCCCTGATGAATTTGAGCAGATCGGCAATTTCCAATTCGCGACCTAGCGGTGGACCGTTATCTCCGTTGGCAACTGCTTCCGAGCCGTGCTTGTCGGTCACAATCAGGCCCAGCGGCATGTCGCTGGCGATGACCTTCCAGGTTGCGGTGGAAGCAGCGAGCTTCGATTTCAGCCAAGCGAGTTGGGTCGATCCGAGAATGGACGACTCAGCGTTCAACTGCGTTTGCCGGTTTTGTGTATTCGGCCCGCGATAGCTACGCATGTCCCAAGCAAAGATTTCCAAAAGCGGACCGAGTCGCTGGCTGCGATAGATCCGCTCGCGATCGGTCGCGAACTGGCGAATAGGCTGGTATTCGAGGAACGCGGTGCGGGCATTGGCAGCCAGATAGGCCGAGCTTTGTTCCTTGTAGCGTGAATCCTCGTAGCGACCTTGTGGGAACCAATTGTTGTGCGTTTCGTGATCGTCCCAGAGCACGAGTTGGCTGTTGGCGGCATTGAAACGGCGGACGTTTTGGTCGAGCAGGTTGTAGCGATAGCAGCCGCGAAAATCGTCGAGCGATTGGGCGACGTGCGACTTCGACTCCGAAGTTATATTCTTCCAGAGCGTGCCGTCTTCGAGTTTAACTTCCTCGGGTATTGGGTTGTCGGCATAGATCGTGTCGCCAAGGTGGACGAAGAAGTCGGGCTCGGCGGCGCGCATCGTTTCAAACATTTTTAGGCCACCCCGCGCGGGATCGATGCCCCAGCCTTGGCCGCAGACGTCGCCGGTGAAGGCAATTTTTACGTCACGGGCGGCGGCGTCAGGCCGCGGTGGCGTGACAAACATGCCGACGACCGGCTCGCTCCAGGCTTTCAAGTCACGCAAATCTTGGAACCGAACGCGATAGAAAATTCGTTCGCCAGCCGGCAAGCCGCGCAAATCTTGCTTGCCCGTGAAGTCCGTCGCTTCGATGACCGCCGGCCCCAGGACTGATTTGGCATCGCGGAAGCGATCGGTTGTGTCCCACTCAACGACCATTTGCGAAGGACGATCCGCGCAGCTCCAAATAATCGCCCGGTCGTGGCCGACATCGCCACTGGCGACGCCGCGAATAGCGGCGGGACGGGTGCCCTCACGGCGAATCACCGCCGGGGGCTCTTGGGCGGCGAGGATGCGGGAGAGGCCCGTGGCTGCGGCGGCATGGAGGATGGTTCGGCGGCGAATTTTCACGAGAGGAATTCCAAACGACCGGGACGATGCGGCCAAAAATTGCCGTTGTTGCCTGGTTCCGCCCGGCGGTCGGAACCCACAGAGAGTTGGAACTTACAGCGGCCTTAGCTTACCAAAACGCCACGGCGATAGACGAGCGGCTTGAGATGGGGCCGGTCGAGAATGGTAAAGGGGCTGACGAGGGGCCGCCAGGGTTCGCCGCGCTGCTCGATTGCAGCGTTGTCGATTGGGCCGAGTCGGTTCGCGGCCAGATTTAGATACGTGACCGCGTACGGATCGATATCCATCAAGCGGCAAACGGTGGCATCGACAGCGGCGGGATTTGTGCCAACGAGGACGAGGCCCATGTGCTTGAGCGTGCCCATGATTGGCCCGTCTCCTTCCATGCAGTCGATGCCATCGACAATGGCGATGGTGCGCGGCAATGAAGCATTAATGTCGAAAACAGTTTCCGGGATGCCTTTGAAGTGCAGCACGTTCTTCGGCCAACCGTATTTGCAGCCCGGAATTGTGCCGTACATGTTCTTCATCGCGGCCGTCACGCCCACCCAGTGGTGCGTTTTCATTTTTGGCAGCGAAACAATCAGGTCGGCTTCGGCCACGGCTTGCGGAAAGTAAAAGCCATTCAGTTTGCTGCGCCGTCCGCCGTTTGTGGTCCAGGCGACCTCTTGATAGTTGAGATCGGCAAAGGGCAGCTTGGACGAATCGAGTGCTTCACCCACGCCCGATTCCGACAATGCCATGTCCGTATCGCGCAGGTGACCTGGCCCTTCGCCCACGGTCACGGTCGCGCCCCAGACGCGAAACACTTCTGCCGCGGCGAGCACGATGGTGGGGTGCGTCGTCATGTGCGGGGATTCACGCGTGGGCTCCACCAGGTTGGGCTTCAGCAGCACTCGCTTACCCACAATCGAATCGGGCACAAAGCCACACGCGAGCAGACCGTCGCGAATCGTGCGTACCAAGTCGCCTTGATAGGTTTGATTTTTGGCGATGAACACGTTGGCCCGTTCGCGCCGCCAATGCCTCACCAGGCCCCCGCCAACCAGTGCGGCCGCCACGCCACCCCCGAGCAGCCATGCCCGGCGACTGTGTAGCAGGCGCGATAGTTCGCCCTGTTTCGGCATATCCCCCGGCTGATGGAACGATGTTTCGCTCACTGCGGCCATCCTTTCGCGGCGAGCGCCAGTATCGCCAGTTTATGCGGCGAGCGATCGCGGGCTTGCACCCGTGCCGCGGCAGCGGCGAGCCATTCGTCGGCTTGGGGGACGTTGCTTTGCTGAGCTGCCAAGCCGAGCACAGCCCAAGCGAGCGAGAGGGGCGTCGTCTCGGGACCGATGTTGCGGCGCAGCCAGGCGATCGATTTTTTAATTCTGCCGCTAGAATCCGCTTCACCGGCCAGTGCGAGCAAGGCGATGCCGGTCGGTTGTACATGCGACCGAATCAACTGGCCGAGGACATAGGTATTGCCGTAGTTGAGCCCGCCGCCGGGCAGTTGCCGGTCGATCAGCACGGAAACACCTTCGCGGGTTGCGGCCTCTCGTTCGCGGCCAGCGGCCTTGAGCGCCAAAACCGCAAACGCGGTCGGCTCGACCCACGAATGGGAGGGTTCGGCATAGGCCCATCCAACCAACTCGGTGTTGTGGCCAAAAGTGTCGGTTCGTTCGAAACCTTCTCCGCGATTTGCGAGCAACCAGGCCAGCGCGCGATCGATGTTGCTTTGCAGCGACCGGGCTTGCTGCCGCATCACCGCTGCCCACGCTACAATTGCCAAGCTCGTCGGCCATCCCGGCGATTCTTCACCGCCCCGAATGCTGACTTCGCCGTTGGCTTGCTGCATGGCGACCAATTGATACGCGGATGCCACAGCAGCGGTGTTCCGCTCGTGCGCCACGAACGCTAATGTAGCCAGCGCGGTCGGCTCAGCCGCGGCCTTGCCCGCTGGCAAATAGGCGGTGCCCGGCGACTTTGCCAATTCGTCGAGAATGGGATCGACCCAGCTCACGGTGCTGCCGTCATTCTGCAAGCGATGCTATCGGTGCAATCAAACCGGCTCTATCAACCAACCATCTTTCCTTTATCGGCAAAGCTGGCAAGCCGAATTCCCATCAAGCTTGAAAACTCGGTCGGGGGGCAATTTGGATAATCTGCGCGAGTGCTTCGGGCGTCAACTCCGGTTTAGGCAGCCCTTCGCCGCGAAAAATGGCCGTGCCTTTGCGACGCGAGTAAATCTCCCGCCGCGTGCGGCCCTTGGGGGCGTCGGGCCAGCGGCCATGTAGTTCACGAAAGTCGAAAAATAGCGGTGCGACCTGCCGTAGATACTGCCAATAGGCTTTGTTGTCGGTTTGCAAAACAACCAAGCCGCCGGCCGCGAGCGAACGGTGGACAAGTGCCAGGAATTCGGGCGTTAGGAGCCGACGATGCTGCTTCTCGGATTCCCGGTAAGGCTGCGGATGATACAAGTGGATCTCTGCAACGCTTTCCGGGACCACGTACTCGTCCAAGAATTCGTAGGCACCGATGACCGCCAGCCGCACGTTTGATAGGCCCCGTTGGTTGGCCCGCCGAGTGGCATAGCGAATGACAACAGGCAGTATTTCGATGCCGATATGGTCGTACTCGGGCCTGGTCATGGCGCTGGAAATGATAAAGCGGCCGTTACCGCAACCTAAATCGAGGACAACGGGAGCTTTGCGGCCAAAAATGGCCGGCCAGTCCAAATGACCTGGGGGCGGCAGCCGTTTGATCGCCGTACGGGCCCACTGTTCCGGCGGCAGGACCTGGCCGGGAATTGGCACACCGTAGTCGTCCTCTGCATGGCTCAAGTGGCACTCCCAGACTACGCCTCGTCGGTCGGGCTTCAGCGCTGTAGGTTATGGCTTCAGCATAACGCTTGTATTATGCGTTATGCATAACCAAGGCGGCGCTGCCTCTCTCGGCCGCGGTTTTTTTCTGTTCTTGGCTCTGTCGTTCTAGTTGGCGCACTATGCCCAAAATCACCAAGTTGCTCGTTGCCAATCGCAGCGAAATTGCCATTCGCGTATTTCGCGCCGCCCACGAACTGGGCATTCGGACCGTTGCCATTTATTCGCATGAAGATCGCTATGCTCTGCATCGGTTCAAGGCGGATGAAGCCTATCTGGTCGGAAAATCGGGTGAGCCGATTCGGTCGTATTTGAACATCGCGAATATCATTGCGGTGGCCAAGGAGCATGGCGTCGATGGCATTCATCCGGGCTATGGTTTCATGTCGGAGAATCCGGACCTCGCACGTGCGTGCGTCGAAAACGGCATTACGTTTGTCGGGCCGCATGAGGAGGCCCTCAAGCAACTTGGCGATAAGACGTTTGCCCGAAATATCGCTAAAAAAGTGAACGCGCCCGTGCTGGGGGGCAGCGATGCGATAGCGTCTGTCGAGCAGGGACGCGAGTTGGCGGCCAAGCTGGGCTTTCCGATCATCTTGAAGGCGGCGAAAGGGGGCGGCGGACGCGGCATGCGAGTCGTCAACAAAGAGGCCGATTTTGTTGCGTCGTTTGAGCAGGCGCAGCGCGAATCGCTGGCGGCGTTTGGCAGCACGGATGTGTTCATCGAGAAATTCATCAGCCGGGCCAGCCATATCGAAGTGCAAATTCTGGGCGATCAGCACGGCAACCTGGTGCATCTGTTCGAGCGCGATTGCTCGGTGCAGCGGCGACATCAAAAGGTCGTTGAGATTGCGCCCGCCCCGAATCTCGATCCCAAAGTGCGGCAAGCGCTGTGCGATTCGGCCATTCAGATTGGCCGCGCGGTGAAATACGAGAACGCCGGCACGGTTGAGTTTCTCGTCGATCGCGACAGCAACCAGTTTTTTTTCATCGAGGTGAATCCGCGCATTCAGGTGGAGCATACAGTCACCGAAGAGGTCACTGGCATCGACCTCGTTAAGTCGCAGATTCTCATTGCTCAAGGCGTGCCGCTTTCGGACCCCGAAATCGGCCTGCCGAGTCAGGAATCGGTCCGCACGATGGGTTTTGCCGTGCAATGCCGCGTGACGACCGAAGACCCGACGAATAATTTTTTGCCCGATTATGGCCGGATTACGCATTATCGCTCGGCGAGCGGCATGGGCATTCGCCTCGACGCGGGTAGTGCGTTCAGCGGGGCGACGGTCAATCCGTTCTACGACTCCTTGATGGTGAAGGTGACGGCCCGCGGACGGCGGTTTGTCGATGCTGTTAACCGCATGGAGCGATGTTTGCAGGAATTTCGTGTTCGTGGAGTGAAGACGAACATTCAGTTTCTCATTCGCCTGATCACACAGCCGGCATTTCTGAACGGGCAAGTCACGACGCGTTTCATCGACGAGACGCCGGACCTGTTCACATTGCCGCGGCGACGCAATCGGGCCACACGACTGCTCACCTACCTGGGCGAAATTGCCGTGAACGGCAATCCGCTTGTCAAAGGCTTGCCCAAGGCGACGCGGCGCGTGCCCGCACCGGTGCCGGAATACGACTTGAGCGCACCGATTCCGCCTGGAACGCGCGACAAGCTGAAGGAATTAGGCGCGACGAAGTTTTCGGAGTGGGTGCTCGCTCAGAAGCAGCTTTTGCTGACGGATACGACGTTTCGCGATGCCCATCAGTCGCTCTTGGCTACGCGGTTTCGCACGCACGATCTGTTGGCCATCGCCGATGTATATGCCCGGCACGCGGCGGGGCTGTTTTCGTTGGAGATGTGGGGCGGGGCGACGTTCGATACGGCGCTGCGGTTCCTCAAGGAAGATCCGTGGAAGCGATTGGCCGCGATGCGCGAGAAGGTGCCGAACATTTTGTTTCAGATGCTGTTTCGGGCCAGCAACGCGGTGGGCTACGCCAGCTATCCGGACAATGTCGTGCGCGAGTTTTGCAAGGAAGCGGCCGCGGCGGGCATGGACATCTTTCGTATTTTCGACTCGCTGAACTGGACGCCAAACATGCGCGTCGCGATGGAGGCGGTGCTGGAGACGGGCGCGATTTGCGAGCCGGCGATCTGCTATTCCGGAGACATCCTCGATCCTAAACGCAATAAATACTCGCTCAAATACTACGTCGATTTGGCGAAGGAGCTGGAAAAATACGGGGCGCATATTCTGGCGATTAAGGACATGGCGGGGCTGTGTAAACCCTACGCGGCCAAGTTGCTGGTGAAGACGCTGCGGCAGGAGATCGGCATCCCGATTCACTTTCATACGCACGACACAGCCGGCATGCAGGCGGCTTCGATTTTGGAAGCTGCCGAGGAAAAACTGGACATTGCCGACGGCGCGATGGCAGCCATGTCGGGCGGCACGAGCCAGCCGAATTTGAACGCGATTATCGAGGCACTGCGGTTCACCGAACGCGATACGGGCCTGGATGGTCATAAGCTGTCCGATCTTTCGGACTATTGGCAGGCGGCGCGAGAGTTTTATTTGCCGTTCGACAGCAACCTCATGCCCGCGACAGCCGAGCTGTACAGCCACGAGATGCCTGGCGGGCAGTACACGAACCTGTATCAGCAGGCCCGTGCCCTGGGCTTGTCGGACCGCTGGCAGGAAATCTGCCGCGCGTATGCCGAGGCAAATCAACTGCTCGGCGACATCGTGAAAGTCACGCCGAGCAGCAAGGCCGTGGGGGATATGGCGTTGTTCATGGTCGCTGGCGGCCTTTCGGCGGCCGACATCACCAGCGGCAATCGCGAGTTGGCGTTTCCCGAGTCGATCATGGATCTGCTTTCGGGCATGATGGGCCAGCCGCCGGGCGGTTGGCCGCCTGGTCTGCAAAAACGCATTCTGCGCGACCGCCAACCTGTGACTGGCCGCGCCGGCGAGAGCCTGCCGCCGGCCAATTTCGACGAGGCAATCGCCACAGTCCGCACGATCATTCACCGCGAGCCGACGCGCCGCGATGCCCTGTCGTATTTGCTGTATCCCAAGGTCTTTCAGGAATATGTAGCGCACGCCAACAACTATTCCGACACGAGCGTGTTGCCCACGCCTGTTTTCTTCTTCGGTCAGGAAGTTGGCGAGGAGATTTCGGTCGATATCGAAGAGGGCAAAACGCTCATCATCCGCTTTCTGACCGTCAGTGAGCCGCACGCCGACGGCACGCGGACCGTGTTTTTCGAGCTGAACGGCCAGCCACGCGACGTGAGCGTGGTCGATCGCTCGCTGGAAGCGTCTGCGACCAAGGCGGCCAAGGCCGATCCGAATAATCCCAAACAGGTTGGTGCCGCCATGCCGGGCATGGTCGTCACCGTCGCGGTCAAAGCCGGCGACAAGGTTACCAAGGGGCAAAAACTGTTCACCGTCGAAGCCATGAAGATGGAAACGACTATCTCCAGTGAAACCGAAGGCCGCGTCGCCGAAATCTTTGCCAAACCCGGCAGCCGCGTCGAATCGGGCGATTTGCTGCTCTGTCTCGAATGAGAGCACGTACGCAGTTTTTCTCTGGGCGAAAAGAGTTGATAGATCGAGTGCTAAACTAAGATCTAAGGTCGAAGGTTGAAGCTTGGGATTTGGGGAAGACGACGGGGATGGTTGGCGCTAAAGATTGGAAGTTTTTTTTTGGGCGGGGGGGTGATTGGGTAGCTGTAAGCTGTTGATGGTTAGTGGGTTGGG
>JANNTN010000688.1:0-17152 GCA_031394445.1 Anatilimnocola sp.
TCTTCAAGCACTGCGTGGCCTCGGCTGTAAACCCACGAATTTTGCGGCCCGTTTCGGTGATGTACTTATCGAGGAAATAATTGGCGAGCTCGGTGATGTCTTCGGGCCGCTTGCGTAAAGGAGGCACGAAGATTTCGACGACGCGCAACCGAAAGTAAAGATCGCGGCGGAAGGAGTTTTCCGCCACTGCCTTCTCTAAATCGCGATTGGTTGCGGAAATGACACGAACATCAACCTTGATGGGCTGGCTACCACCGACGCGCTCAAATGGATGTCCCTCAAGCACGCGGAGAAACTTAGCTTGAATGGATGGCGACATTTCGCCGATTTCATCGAGCATGATCGTGCCCAAATGCGACTGCTCGAATTTGCCGATCTTGCGTTCGGTCGCTCCGGTGAACGCGCCGCGTTCGTGCCCGAATAGTTCGCTTTCGAGCAAAGTCTCGGTAAGCGCCGCGCAATTCAAACAGACGAAGGGGCCTTTCTTACGCGGACTGGCAAAGTGCATGGCACGGGCGACGAGCTCTTTACCCACGCCGCTTTCGCCGCGGATCAGAACGGTGGCTCGGCTGGGGGCCGCGCGGGCGATTTGCTGCTGGACGTGGGCCAAAACGGGGCTCGACCCAACAAGCTCACTTTCCGCGCCAAGTTGCTTGCGCAGCTCGAGAATTTCAGAACGTGTTTGATTGAGGTTTTCCGCCAGTTCCTGTTGTTTGGCCAAATTGCGGATGGCCAGGGCGACGTTGTCGGCCACGGCCAGCGTGAATTCCAAATCGTCGGGGTCAGGGAGCCGCTCGGGATTCGTGGAATAGAGATGAAATAGCCCCAGGACTTTGCGGTCCTGTCGGATCGGCGCGCAAATGACGCCGGTGGCGTGAAATTCGCCTTTGCTGTCTTTGGTGGCGAGTTGGCTATCGCCCTCGATGTTGCGGGCCAGGACTGCTTCGCCATCGCGAAGAGTAGTGGAAGCCAGGAAGCTGGAAGGGCGGTGGTAGCTGGGCTCGATATCGGTGCGGGAGGCGATGACCTGGAGATCGGCGGGAGTTACTTCGCCCGTGGCTTCCCGCGGAATCAAGAGGAGCGCCCCGGCATCAATGTTGATGCTTTCAAACAAGCCGTTCAAGGCGAGATGGGCGACGGACTGTATGTCTGGCTCGCTGGCCAACTCAAAAGCCAGGCGACACAACTTGGCCGCGGCCTGGCCCAGACGCGGAACGGCTGCTTCGTTTTGGCCACCGGGCACCAGAAACCGCGTTTGGTTACGGCGGTGGGTGATCGTAGTCAAATCATGCGTGTCGTCCAAAATGTCGGAGACATCTCCGATCTCTCCCGTGTCGGCGGCGAAGGTGCCGATGACGGTTTCTTCGCCGATGGGAAGCTGCGCCAGGCCGGGGGCACCGCTGATGGGGTCGGGAAAGGCCTGTGTCAAATCCTGCACGAAGGCGAGATAACAGCCGGCGATGCGAATGACATCGCCCGGCTGCAACGAATAGTCACCGCGAATCTGGCGTTCGCCGACATAGGAACCGTTGCGGCTGTCCAAATCGCGCAGGGTCCAGGCTCCACGGGTAAGAAAGATCTCTGCGTGTTGACGGCTGGAGCGTTCATCCTTGATGACGACCTGGTTGGTGCCGGCGCGGCCGATAGTAACGGTTCGTCCTGGGACGAGACGATACACGTCCGACCATTTCGTTCCTTCGCGGATAACCAGGTAAGCCAGCATCGGAGGCGGTAGATTGGTTGATTGTCGAGCGAGGGGCAGCTAGTAGCGGCAACGAGACTTGTACCGCTTCCAGTTGCCGAGAAACCAGCCGGCTTCTGTTTCGCGGAAACGTGGCGGCCTCCGCAAGCTGGACGTTGCTCGATCTTCGCCCCCAGACCCTACCTTATCCTGCGACCCGAACGAGAGGCAAGGGCTAACGACCGCTGTCAAACGCCGTGATTAGCCGTGTTGTGTGTTAGCGACCGAGTTAAATGTCATGGCGGTCTCACGAAGATTGACGAATCTGTGTTGAAAATGGCTGTTGTTGAACGAAGGGAAGAATTGATCGACGTAGCTGATGTCGGCCAGTTCATGAAGTTCGCGGGCAGGCGGATCGGTTGATTTGAGGAGGATGAGTTCGTCGGCAGCGAGCACTTCGGCCAGTCGGGCGGCGATTGAGTCGCTGGTGGCGGCCCAGTTGTGCGGCAAAACGTGGCCAGGTTGGTGAGGCTCGTGGTTGCGGAGGAACTCGTTGGGATCGAAGACGATTGATTGGGTTGGGGAAGTGGCAATGCAGTGACCTAAGTCATCAAACTTGGTAATTCGCTCGGAATCTGTAAGCAGATCGCTTAGTAGTCGCGAGGTGATGCTCATGGCGTCGATGCAGAGCCAGTGAGCCGATTCGTCGGAAAGTGATTGTGATTGGCTGACTTGCCGAATGGCATCGGCGAACGTTCCACCGCCAGCAATTAAGATGTTGATTGCCGGTGGTTGCGAGGCGAGCCATTCATTCAAGGCTGGTGCCAATTGAGGCCAATCGAAAAGGCTGCCGCCGACTTTGATTACGCGAACAGTTTTTTGCATCGACCGGTGTTTTGCCCTGTCGAACTAGCCGCTGGCTTTTTTCAGGAGAGTGTCGAAGACTTTGCGTTGTTCGGTAAGGGCGGCGAGCTTGTCGGGAACTTTGTCGGAGGCTTCGCAGAGCATCCAGCCTTCCCAATTGGATTTGACGAGGTGGTTGAACAGCTCTTGCCAGGGATAGTCGGGGGCGCTGAACGAGCGGACGTGGAGCGTGGAGCCGAAGCGGGGGCGGAGGAGTTGAAAGTTCTTTTCGAAGCCGTCGCCGCCGAGGTCGGTCTTGTTGCTGTTCCAGCAGAGGAAGACATTGTCGTTGGTGGCGGCGGTCATGATCTTTTTGATCGTGGCCGGCTCGGAGCATTTGCCGTGGACCTCCAGGCGAATTTGCTGGCCGAAGCCGGCGGCGTATTCGCCTAGTTCGTTGAGGGCCTTGCCGATCTGCTCGATCGTTTGTTCCTGCGGCACCGGCGGATGGAAGTCGTTAGGCTTCACCTTCACACCGCTGCCGCCGATATCGTGGCTGAGTCGCACGAACTCCTTGGTTTTTTCGATGGCTTTCTTCAGTGCGGTCGGATCGGGGCTGCACAAGCGTTCGTCGCTGCCGATGCCAACGCAGGTGACGCCGGAATCGGAAAAGCGTTTGGCGACCTCGGCCCTTTGGGCTTCGTTCAGGTCGGGCTCGACCTTGTGGGCATGCGTGGTTCGTAGCTCGACGCCGAGGGCATTGGATTTTTTGCAGTTTTCGAGCAAGGTCGGCAGATCCCACTCGGCACCCCACATGTAAGTGACCAAGCCGTAGGCGATGGCGGGGGGCTCGCTGGCTGCCTGGGCCCGCGATTGCGTCATCGGTGCGAGCGCACAGGCACTCGTGGCGGCGGTAGCGGCCAGAAAATCGCGGCGAGAGAGGAGAGACATGTGGTGATCCTTCGCAAAAAGCAGGCAGAGCGGCTGTCAACCGCTAGTCAATGTAGCGGGTGGTTGGTTGTACGATCAAGGTTCCAATGGTCCCGGCGGATAATTCACGAGCACTCTGCGAGCGTTAAAGTTTGGGATTTTTTTCTGCCGGGGAGGTTTAACATTTGCCGTAATGCATTGCTGAGCAATGACTTTCGATTCTCGGTGTGTTGAGCACCGCGCTCAACTTGAGCGTTCGTTGAGCGTCGGCTGCTGTCGTGACGGGCGGATTGCTGGTCAGAGGCAGCGCCCGCCAATAGGTAGATTGCAATCTGCGCGAAAAACCGGGCCAGAATTTGGGAAATATTTTGGGAGGGGCGGCTGGTGGGGAAAGTTCGGGGTAGTAGGCAAATCGATCTGTAAGACGAGAAACAGAAATACAACCACGGATGTCGCTGATGGCGCGGATCGAAGTTGATGAGATGAAACGAAGAGAGAAAGGGACGGCTTTGTTTGAGGAAGAAGGAAGACAGAAAGATGGGGGACAGAAAAATGGGAGGGAGGGAATTTTGGATTGGTCGTGTGCAGTCGGTAAAGAACTGGTAATGAAGGGCACGAATTCTCACGAATTCGACTACGACTGCGGAAATAACTTTTAGGCGGCGCGGGCGAGAGTGGCGGGGCGAGGGGCGTGTTGCACACGCCATTGTTCCAGCGAGATGATGATGCAGTCGGGGTCGGGGTGTTCGCGGAGGAATTTGGCGAGTGCTCGGCGCTGGGCGGAGCCGGCAAAATAGTTTTTTACGAGTTCCCACGCACCGAATTGCAACACGGCAGAGTCGCGATTCTCGGCCAGCGAATGCAGGGCCTGCTTGATTCGCAGGCCAACCAAATCTGCAAGGACGCTACGCGCGACGTGGTAGCCGAGAATGTCGCGATAGCGCTCACTGAGTTGTGGATGCGCGGCAAAGAGGGCACCGAGGGCGGCGATGTAGCCCTGGCGGGCACCAGAAATCGAATCAGCCGAGGGGTGCTTGATCCAGTCTGCTCCGGCGAGGAGGCGAGCGCCGCAGTGTTGCGAGAGACGGAGCAGCACGTCGCGGTCCTGCATGCGCATGAGGGCGGGATCGAAGGCTCCGGCGCGGAGGAGCGTTCGTTTGCGCACGCTGATGCTCGATCCGGCGATGAAAACGCCGTGCATCACGAGCGCTTGCTCCAGTTCCGCGGGGGAAAGCAGGGCATCTGGATTGACGGCGGCTCGCTGGCAGCCGCGTTTGAGCGTTGTGAACGAGCTGAGCAATAAATCCGAGGTCGAAGATTTGATCGCTTGCGAGGTGGCCATCAGCCGGTGGGGCATGTATTCGTCGTCAGAATCGAGAAAAGTGAGCCATTCCGAGCGGGCCATTTCGATTCCGAGGTTGCGGGCGGAATTTGCGCCGCGCCACTGGGAGAAACGGTGATAACGGATGCGCTCGTCGCCGTACTCACGCACCATTTGCTCGGTTCCGTCTGTCGAGCCGTCATCGACAATGATGTGCTCATAGTCGGCGAATGATTGCTGCTGGACGCTGCGAATCGCTCGCGCGAGAACCGCGCGGCGGTTGTACGTCGGTGTGATGATCGAGATGGCGGGACGCGAGTGCATGTTCAGTGATTCTCGGCGTACACGGGGATATGCTCAGGACGCTCGGCTGCTAAGCCCAAGAGCCGGCTGATTTGTGCGACGAGCGCCAGGGCGAAAAATGTAAACCCCAGGAAGAGTGCCACCGGCACTTCCCAGAGCGGCATGGCGACGTGGCGATAATGAGTTAGCACGCGACGGACAACCCGCAGTTCCATCTTCAGCCAGAAGGAGAGAGCGGAGGTGAACCGACGCCAGCGGGAGGGGGATTTAAGATCGGCAACTTTGCGGTCGGCGTCTCGGCCAGTGACGAGCGCGCGCCACAAAAGAAAGCGAAAACCAGTGAGCGGCGCGTGCTTGACATAGGCCGGGACGCGAATGAGCTCGATACCGCGCTGCTCAAGTTTTTTCATGAACTTAGTGCAGCCGACTTTGAAACCGTTGTCGATGGGAAAAGGGTTTGGTCCCACAACCTGAGCACGGAATGCACAGCCGTTGGCGTTTAGCGATCGTCGTTTGACCTCTCGCTCGTCGTGGTCACGGAGGGGGAAGACCCAAATCATCGCCAGGGTGCGAGAGATCAGATCGGAATGGCCTAAGTAGGTGCAGCCGTGAACGATGACGGCGTCGGACTGTGTAAACGGTTTGAGCAGAGTGGATAGCCAGCCGGGCTCGGGTACAGCGTCGGAGTCTAGGAGGACGATTAGCTCACCGTCGGCTTGGGCGATGCCGGCATTTTTGAGCTCGTAATAACGGCCATTGGGGAGAGCAACTGCTTGCACGCGAGCGGCGGTATGGAGTTCGGGCACCATACGGCCAGCAGCAGCGATTAATTCGGGCGACTCGCTCTCTGGGCCGGGGTGGGCCAGGATGACCTGTGGCTTTGGGCTATTCGGCGGAGTGATCGCCGCGACCTGCTCGGCAATTACGCGGAGCGTTTGGCCCACGTCGGCCCAATCGACCGTGGCCGCGTTCTCCATTTCTACAACGACAGAATAGCTGGGCGTGCCAGCATGACTGGTAGGCGTCATGGGAGATAGCAGGTAGATGAGCGGACGAAAACGGAATTCCACCGCTTGAATCGGCGAGCCTTTTTAGTGACTAGAACTTTTCCATGCGAGAAGGCTGATTTGAGGTTTAAAGGCTATAAGGCAGGGAAATTGCGCAGGAAGGCGAAGGGGGTGAGCCAGAACGCGAGCCAGTGATAGCAGATTGGTGGGCCGGCGCGAGCCGATCAACGCTGCGCGTCAGTGCCCGCGCTGGTCCCACCCTACAAGAAGCGGTTAGTTGGCGGTGGCGAGGGAGGAGGCTTTTTCGAGGGCGGCATCGAGCTCTTCCCAGATGATGGCGAGGGTGACCTGGTCGAGGCCGAGGCCGCTGTAAATTTCGTCGGGCGGGGGGGGGACGTTGTGGACGCCGAGCGAGGTGACGCCGGCCCGGCTGCAGAGATAATTGGCGACGGCGACGACGTTGACCAGCTCTTTGTATTGGCCGGTGTAGCACCAGGGTTGATGGTGAAAGGTGATCGCATCGGCGACGTTGTCGGGAAAGTTCCAGCGGCGGGCGACGAAGCCGCCGAGCATGGCGTGATCGAACGAAAGCATCCGCGATTCGACGATGTGGGTCGGTGTTTGCTCGTTGATCGAATCGACGAGCTTGTGAAAGTGGCGCTGCAGGGTCTGGTCGATGAGGATCAGGCCGATATCGTGCAGCAAGCCGGCGACATAGGCCTCTTCGCAGCCGGCGAGCCCGCAGACGCGAGCGACCAGTCGCGAGGCGACGGCGACGCCGACCGAATGGGCCCAGAGGTTTTCGCGACGGTAGGTTCCATGCTCGGCCGCGCCGTCGAATGTTTTGGAAACGAATACGGTGAGGGCCAGGTTGCGAATCTCGCGCATGCCCAGCAGGCTGACCGCCGTTTTCAGATCGCAGATTTTTTGGCTGAGGGCGTAATAGGAGGAATTAAGCCGGCGAAGAATGCGGGCGACCAGGACGGGGTCGTTTTGAATGGCTTCGCAGAGCTGTTCGGTGTCGGCGTCTTCGCTTTGCGTAATGCGCAGGACTTTTTCGGCAGCGGCCGGCAAGCAGGCCACATCGCCGATGCGCGAGAAGAGCCGCTCCAGTGCCTCGCGCCGCTGCTCGGTCATGGGCAGCAGAGCGGACTCGGAAGTCTGCGTCTCGATGGGCACGAGGAGAACCGGGGAATGCGAGGGGATGGCCGGCGGCAGGCGCTGGAATACTGCAAACGTAGGCCACTATTGCTGTAGAGGAATGGCGGGAATTTCTGCCCTGTGCTTAAATTTCTGCCCTGCGCAAATTTGCACAGTGCGAAGCTGTTGCACTGAGCGGCTAAAAAACGCGGAAAAACCGGCACAATCGGCGCTGCTGAGGCAAAGAGAGAGTAGTTCGGGCAAGACCGGCTGAACCGCTTTGACCGGAGTGGTTCGCCAATCTAGGTTTCGACTGGAAGCTAGATTTCGCGAATTTCTGCCGTTTTGGATTCTCTTCACGCAGCGGGTATCGAACGATGAGCAAGGGCACTGATCCAGGGCTGTTGGAAATGCTGCGTAACAAAGGAAACGGGGCTGATGCATTGACGGCACTGGCCGCGAGGGCACCGGCACATGAGCCCAGCGGCGAAGGTTCGGCGGACGCGAAATTGAACGAGGTTTTGAACCGCATTATTCAGCTCACGGGAAGTGATGTACGGCGGGGCGAGGGGAGCATGGCTCCGCAGCCGGCGGCAGCTCGGTCCGCGGCGGCGACGGCTGGGGGCAGTAGCGCTGAATCGGAGTTGCAAAAAGAAATCAGCCGGCTGAGTGCAGGCGATGAGTTTGTGCCGATCGATCCGCCGACGATTCGCGATGCGGGGCTGACGGATAGCGAGGTTGAGTCGCTGATCTTGAAGTATTTGCTGTCGCGGGGGGATTGCACGGGCCGCGAAGTTTCCGACCAGATCAAGATGCCGTTCATTCTGCTGGAGCCGCTACTGAGGCAGCTTAAATACGATCAGTTGCTCGTGTATCGCGGGTCGGCCCCGATGAACGATTATGTGTATCAATTGACGGACGTGGGCCGCGAGCGGGCACGGCGGTTCATGGATCACTGCACGTATTTCGGGTCCGCGCCGGTCTCGTTGAAGGATTACATCATCGGAGTGAAGTCACAATCGCTGGAGAAGCAACATCCTTCGTCGGATGATTTGAAGCGGGCGTTTGAGGACATTCTCGTCAGCGATCGGATGCTGCGGCGCTTGGGGCCGGCGATCAATTCGGGACGCGGGTTGTTTCTGTACGGCTCGGCGGGCAACGGCAAGACGACGATTGCGGAGCGAATTACGCGGGCGTTTGGCCAATATATTTGGATGCCGCGAGCGATTGGCATCGATGGTGAGATCGTGCGTCTGTTCGACCCGGTGAGTCACGAGGAATGCCCAATACAAGCGAGCCCGGGACTGCTCGATCAATCGAAGATTGACCGGCGGTGGGTGCGTATTCGCCGGCCGACGATTGTGGTGGGTGGTGAACTGACGATGGATAGCTTGGAAGTGACGCTGAATCGTTCGACGGGCATAAGCGAGGCGCCGCTGCAACTGAAGAGCAATTGCGGCACGCTGGTGATCGACGACTTTGGCCGGCAGAAGATGGGGACCGATACGCTTTTGAACCGGTGGATCGTGCCGCTAGAAAAGCGGTTCGATTATTTGAATTTGCCCAACGGCAAAAAGATTCAGGTGCCGTTTGATCAGCTCATCGTGTTTTCGACGAACCTGGAACCGAAGCATCTCGTCGATGAAGCGTTTCTCCGCCGAATTCCGTACAAGATTGAAGTCGTCGATCCGACGGAACAAGAGTTTCGCAGTTTGATGAAGATGATGTGCGAGCGACTGGGATTTGACTACGAAGAGGCACCAATCAATCACTTGATTGAGACGCACTATCGGGCGGTGAAGCGGCCGTTTCGGTGTTGCCAGCCGCGTGACTTGCTGCAACAGGTGAAGAACTATTGTTTGTTCCGCAAGACACCGCCAAAGCTAACGAACGAGAACCTTGATTTGGCGGTGGAGAATTATTTCGCGGTGATGTAAAGCAACTAGCTATTAGCGGCTGGGGATGCGGGCGAGCTCGGTGTCGTCGAGATGGCCGTCGCGATTGAAGTCGAGCAGGATAAAGGCATCTTTCAGGCGATCGGGCGCTTCTTCGCGGCTGATTTTGCCGTCTGAATTCTTGTCGAACATGGTGAGCAGCGTTTTTCCGTCGATGCGCGGGCCGCCGGCAGCGGGGGGATTCTGGGCTGGGGTGTTGGTGTTTTCGGTGGAGACTTTGTCGGCATCTGCACGGGGAATGGCGAGATCAAAATAGCCGATCATCATTTCGTCCCAGGTTTGATCGCCCCAGCGGACGGTTTTGTTCGGGTCGGGATTGCTGAGATTGTCGGTTGAGTTATCAAAATGCGCGACGGAGTAGATTCGCGTGCCCACGGGGAGCGGCAGTGGCTTGCTCAGCATGTAGGTTGTTTGCCAGTTGAAGTCGTAGTGGGGGACGTCGAGCAGTGTTTCTTCGGGCTGGCCCGGCCATTTGATTTCGTAACGAAAATCCTTGCCGCGAACGTGCATGTGAGGCGATAGGCAGAGGAGCAATGCTGGCGTGGAGAGGGCGGCTGTCGTGGCTTCAGCTTTGTAATTTGAATCGTGCGGCGGAATTTCTAGCCGCTTGGCCGCGTTGGCGATGGATTTTACTTCGTGTGTGATCGTGTCTTTGTCGGCGAACCAAAGGCCGAGTTGGCTGAGGTCGAGTTGCTTGGTTCCATTGGGGGTGTAATGGACTTGGAAGATGAGCTTTGAGCCGGCGGGGATGCGTTTGGCCATGCCGGGGGAATAGGGCTTGGTACGGAAGCCAGGCACGTAGCCGGAGAGAAAGCCGCCGCCAGCGCCATCGCGCAGGGTTTCTGGTTTCTCACCGCCGACTCCGCCGCGGGCAAAGATGAGCACGTGATGCACGACGGCGCGGTTGCCGGGAAGAACTTCCGATGCCTGCACCCATTTGTCTTCGGTGAAGCCGGGATCGACCATGAAAAATTGGTAACGGACCTCGCCTGTCGCAGCGACTTCGAACGGCTTATCGCGCATCTTGATGACGAGATCGGGCGGGGTGGGAATCTGCCAGCCGCTGGGATATTCGGGCGTTTTGGGAGCAAGCGCGAGATCGCCAGCGGGAGCGCCGCCGGCAACCCAGGCGTGAATCAATGACTTTTCTTCATCGCTCAGACGGCGGTCATTGGCGAAGTGGCTGAATTTGGGATTGGCGTGCCACGGCGGCATGCGCTCTTGATCGACGACCTCGTCAATCATGCTGGCCCAGCCCACGGCTTCGTCGTAGCTCGTGAGCGTGAAGGGGCCGATCTCGCCGGGACGGTGACACTCGACGCAGCGTTTTTGAAAGATGGCGGCGATGTGGCTGGAGTAAGTAACCGTGCCGCTGGCGGGTGCCTTACGCACGCGGCCGATGAGGCAGCCGATGGGATCGGTCTTGCTGATGGTGACATCTTTATTAGCTAGCAATTCGTCGAGGGCCGATTTGAGCTCGGAGTGTTGCGGCTTGTCTTTGACGTAGCCGATGCCCCATTGGTCGTCGATGCGGCCGCGATAGCGGATGGTGCGGTTGCGATCGAGAACAAAAACCTCGGGAGTGCGCTGCGCGCCGAATTGATCGGCGACTTTGTTGTCTAAATCTTTGAGCAGAGGAAACTCGATGCTGTGCTGGCGGGCATAGGCGGACAGCTCGGTGAGCGAGTCTTGCAGGTTGGAATTGATACCGATAAAGGCGACCCCTTTGGCGCTGTATTCGGCGGACAGCTTGACCAGGCGGGGGCCGTAGAGCTTGGCGAGGGGGCATTCGGTGCCGAGGAAGGCGACGACGACGAACTGCTTGTCTTGCGAATCGGAAAGTTTGTGCTGCTGGCCGCGAAAATCGGGGAGCGTGAAGTCGTCGATGGATCGATCAGCGGCGGGTGATGCGTTCGCGATCAAGACGATCGATGCAGCCAGGACGCAGGCAAGTGACTTCCAACTCAGCATGGGAGATCCCTCAAGAAGGCGGCAATTCGGCATTACGGCTATTACTCGCCACCGTCCAATAATGTTTCACGCCAATCGAGTTTCACGAACCGCCTGATTCGTTCACTTTATGGGGAAATGCGATTTTAACCAAGGTCTTCTGCAGATAGTTGCCAATAATCGGGCAGAGGGGCGGTAGCGGTGACGTAGCCGCCGGCGGCGTGATGCCAGAATTTTAAGGTGCGGGCGTGGAGGGCGATGAGCCGCTCGCGCTGGTCGTCGCTGGGGGGGCCGAAGGGGATTCGGCTGCCGTACATTTCGTCACCGAGGACCGGATGGCCCCGGCTGGCGCATTGAACGCGGATTTGGTGGGTGCGGCCGGTTTCGAGAGTGATTTGGAGGAGGGAGAGAGGAGTGGGAGTGGCGATTAGCGAGTAGGGAGTAGGGAGGGCCAAGGTTTGGTAGTGGAGAATGGCGTTGAGGCCGGCGGGGTCGTCGGGGGTGGTGACGAGGGTGCGGGGTTCGCCGTCGATCTTTTTTAGATGGTCGGTCCAAGTGCCCTGAGGCGGTTCAACGAGGCCTGCGATGAGGGCCCAGTAGGTTTTTTCGACGCGGCGGGACTCGAACTGTTTGGAGATGCGCTGGGCGGCTTTGAGCGTTTTGGCAAAGACGATTGCACCGGAGACGGGGCGATCGAGGCGGTGAGGGACGCCGAGATAGACGTTGCCGGTGAGCGCGTCGCGCTCGGAGAGAAATCGCTTGATGCGGTATTCGAGGCTGTCGATGCCGAGCGGGGCTTGCGTGAGCAGCCCCGCTGGTTTGGCGACGGCGAGACAGGACTCGTCCTCGAAGAGGATGTCGAAACTGGGAGGTTGAACGTCGGCCATTCGGCTGTTTACGAATTCCGAATAGCCGGGAGTAAACTTGCTCCCGGAAGTGATGCGTTGAAGGCAACTCCAAACGGACCGGGACCAAGTTTGGTCCCGGCTGTTGGGTTTGAGAGCACTAGACCTGCCCAGCGGCGGGGACGACGTAGGGCTTGCGATACTCGCGAGTGAGCATGGATTTGGCCTTTTCGTTTAGCGCGTTGTCGCTGGCAATAAACGTCTCGGTCTTGGGGTCGAACGGCAGGACGGGACCAACTTGGAGCTTCGAGGCGGCCATATCGACGCCGCTGTCCTGCAAGTGGGCCAGCGTGCGCTCGAGTGTGTCCTTGGCGTTGTCGTTGGTCTTGAGATCGGCGATCGATTTGTTTAACTCATCGGGGGACATCGTCTTGCCGAGTTGGTACGAGATGTTGCCGAGATGGCAGAGGGCGCTGGAGAGGTGCCCTTCTTCGATGTCGGCGTTGAGGTCCAACACCTTGCGGCTGCGGACGGCGGTGATGAAGTTGGCGAAGTGATGCTTGTCGTCCCCTTCGAGGAACTTAGCGACTTCCTTGCCTTCCTTGTCGAAGATGATGCCCCCTTCGTAGCTGCTGGAGACGGCGTAGCCCTCGGTGCCTTCGAAAATGACGCCGACGCCGGAGCCGCGATATTGGGGCGTCTTCAGGCCGCGCACCTCGAAGACAAGTGACTTGTCGCCAAAGTCATGCACAATCACTTGCGTGTTGGCGGTTTCGCCGGCGTCTTCGTAGCCCAGACGTCCGCCGTAACTGAACGTCGCCTTGCACAACTCGTTCACGCCTAGCCCCCAACGGGCCAGGTCCATCTGGTGAATGCCCTGGTTGCCGAGGTCGCCGTTGCCATAGGCCCAGATCCAGTGCCAGTCGTAGTGCAGCTTCTCTCGAGTGAGGGGCAGGATGGGGGCGGGACCGGACCAGATGTCATAGTTAATGTCAGTCGGGATGGGGTAGTTGCCCTTGGGGCCGATGGAATCGCGGCGCTTGTAGCAGAGGCCGCGGCCGACCTTGACCTGGCCGATCTTGCCCGATTGCACATATTCCATGAACTGCCGCATGCCGGGGTTGCTGCGGCACTGGGTGCCGGTTTGGCAGATGCGCTTGTATTTGCGGGCGGCTTCGACGGCGCGGCGGCCTTCGCTGACGTTGTGGCTGACCGGCTTTTCGCAATAGACGTCTTTACCGGCCTGCATGGCCCAGATGGCGGCGAGCGCGTGCCAGTGATTGGGCGTGGCGACCGTGACGATATCAACGCTCTTGTCGTCGAGGGCTTGGCGTAGGTCCGCGACCCACTTCGGCCGCACGCCTTGGCGCTTTTCGATTTCGTTCACGCGATTGTTGCCAATGACGCTATCGACATCGACGGCATACGTGATGACGGTATCTTTGCGGCCGGCGAACGCGCCGATGTGGCTGCCGCCACGACCCTTGGTGCCGACCACGGCGACGTTCAGCCGCTCGTTGGGGCTTTTGCTTTGCGGTTCGTCCTGGCCGAACAGATACCCGGCGGGGGCGTTGACCGCTGCTGCTGCCGCGGCGGCAAACATGGAATCTTCTAAAAACTGCCGACGATTACGACGAGACATGGGGGGGAGAGCTCCAGGGATGGGACGAAGGGCTTCGTCAGTGCAAATCGGCGCTGAATGAAGGGCCGAGGAAATGGCGGGCATTGTCAGGCCAGCATCTTAACCGAGCGCAAGGGGCATTTTCCAGCAGTCGGACGAAAAATCGGAGGATGTGAAGGCATCTCGCCTGTTGGCATAATTGACACTATTGAAGTTGCTCGTCCTGCGGAATGAGGCGTTGCCGCCGAAACATCAATGTGAATATGGAGATTGATATTGTCATCAATTTCCAATAGAATGTTTTATGGCTAAGGTTGCTTTGACGCCCACAGCCGCGGCGCAACTGGAGGTGTTGAATAACCCTTTGCATGCCCGCGTGCTTCGTTTATTGATACGGCTGGAGCAATGGCCAGAGGTGAGCGGGGTGAAACCGCTCTCAGGCGAGTTGGCCGGGCGGTATCGACTGCGAACGGGCGATTACCGCGTTCAGTTTTATGTTGACGGCGACAAGGTTTCTGGCGATAAGGTGACGGTCGAAAGGATCGGTCATCGCGATGGCTTCTATGAAGAATGAAAGCACAACGACGCACCCGACGATTCTTGTCGAGGGGAAGCCGTATGTCCTCCTGCCGCGAGCCGAATACGAGAAACTCGCAACGCTGGCCAAGGCGGCGGACCTGCCACCGCTTCCGGCGGCCGACGCCGACGGCAACTTTCCGGCCGTCGAATATGCCCGCGCGAGCCTGGCCCGCAAGATCATTAAGGGCCGAGTTGAGGCCGGCTGGACGCAGCGCGAATTGGCCAAGCGAGCCGGAATCAGTTTTGAACACTTGTGCCGAATTGAAAGCGGCAAGCATATCCCCGGCGTGTCCACCATCGATAAGATCGACCGAGCACTCAAGCAAGCCAATAAGCCAACTGGCAACAAACCAACTGGCAACAAGCGCTCCTGAAGGCGGGCGGTTTTGGGTTGCCTAGCGTGCCGCTGCATAACGAGGCAGCACATGCCCTACCGATCCCGTGAATAATCCGGTTTAAGGGCTGTCCTCGGTCCAGTGGCCGCCTTGTTGCTCGCCGTTGTACCAGGTTTCAACAGCTTTCAGCACGTTGTCGCGTTCGATGCGGGAGGCCCAGATCGATTCATCCTGCTCCAGACGAATTTCGTAGTCCCCTTCACATTGGCACTCTTCGTCGCCGCAAAAGTGCGGTGTGTCCGCAACCCACATGATGCGGTAGATCGGAATGTGTTTATCGTCAACAACTACAAAGATCGGCGCGGATGGCATAGGCAACGCTCCCCAGCTATTGTTTTGGCCAATTCTAAAATGGGAAGTGGCGGGGAGGAAGGGACGGGTACCTTTGGATAGTCGCCTTTCGCGGAGCAAAGCCGACAAACGACGCCATCAATGAAAAATTAGTTGTCTCGCCAACGGTTGTTTCACCAAGTAAAATGCGGGCATGGCCTCAACCGCTGCCCGCAAAACAGCCCGCCGCTTCGATTCGCCGCAGCAGGAGTGCTATCTCAACCTGTGGCGATCGTACGACCGGCTGCGCATGGTGGAAGACCAGCTTTTCGACCAGCATGACCTGACCGCCCAGCAATACAATGCCCTGCGTTTGCTGCGGGCCGAGCATCCGGCGGGATTGCCGACGCTGGCGCTGGCCAGCCGGCTGGTTTCGCACGCGCCAGACATCACCCGGCTGATCGACCGGCTGGAGCAACGCGGCTTGGTGGATCGGCAGCGCGTGGCGGGGAATCGCCGGGTGGTGCAGATTGGCATAACCGAGGCGGGGCTGACGCTATTGAAGACGCTGGATCAGCCGGTACGGGAATGCCACGAAAAGCAACTGTCTCATCTGAGCGGCGCACAATTGCAGTCGCTGATTGAGTTATTACGAACGGCGCGTCAGCCGCATGAGGCGGAGAGCAGCGTTTGGGGATAAGATGCGGCGCATTGAAGGGGACGAGTCGAGGAGGATTATGAGAGTCGAAAGCCGCTATGTTCGTGTTGTCTTCGAATGCTCTGCCGTGGTGGGAGCCTTATTGCTCGCCACGGTTTCTGCAGCGGCCGATGTGCCGCCGCGCGTGCTGGGTTTTGACCGGGCGTATGCGGCGAGCGATGCGAATCGCGTGGTGGCGGGTCAGTTACTCTTGGGCGAGTTGAATTGCACTTCGTGCCATGCGGTTGGCGGGGCGGCGGCAAAGCAGATCGAGCGGAAGGCCGCGCCGGTGCTGGACACGTTGGCGACGCGCGTGAAGCCGGAGTACTTGCGGCTGTTCTTAAACGATCCGCAGGCGACGAAGCCCGGGACGACGATGCCAAATGTGTTGGCAGGCAAGTCGGAGCCGGAGCGAGCGGAGATTGTCGAGTCGCTGGTGCATTTTTTGGCCACGACGGGAACGAACACGGTCAGCAATCCGTCGCGGTATGCGGTTGAGCGCGGCGAGACGCTGTTTCATTCGGCGGGTTGTGTGGCTTGCCACGACCCTCGGAACAATCAACCCGTCGAACCGGTGGCGGCATCGATTCCGCTCGGCACGCCGTCGAAAAAGTACACTCTGCCAGGGCTGACGCAGTTTTTGCAAGAGCCGCTCGCTGTGCGACCGGGCGGGCGAATGCCCGATTTGAATCTGTCGGCGACGGAGGCCCGCGATGTGGCGTCGTTCCTGTGCAACGACATGGAGATCGTCGCCGGACTGCACTATGCGTATTACGAAGGTGAGTGGGAGAAGCTGCCCAAATTCGACACGCTAACGCCGGTAGCAACGGGCGATGCCGAAAACTTTGATTTGAAGCCGGCGCGGCGGAAGGATCATTTTGCGTTGCGGTTCGAAGGGACGATTGAACTGCCCGAGGAAGGTGACTATCTGTTTTTGATTGGGTCGGACGATGGCTCGCGGTTGTTGATCGACGACAAGGTGATCGTGGTTGGCGACGGTATCCATCCGTTCGAGCAAAAGCGCAAGAAAGTGAAGATGACGGCGGGAGCGCACTCGGTCGTCGTTGAATATTTTGAGAACAATGGGGAAGAGTCGCTGCAAGTCGATTTTGAAGCGCCGGGCGGATTGCAGCAGCCATTGGCCGCGCTGCTAACATCGCCAGCCAAGGCCACCAGCACTGGCAAGCCGCAGGAATCGTTCGCGATCGATGGTGCGAAGGCCGCAAAAGGGCGGGAGTATTTTGTGTCGCTCGGTTGTGCGTCGTGTCACACGCTACGGGAGAAGGGATCACCGCTGGCGGCGACGAAAACGGCCAAGCCGCTAGCGGAACTGAGTGGAAGCGGCGGCTGCTTGGATGGAACAGCGTCTGGCACACCCAGGTATGCGTTGAGCAAGCTGCAAACGGAGTCGTTGACAGCGGCGATTGGTGCATTGAAGAAGCCGCTCTCGGAATTAGCAGCGGCAGAACAGGTGAATCAAACACTCGTGCGATTCAACTGCGTCGCCTGCCATGAGCGAGACAAACTCGGTGGCATGCTGGAGGCACGCGACAAATTCTTCTTATCCGACATGCCCGAAATGGGAGACGAGGGCCGAATTCCGCCGAGCTTAACC
>JANNTN010000697.1:0-3785 GCA_031394445.1 Anatilimnocola sp.
GCTGGCGATGGAGTCCGAATCTACTCAGAGCAAGCGTCGGAGGGTGGGTGGATGAGGTCAGTTAGAGAACTCCGGCGGGAGTAGCCTGCCGCAATTCGTCGATCATCGCGAGTGTGGCTGCTTCGACCGCTTCCTGCCACTGGCTGGGACCGAAGCGTTGTTTGTATTCGGCCCGCTCGTGCGCGAAGATGATGCCGCGACTGTTGTTGATGATGGCGCCGAGGCCCCGGGAATCGAAGGCGGCGGCACAATCTTTCGCGGTGCCGCCTTGGGCACCGAAGCCGGGGATGAGGAACCAGGTGTGGGGCATGGCTTGCCGTAGCTCGGACAATTGCTCGGGATAGGTTGCGCCGACGACGGCACCGACGCAGCCATAATTGCCGCTGCCGGCGGTCGCGGCGGCGAGCGACTCGACGTAGTCGCCGACGTGGCGATAAAGGTGTTTACCGTCGGCGATTAGATCTTGAAATCGCTTGCCGCCGGGATTGCTCGTCTTTACCAGGACAAAAATTCCCGCGCCACGCTCTTTCGCGACATCGACGAAGGGGGTGAGGCTATCGTCGCCGAGGTACGGGCTGACGGTAAGGGCATCGCTGCCCCAAGGGCTGGAGTCGCGCGGGCCAAGGTAGGCTTCGGCATAGCCGGTGGCGGTACTGCCGATGTCGTTGCGCTTGCCGTCCAGAATGACCAGCAGTCCCTTCGCGGCCGCGTAGTCGATCGTATCCTTGAGCGCCCGCATTCCCGCCGGACCGAGTTGCTCGAAAAAGGCAGCTTGGGGCTTCACGGCGGGCACGAGCGGCGCGACCACGTCGATGACGCCGCGACAGAACGAGGCAAAAGTGGATGCCGTCGCTTCGTTATCAGTACTTGCCAGGAGGCCTGGAGGCAGACTCTGGGCCCGGGGATCCAAACCAACGAGGACCGGCGTGCGTTTGGCTCGCACGGCGGCGATGAGTCGGTCGGCGAAATGTGTTGAGTTTGGATTCATTGTCGCGGGCGGCGCTAAAATCGGAAAAAACTTTTCGCAGCACGTTTTTGCAAGTTGCTCTGTGAGTTGCAGTTACAGCGTTTTGAGTCGCTCGAAATCGCTCAACTTGAGTGAAATGTTAGCGGTCGAAGTCAAGGTTTGCGAGTGGAAGGCGATATGCGGTGCCACAGCGCATCGCTCTCTATATACATTGCAATTGGCTGAAAAAACCGGGTGAGAATTGCCAAGTTTTTTTGGTTGACTCGCGACCGTCAGGTTACGAAGCAAGCTTGTGTTCCCAGATCCCGACGAAGGCGGGGGGATAAGTGCGCACATCCCAAGTTTCTGCATGGGGCAGCGTTCCGAAATCGAACCGCTCGTCGGCCTCGACGACGACCATGCTTTGCGGTGGGCATAAATTAACCCACCGCTCGATCAGCGCTAGCATCTCGGCATTGCGATCGACATAGAAGTCGTAAGGCGGGCAGCAGAAAACGATGAGCGGCACCGAATCGGCCAAAACGAACGACTTCGTCCAGAAGAATGCGTCGCCGAAGACGGCGGATATCCGCTCGGCAATTCCCAACTCCCCGGCCCCGCGCTCAATTAACTTCACTGTGGGGTAATGCCGTTCGATGCAGATGGCCGAAGCCGCGTTGCGACTGATGGATTCAATTGCCATCGCCCCTGTTCCCGCGAACAGGTCGATCACGCGGGCTCCGATGACACTGGTGCCGAGCAGGTTAAACACTGCCTCCCGCACGCGGTCCTTCATCGGCCGCGTCCGCATTTCACCGCTATATTCCAGCTTCCGGCCCCGCAAGGAGCCGCCAATGATGCGCAGGCCGACAATCTCCGACTCGGTCCCTTTCTTCGCAGCGTCATCCGCCGTTCGTTTTTTTCTCATTTACCCAGTGTAGAGCGGCGGTTCGCCGCGCGAACCGTGGAGGGGTGTGTTTGCGTAAAGGAGCTTTGAGTCCGTATGGTGGGCCGGCGCGAGCCGACCCACGCTGCGCGTCGGTGCCCGTCTCTTGTCCCACCCTACGGGGATGCCCGCTTGTCAGGGGTTGGCCGGCGTTGGTAAGTTCAGTCACAGTATAGAGTTCGGTGCGAAATGAAAACCTGCAGGAATGGCGTTGTCATGCGTGAAAATAAGCGGTTTGCTGCGTTGTTTGTGGTTGTTTTAGCACTCGCAACTGCTGCCGTTCCGGCTTGGGCTCAGCCGGCGAAGGACAAGGCACCCGATCAACCACCTCCCACCACGCCCGGTAGCACGCCAGCCGCGGCTGCCGCAGCGCCCAATCGGCCGGCCGCGGCCGAGTATCAGCGAATTTTGGAGGAATGGAAAACAGTCCTCAAGGATCTGCGCAAACTCAAGCTGCAATATCAGACGGCGGCGCTGGCCGATCAGGCCAAAATTCAACTGGAATGGACGGCGCTGATTGATAAAGGCAACCAGACCGTCGCCTCGCTGGAGGCCGCCGGGCTGAAGGCGTACGCCGAGGCACCCAACGAAGACTCGCAACTGACGCGGTTCTTGGCGAAGTTGGCTGAAGATGCCATTCAACACGACGACTATGCCGCCGCTCAACGCGTGTCGGGAGTGTTGATCGAGCACAATTGCCCGGACAAGCAAGTTTACGATGCGGCCGCCATCGCGGCGTTTGTGCTGAACGATTACGACTCGGCTGAAAAGTACTTCAAGCAGGCGAAGGACTTTGGGGTGCTTTCGACGTATGGGAAAGAGCTGGAACCGAACCTGAAGGAATACACGGAGTTGTGGGCTAAGGAAAAAGCCATTCGCGAGGCCGAGGCGAAGGCCGACGACCTGCCCCGCGTGAAAATGACCACGACCAAGGGCGTGATTGTGTTGGAACTGTTTGAGAACGAAGCGCCGGAGACCGTCGGCAACTTCATCTCGCTGGTTGAGGGCGGAAAATACGACAACCTTACTTTCCATCGCGTGCTGAAGAATTTCATGGCACAAGGTGGCGATCCGAAGGGGGATGGCTCGGGCGGTCCCGGTTACCACATCTTCTGCGAATGCTATAAGCCCGATACTCGCCAGCATTTTCAGGGGAGCCTGAGCATGGCACACGCTGGGCGCGATACGGGCGGTCAGCAGTTTTTCCTCACGTTCAAGCAGACACCGCATTTGAACGGCAAGCACACTAACTTTGGCCGCGTGATCGAGGGGATGGATGTGCTGCCGAAACTGCTGCGTCGCGACCCGCAGGGTGCCAGCCAGGTTGCACCGGACTCGATTGTAAAGGCCGAAGTCGTTCGCAAGCGGGATCATGTGTATCAGCCGCATAAGGTTGAGTAGGTAGGAGAGGAAAGAGGACAAGGGGACAAGGGGAGTGGCAAGTGATGGAGTTGAGCAATTGGCGATGCATCGGGTTCGGCTTGGTTGCATTAATCGGGGCGTGGGGCTGTGCCGAGTTGGTGAATGGCCAGGAGTCGAAAAGTCCGGCTGAGCAGTTTCAGGCGACGTTTCGCGAATGGAACACGCTGGAGGCGGAGCTGACCAAGCGGCAACGCGAATACGAAGCGGCACCGGCTGCTACGCGCGGTGAGCTGAGACAGCAATACGAGCAGCTTGTTGAGCAGAGCAGCGAACTGCTGACGAAGCTGGGCTCGGCCGCGGAAGCCGCTTACACGGTCGCGCCGAATACCGACAAAAATGCGACGCGGACGCTGATCGGCATTTTGGTGTTTCACTACCGCCAAGATCAGTACGACAAGGCGCTGCACATTGCAAAGCTGCTGGAGCAACACAACTGCCCGGAAACGGCGGCGTTTTCCATTGCCGGTTCGG
>JANNTN010000700.1:0-2138 GCA_031394445.1 Anatilimnocola sp.
TGGCCATTGGTGAATTCGGCCGCACGCCCAAGATCAACCGTTTGGGAGGCCGCGATCACTGGGGCTCCGTCTTTAGCTGTGCGCTGGCCGGCGCGGGGATCGCCGGAGGACAAGTGTTTGGGTCCAGTGATAAACAGGGCGCCTTCTCCGTGGACGATCCGATTCGGCCGCACGCACTGACGGCAACCATTTTCCATCTGCTGGGCATTCCGCACGACGGGGTCTTCCACGATCGGACGAATCGTCCGCAACACGTGACCAAGGGAGAGCCACTGGCTCGCTTGCTCGGAAACCGTCCCGCCACCGCGGCCCGTTGCGAGCCCACCGGCGACGATCGCTTCTGCCCGCCTTATGACGCCAGCTTGCTCGCCGATGCCGATTTCACCGCTGAGCGACTGCTGCCCGTTAGCCCGCTCACGCGAGAAAAAGGGTGGCGCGCCAGTCCACTCGTTGCGGCTGGAGCTATCGGCTTAGCGGCTCGTATCGCCCCGCAACCTGTCCCGTACGTACAACTCGGCTGGTTCGCAGCAACAAAGACATCGACTGAGAAATTGAGTGCCGGCCAGAAAATCACTCTGGCTCAAGAGATCAAAAGTGCTCGTGGTGGGCAGTACACCTTTACGATTCAAGCGGCCGGCGGTGGATCATCGGCTGAAACGTTCGCACGTTGGTTTCAAGGCCCGCTGGCTTGCCGGCTGGTCCTGTTTCGCTTCGCCAATACGAACAAAAGTGCTTTGGAAGCTGAGGAATTGGCTTCAACGCCTTTCCAACCGGAATTCTTACAGCCCGGGGATCAGCCTGGCGAATTTACTCTCTCCCGGTTCCTGGGCTCCACTACGCCTGGGGCAAATTTTCCCATCGGAAACGGGCTGGGTGTGGCGGTAGTCGTTGAGAGCAAGTCGCCCCTGGAAGCGTCTCCTGGCGAAACTGCCTTTGTGCGGATTCATTCGGTCAAGCTGACCTTCGATCCACGTCCGCGCGATGAAAATGTCGTGGTTTGAAGTGCTCCCATTCGCCATCGAGCCGACCTGCTTAACCAAGACCCGGACCTTTACCTCAAATAACACAAGCCTGTCATGATATCCCGCCGCACGTTTCACCGCTTTATTACGTCACTAGCAGTTGGAGGAGTGACGTCACTCGCTCGGCCCTACACCTATGCAACTGACAAGTTTCCCCCTGGGGATTACGTCGATATGCACACGCATCTCGGCCAGACGTGGAACACCACGGAGCCATTGACCGCCGAGGTGCTATTACGTTGGATGGATGCACACCGGATCGCCCAGGCGGTGGTTCTGCCGCTGATGTCCCCCGAATCGTCGAGTTATCTCATCACGGCCGATTTCGTGCTGGAGCAGACGCGACCGTATCGGGACCGGCTGATTCCCTTCTGCTCGATCGATCCACGAACAAGCTACAGCGGCGGCATCAAAGGGCTCGTCTCGATGCTGAAAAAGTATGTCGATGCGGGGGCCAAGGGCTTTGGTGAGCATAAACCGGGGGTGGCGTTTGACGACAAGCGGAGCATGGTGATTTACGAAGCGTGCGCCGAGCTCAAGTTGCCGCTGCTGTTTCATATCGACAACCTGCGGAACCTCGACAAAGTTGGCCTGCCGGGGCTAGAGAATGCCTTGAAGTCGCACCCCGGCTGCAATTTCATTGGTCACGGCCCCGGCTGGTGGGCCTCCATCAGCGGCGACATGACTGAACGTGATTTTGGTGGCTATCCCAAGGCCAAAGTTGCCCTCGGCGGGGCCATGGATCGGCTGATGGAAACCTATCCCAACCTTTATGGTGACTTATCCGCCGGCAGCGGTGCGGGGGCCATCAGCCGCGATTTAGAGTTTGGCCGCGAATTTCTCATTCGTCGGCAGGACCGGATCATGTTCGGGACCGATTTTCTCTCACCCCCTCAGGCGGTGCCGCAGTTCGAGCTCTTCGAACAAAAGCTGACTGATTTGCCGGCCGCAGTGAAGGCCAAGGTCTTTCGCGAGAATGCCCGCAAGCTGCTGAGCTTGACCTAGACGCAGCCCGCGAAAGCAAACACGCGCTCGGGGACACGCTGTCGGTCGGTAGCCAGACCGGGCAAATGACGCTGGTCGTGTCGCTTCGGCGGTTTCTACACTTCATCAAAG
>JANNTN010000727.1:0-9433 GCA_031394445.1 Anatilimnocola sp.
CAACCAGCAACGCAACCAACAGCAGGACGGCGGGTGTGCCGGCGGTGGACCACATTTCCAAGAGGAAGTTGTGCGGATCGGCCGGCATCTCGCTGGCTTGAGGCAGTTTGTACGCGGCGTAGGCTTCTTGAAAGTTGCCCGGGCCGCAGCCGAAGAGGGGATATTGCGAGATAACCCGCGCCGTGGCCTGCCAGTATTCGATGCGGTACAGCACCGATTTGGGGGCTTCGCTGAGAACTTGAACGTCGAGTCCGCCGAAAAACACCGCGGCCAAACCGAGCACCACTGCTACTCCCGCAATGGCCGCGGGAAATTGCCAATTCATCCACGAGCGGCCCGACGATCTGCCAAACAGGACTAAGAACACAAGGCCGGCCATCACCGCCAAATAAGCAGTGCGGCTTTTGGTCAACAGAAAGCAGGCACCGACAAGGACCGCCAAGACACCGATGCTGATTACGGTCTGCCACTGGCCGGGCCGGCGCAAGCTCGCATAACCGATTGCCAGCATGGCGATGAGCCACGGCGCGAGCACTCCGGCCAGCGAGTTGGTGAGCGCGAACGTGCTCAGCGGTTCGACGCTGCGCAAGCGGTTTTCGAATTGTTGGCGCTGGGGAGAATCGGGCTCAGCCGGAATCTGATTGGCCGCGAGAACTTTGTCTGGGTCGCGCTGGTAGGCCGCGCGCTGGACAGGCATGCTGTAGAAATATTGAAAGAGACCCAAGCTGGCGAGCAGGGTTGTTAGCCAGATCATGCCGGCGACGAGGCAGCGCGCTTCGCGCGCCTCACGCACGATCTGGCGGAGGAGAAATACCGTCAGGCCATAGCCCAAAATCAACCAGTGGGCGTTTAGCGCCTGGCGTCCATTGGTCTGGCCGAGCGAAGCCAGTGCGGCGAGCGAATGCCAGCCGACGAGGGCGACGCCGAATAGCTCCGTCCAGCCGATTTGGATGGTGGGCCGGTCGTCGAGGCATACGGAAGCGGCCCAGAGAATGAGCAACAAGCACCAGCCGGCAGCCAGCGGGGCATAGGTTCCGTCCGAAATGGCCGATTCGCTAGGAAGCAGGGCACCGATGACGAGCAGCGCGACGCTACCGCTGAGCACCAAGGCCCGCAACATCGCCGGCCAGCGGATTTGGCCTTCCGCAACCGGGTGCCGCTGCTTTCGCTCTTCTCGCCGATGTTTCGTCATGGGTCATTAGCACTCGTAGGTTATGCTTCAGCATAACACTACCCGCCTCAATGCTCGTTATGCTGAAGCATAACCTACTATCTACTTTCGTCGCCCCGTTGATTCCAAGATCGCTACTAACCCCAGCACACAGGCGATGAGGAATACGATCAAGACTGCCCCGGTGCGATCGACTCGGTGCAGGAGCAATGCCCCCAGGCCGCATGTCGCGGTCATCAGGTAGATCGTGAGCACGGCCTGTGTTTTTGTCAGCCCCCGATCGACCAGGCGGTGCGAGAGATGATTTTTATCGGCCGCGAAGGGGCTGAGGCCGTTTTTCAGGCGAATAAAAAGCACGGTGGCCATGTCATAAAGTGGCACGGCCATGACGAGTAGCGGCGCGAGAATGGCGTGTCGTTTCTCGCTGTGATAGCCCGTGTAGCTGGCGAGAAGGGTCGTTGCGGCGATCATGAAGCCAATGAAATAGGCCCCCGAATCCCCCATGAAGATTTTGGCTGGCGGCCGATTGTGCCAGAGAAAGCCGAGCAAGCTGCCCACGAGCACCAAGAGCAACCCGGCTTTGAACAACTGCTGCTTGCCGGTGATCGGGTCGGGGGAGAGCAACATCACGGCCGCCAATATGCTCGCCGAAATGACCGCCACACCGGCCGAAAGTCCGTCCATGTTGTCGAGCATGTTGAAGGAATTTATGAGCGCGACAATCCACAGCACGGAAAGCATTCCCGTAACCAGTGGAAAGGGAATGAACGCTGTCGCTTGCAAGCTGGGCACGAGCCAGACGCAGACCGCCGCAATTGCGAACTCGGCTGCCAGGCGGAATTGCCACGACAGCCCACCACGGTCATCGGCCAGGCCGAGCAACATCAGCGCTGTGCCCGCGGTCAGCAAGATCCACAATTCCACAGCTCGCTGCGACGCGCCCGCCAGATGTTGTTTCGCAAAATCGGGCACGATGCTATCGCCGCCGCTGGCGCTCTTCACATACCACAAAACCACCTGCGCCACCGCGAATATGCCCACCACCCCCAACCACACGGCCAATCCGCCCCCGCGCGGCGTCGCCGTCGTATGAACTTTGCGTTCGTTCGGCAGATCGATCAGCCCAAACCGCACCGCGTTTCGACGCACGAAATAAGTCGCCACCAGCGCGACGACGAAGCTCGGTAATAGGCAACCGACAACGAAAAGCAGGAAGGACTGGAGGCTCATTGAATATCTGAATAGCTGCAACCAAACCTGGTTGCGGAGAATCGCCCCTTGCGGAGATCTTACGGCGTACCGGCAGCAAGTTTGCTCTCGGCTGAAGGAAGACTATGTACCCGAATGAGATTGCATGAAAGTGCGAAGTGCCTGATTAACCGCCTCGTCCGTCGGAAATGCCTGGCGGACATCAGGAGCCAAGAGCGCCAAATTAGTGCCGGCCTTGTAGCGATCGTAATACTTGCCACGCACGCCACCCTTAAGTTGCGAGAGGTCATATTCGGGGAGCAGATCATCAGGGTCTTCGCTCGCCTGGCTGTTATTCTTGTTCATATTGCTGCCGCTCTGTTTTGGTTGCAATTCGAGCGCTAATAATTCGCGTTTTATCGCCTCGATCAGTATGTGAGACGGTCAGTAGCTGCCCTGCGCTGGAATGACCAAACGTCAAATATCGATCTTCGTCATCCGAGTGGCTGGAATCGTAATAGGTCAAAGCCAATGGGTCGCCGAAGACAGTTGCCGCGTCTTGGAACGAGACGCCGTGCTTGGCAAAGTTCCGAGCAGCCTTGTCGGCATCCCACTCGAAGTTCACGTTATCAATCCTACATGGTGCCTAATTCACAGGCAATTTTGGTAACTAGTCGTGATCGTTGACCGTTGCATATATCTGCCGCAAAAACTCTCGGCAGCGCCCGAAGAATTGATGATAATCCGAGCGTAAATAATCGGGATAGGTCCAGGGCCGGGGCTGCCACACGCCTTTGGTGAAATACAGCGTGTTTTCAGCAAAAATTCCGTCGCGTAAGTAAATCCGATGATCGCGGTCCTTGGTCGAAGCCAAAATGAGCTTGGCCTCTGTCAAATAGCCGGGATCGAGGTTGAGCGGCCGGGGCTCGGCGTGATGGGCCTGCTGCTGATAGACCGTTTCCCACTGGTTCGTCTCTGTTTTCCAGTGCGGCAGCCCGGCCGGATCGACCAAGGTCTGGAAGGCGAAGAAAGTCTTCTTCAAATCCGGTCCCATCGTCGCTTCGTAATAGTTCGTCTCGCGGTGATCGAACAACTCGCTTTGCAGCGCGATTGGTCCCCAGGCTTGTTCGACGACGCTGCGCGTCCACTCAAATGCCTCGGGATACCGGCTGAACGCCGCGAGGATTAAAAGAACCGGGCGTTGTGGCACGACACTGGCCATCGATTACGAACCACCCGTTGGGCAGTTTTCTGTTGACGGAAGCCACATCTATAGCCGCCGTTTTTTTTGAACACCTGGTTGCTTCTTTTTGTCGCCGCCCGGCGGGGGACGCTTGTCGCGATGGTCGCTTCGAGAGCTCCCCGCGTGCCCCAGCCGCTTGACGAGTCGAAAATCCAACTCTCGACGATCGACATCGACGTGAGCGACTTCGACGGTAACGCGATCTCCTAGCCGAAACTTGTTGCCGCTTCTCGTGCCCTCGAGCGTGTGCGTGGCCTTGTCGTAGCGATAAAAATCGTCGCCCAGTGTATCTACGCGAATCAGCCCTTCGGCCGGCAGTTCCACCCCCTGGGCGAACAACCCAAAATCCTCGACGCCGGTGATCACCGCGTCCATGGCCTGCCCAATTCGCTTGGCCAAATAGCTGAGTAGCTTCACCTTCGTCAGCTCGCGCTCGGCCAGCGCGGCCCGCTGCTCGCGTTCGCTGCAATGCTCGCCGAGCATCGTCATTCGATCAAAATCGTCCGCCGGCCGCTTGCCCCGCGCCAGCGATTCGATCATCCGGTGGACGGTCAAATCGGGATACCGCCGAATGGGTGATGTGAAATGGCAGTAGTACTCTTTGTTCAGCGCGTAATGCCCTTCGTCGCTCGGCGCGTAAATCGCCTTTTGCATCGATCGCAGTATCGCGTAGTTCAAGGCGTGTGCTTCGGGCCGCCCGGCGACGGCCGCAATCACGCGCTTGATCTCAAACCGGCTCTCCAAGCTCTCGCATTCAATTCCCAGCTCGCGCACAAACGTCGTTAGCGAGTGCAATTTCCGCGGGTCCGGCGGCTCATGCACGCGGCTTAAGAAATTCAGACCAGCCTCTGCCAACAGTCGAGCCACCGACTCGTTCGCGGCCAGCATGAACTCCTCGATCATCTGGTGGCTCTCGGTGTTTTTCACCAGATGCGCGCCCGATACTTCGCCGCGCTTGTCGAGATCGATCTTCACCTCCGGCAATGTCAGCTCGATCGAACCTTTTTCCAGTCGCCGGCCACGCAGAATCATCGCCAACTCGTGCATGTTCGCCAGCAGCGTCCAGACTTTCGGCGTCAACTTCTTTCGCCAGGCATCGCGATCGGCCAGAAATTCATCGACTTCTTCATACGTGAATCGCCGGTCGCTCTTGATTGCCGACCGCTTCACTTCCCCCGCGATATAAGCCCCATCCGCCGTCAACTCCATGATCGACGACAGCGTGTAGCGCACTTTCTCCGGCTGCAGGCTCGCCAGGTTATTGCTAATGACCTCGGGCAACATCGGAATCACGCGATCGGGCAGATACACGCTCGTGGCCCGTTCCCGCGCTTCGCGGTCGAGGGCCGAGCGCGAACGCACGAAGTGGGCCACATCGGCGATATGCACACCGAGTTTCCAATGCCCATTTTCCAGGCGAGTGAGCGACACCGCGTCGTCAAAATCGCGCGCATCGACCGGATCGATCGTGATAGTTGTTTCGTTAGTTAGATCGAGACGTCCGTTCGTCGATTCGTCGAACAACTCTGCCTGTTGGCGAGCGTCCTCTAGCACGTCTTCAGGAAATTCCTGCGGCAATTCGAATTCGCGAATGATCGAGAGCGTATCGACGCCCGGCTCGCCTTTCTGGCCGAGCACTTCGACGATTACTGCCTCGCCGGGACTGATGTGCGTTGGAAACCGCACCATCTCGATTACGACTTTGTCGTTCGGCACGGCACCCTTGGCCCCCGGATCGCCCACGGGCACCGACTGCACGAACACCTTGCCATCGACATCGACAAATCCCGTGTCGCCGCGTTCCTTGTACACACCGACGAACTGATGCGTGTCGCGCTCGATGATCTCAATGATGTCGCCAGCGAGTCGCATCTCGCCGGTCTTGCCGCGAGCCTTGTCGCGGCCTAGCCGCACTCGCACCACATCGCGGTCCGACGCATCCATCGTGGCCCCAGCCGCAATATAGACATCGCCGCTGCGATCTCCCGGCTTCGCCCCTCGCGGACGCACAAACCCAAATCCGCGCGCCGTACGACGAAATGTGCCCACCACAATGTTCTTGCCATCGCGACTTGATGAGGCTCCGCCAGTTCGCGACTCTCTCTCCCTTGGGGCCACGTCTGGAATAGTGGCCTTCCGCACCGGCTCCTGACTCCTGACTCCTGACCCCTGACCCCTGGTTCCTGTGCCTTCCCCCCTGCCCCCTGCCCCCTGGCTCCTCTCCCCCGGCTCCTGCTTCTTCACCTTCGGGGGCCTTACCAAATGCTCCGCACCAAAGACCAGCTTCCCGGCCTTTGCCAAGCGTTTAAGCGCCAGCTTGAGTGCCTTGTGTAACTCGCTGGGCAGATTGAGCTGCTTGGCAATCACCCGCGGCTTGACGGGCTGATAATTGGGCCGCAGCACATGGGCCAGCACGACTGGCTCTAGTTTTCTCGCAGCTTTGGAGGCCTTTTCAACGGCTTGCTGCTGCTCGGGCGATTGGTTTTCTTCGTCGAAATCGACGTCTGGCGTGTTGGGAATCAGTTCTTTACTCTTGTCATTTGGGTCAAAATTCATGCCATCCAATCTATCTGCTGTCGCCGCAGATCAGAAGTAGCCCGTGACCCAGGCTTAGGGAAACAGGCCAGCCCATCATCAAAAAATGATTGATATAACCGTGGATTTGACGGCTAAGGCGCAGTACCACAGGGAGCGGGGGTTGTCGTCGTGCAGGCCGCCGCACCACAGGCTCCGTCGCTGACCGACGCGGTACCGGCTACATCGGTGGCCTGACCGGCTGAGCCCGGCCGCATCGAGCCATGCACGCCGCCGCCGCGCGTGAAATGAAACATATTGCTCGCGGCATGGGCCGCAGCCGGAGCGAGTTGCCATACTCCAGTAGTCAGGATAAGCAGCACGGAGGCCACGATCACAACCGTCGGCACGGCGAACTTGCTGGCCGCGGACATGCTCGCCAGAATGTCCTGAGTCGTCTTCGCGACTGTAGGTGAGACTACATCATGGAGGTCGGCCCCTTCGGCCACCAAAGTTGCAGCGCGGGTTGTCGAGGCCAGTAGCTCTTTCGAAACGGCAACCGCCGCAGGCCGCGCAAAGACCGCCGCGATCAAGGCGACCGACATTGCCATGCCGCGTTTTGCTAGCCGCGAGCGTAGGAGTTCGCGAGCCCGTGAGAGGCGGCGGGAAATCGAGCCTTCCGGCCAGCCGAGCTGTGCGGCGGCCTGGGCATTGGTCTTGCCTTCTAAATAGCACAACACCAGTGGAAGGGCATATTTTTCTGGAAGCTGACTGATCTCTTCGTCGAGAACAGCTTGCAGATCGTCATAGGTCATCTGGCTCACTGCGGGTTTTGTCGGCATCTCGCCAGCCTGCCTTTCCGACTTGATTCGCAGAGCAGCCTTCGACCTGACTTTCCGCGCGGTTCGAGTGGCGACGCCATACAACCAATTCGACAGCCGTTCGGGTTCGCGAAGCGTGGCACCCTTCCGCACCAGCACGAGAAACGTGGCTTGAAATGCGTCCTCGGCGTCGTTGGCGTCGGGCAGAATCCGTCGGCAGACACCAAATACGAGCGGTCCGTGCCGCGCGACCAACGTCGAGAAAGCGGCGTCCTCTTTGGCCTGGAAGAAGCGTGTCAATAAGTCGCCATCGCTGAGCGCGACCAGAGCTCGCTGGTCGGCTTCACCGCGCGGCGGCACGGCAACAGTTGGTCCAGTGGTCATGTTTCGGCTTCCTCTGATTATGAGAAGCTCAGGCTTCAGATGATTCCATTCCTCTTACTGCCCCCACCAGCACTTTTCAATGCACGAATCTCAAGATTATTCCAAAATCGAGTCAAACACGGCCTTTTGGCGGCTGCGGAGGTCATTTTTTCCTGATGCAACACTGTTTATACTTCCGGCCGCTGCCGCAGGGGCAGGTGTCGTTGCGGCCCACGTGCTGACTGGTTCGGGTCACGGTAGCCGAAATTTGCACGTCGGGATCGGACTCGCGCAACGAGCGGTTGATCAGCTTTTTGAGCTTAATGATTTTCGGAAGCAGCTTCTGGCCGACGCGCGGGCTGGCCATTGCCAGTCGTGAAACGTGATCGGTCAAACCGTCTAAAAACGAAGAGTCCTTCAGATCGATCGACCCGCAGTTCAGCTCTTCCAGAATATCCTGTGGCAGAACATCGAGCAGTTCCTGAATCACTTGCTTCGCTTCTGCTTCGCGTTGCGAAGGAGCGGGTTCAGGGCTGCTCTCGGGCTGTAATTCCATCGTCAAAAGGCCTGGATTTACTGGATTCAACAGCCGCGGAATACAAGTCGCGGCCAAACTAGCGGACATAACGGGCCTCTGCTGCAAGTGGCACTGTTCACAAGGCATTACTGCCTCGCCGCGGCCGTCTTCATGCAGAATTCACAAAAATTGCGCTGGATTGGCCTGCGATCTTCATCATTTCTTCGCGCGTGGTTCGCGCAAGCTTCAAGGGCGGCGCGACTAATTTGCGGCAACGAAATGAGAACACGTTTTGGGAGAAGGAATGATGGCTCGCACACTTAGAGGCTGTACCCTTCAGCCGCGCCACGCGTTTACCCTGGTCGAATTGTTGGTTGTGATCGCAATCATTGGAGTCCTCGTGGCTTTGCTCTTGCCAGCGGTGCAATCGGCCCGTGTGGCGGCCCGCCACAACTCGTGCATCAACAATCTCAAGCAAATGGGCCTGGCGGTTCAGAACTTCGAATCGACCCATCGTTATTTGCCGCATCCTGGCCAATGCGATTCGACGGGCAGCGGCACCACGCCGTACATGATTCATTCCACCGGGACGATGATGCTGCCTTATATTGAACAGCAGTCGGTCTATAACCAGCTCGATACGGATTCGAACTCCATTTCAAGCTATGGGGCCACGGCGGGAAGTGGCGGCCATATAACATCCAGCGGTGCGCTGATACATCCTCAAGCGCGGGGCTTGTCCTATGATGATCCCCGGCACCTCAGCGGCACGCTGGCCGCCAAAACGATCATTAAGTCGTACGTTTGCCCATCAACGCCGCTGGCCCCGTGAGCGCGCGACCCGAATTCGAAGTATGGCCCGGTCGATTACATGTTTGTGGCGATTACGGACATTGATGGATGGGAAGGCTCCGCCACTTTCAAGTCGCGCACGTCAACCAGCGATGCGGGGTATTTAAGTCAGGTCAATGCGGGGATGCTGAGTTGCGACCCCGGCCACGGCTACCGGAATGTGCAAGACGGCACGAGCAATACCGTGCTGGTCTTGGAGGATGCCGGACGGGCGTACCCCAGTGTGGCCAAGATCGGTGCTTACTCATCGCGCCCGGGCCCAGTCGCCAATCCGGTTGATGCCGTTCAGGGCAAAGGCTCCAGCGGTTCGTTGTTCGCCAATGGACGGCGCGTTTTTGCTTGGGCCGACCCCGATGCGTTTGCCAACGGCGTGTCCGGACCGAGCAACGCCTCGTCTCAGCAAAGTCGCGTCGCTGGCGTCAACAATTCGGCCAGCCCGTTTGGCGGACCCAGCACATGCCCGTGGGATCTCAACAACTGCGGACCCAACGATGAGCCGCTCAGCTTTCACAACGGTGGAATCAATGTCTGCATGGGAGACGGTTCCTGCCGCTTCCTGACCAGCAACATCGATGCGCTGGTGCTCAAGGCCGTTGTGAGTACGAGCGATGGGAGTACCGTGACGCTCGACGAAGAGCCGATCAGTGAACCGAAGCTGTCGTCGAATTCGTGAGAATTCGGTTTGCCAGATGGTGGGAATTCTCACGAATTCAGCTAGTGCGTCTGGAAGTGTGTTTGGTCAGAGGAACGCAAGTTTTCTCCAG
>JANNTN010000756.1:0-1690 GCA_031394445.1 Anatilimnocola sp.
AAGCGTTGACGATTACCTAGTGATTCTTACAAGAGCTATACATCATGTTGAAAGTTGGTCTCGTCGGTGTCGGTTTCATGGGGTGGATTCATTACCTCTCGTACAAGAAGACGAAGGGTGTGAAATTGGCGGCGGTTTGCACGCGCGATGAGCGACGTCTGGGCGGCGACTGGACCAGCATCAAAGGCAACTTCGGCCCGCCGGGAGAAAAAGTCGATCTGTCGGGCGTCGCGAAATACACCCAGCTAGATGACTTACTCTCCGACAAGTCGATCGACCTCGTCGATATCTGCCTGCCGCCAAACCTGCACGCCGAAGCCTCCATCGCCGCGCTCAAGGCAGGCAAGCACGTCTTCGTCGAAAAGCCGATGGGCCTGACCGCTGCTGAGTGCGACGCGATCATGAAAGCCGCCGACAAAGCCAAGAAGCAGGTGCTTGTCGGCCACTGCTTGCCATTCTTGCCCGAATACTGCCACGCCCGCGAGCTAATTCGCGTCGGCAAGTACGGCAAGCTACTCGGCGGCCACTTCAAGCGCGTCATTTCCGATCCGCTTTGGCTCAAGGACTTTTGGGACGCAAAAAAAGTCGGCGGACCGCTCGTCGATCTGCACGTTCACGACGCGCATTTCATCCGCCTCCTCTTCGACATGCCCACCGCCGTCACGAGCCAGGGCCGAATGCGGGGCGACGTCGTCGAGTACTGCGTCAGCCAATTCCAATTCGCCGACCCGTCGCTCGTGGTCACCTCCGCCAGCGGTGTCATCAACCAGCAAGGCCGCCCCTTCACCCACGGCTTCGAAATCCACCTCGAAAAAGCCACCCTCTATTTCGACCTCGCCGTTCTCCCTGACGGCAAGCTCCAAATCACTCCCCTCACGCTGCTCTACAACAAAGGCAAAGCCACCCAGCCCAAAATGCCCACCGGCGATCCCATGCTGCAAGCCTTCGACGCCGAAATCAAAGAGGTCGTCCGCTCCATCACCAGCAACCAACCCTCCCCCATTCTCTCCGGCTCACTAGCCCGCGACGCCATCGTGCTCTGTCACAAGCAGACGGCGGCAGTGAAGAGTGGGAAACCCCTGAAGGTCTGACACACTAACCCGAAGCGTAAGCGAGGTCTTCCTTCAATGAACACATACTTGCTTCTCTGGAATCCTACCGATCCCGATGCCTGGAATAGCTACGAGCGTGACCGCACGCAGGCACTATCAGGCAAAATGGTGCGAGGTGGCTGGAGCACCGGCAACAACAAGAGCATGCCAGTCGGTTCTCGCATATTTATGGTCCGCCAATACGAGGACCGGGGAATAATCGCTTCGGGGCAAACCACCGGCAAAGTGTACAGAGATGAGCACTGGAAAGACCGAGACCGGGAAGCAAATTTTGTTCACGCTCGATGGAATGTCATCCTCTCACCCGAACAGGTACTGCCAATTGACGCGCTCAAAGAGAGCATTCCCAGCGTCTATTGGAGTTGGCTGCCAGCGTCCGGTAGGCGAGTGCAAGACGATGATGCGAAGCGCCTCGAAGCTCTTTGGAAAGGCCATCTCGCCCAACTTGGTGTGTCGACAAGCCTGGAAGGGCATACGCTGCGCTTTGACTAAAGTTGTTGGGGCACCACACGGAACTGGGGCCCGACCATAACCCTGATCTTGATAATGGCATGGAGTGTCAACTAAGACCAGAATGG
>JANNTN010000779.1:0-6577 GCA_031394445.1 Anatilimnocola sp.
GCCACCTCCGCGCCCTCTACCTCAGTGAACCCACCCAATGGGAGTCATTCTGGCGCGAACACCCCAATTAAAACTACCTACAATAAAGACGCTCACACGCCGTGGTTGCCGTGGTTTCTTCCCTCTCCCCCATGCCTCACGCCGCCGCATCCAGCCGTCTGCCGCTATCCGCTTCATGATCGATTATCGATTCGATCAGCGACGCCAGGTTCATCCCACCGGGCAGCATGCACCGCCCATTCAGCCCCACCACACGGCGATACATCTCAATCACGCGCAATGGATCGTGCTGCCGCAAGTCGCACAGTTCCTCTCTCCGTTGCTTTCGTTCGATAGCGCTCATGGATGCCCAACAAATCTCGCCGCGTCCTACGTGCGAGCCCCTTCGCCCGCACGCATGTCCGGCCCGCAATAAAAAATGAATAAGAACCGCCCCGCGCTGGCAAACCATCGCGAGGCCAGCCGCCCAGACCCAATCCAAGCAGCCGCGTCATACCACCTCCGACGCCCCCTCCCCGTCAAAAGTTCCCCACCCAGTCTCCCTTTCAATCGCTTGCCTCGACATTCTGTCTTTCCCTTCGTTGCCTTCGTTACCTTTTGTTCCACTCTCCTCGCCATCCTTCACTTTGCGCCTTTGCCACCCTTTGCGTTAAACACGAAGCCCCTCTCCCCGCCATCGCCGCCGCCACAAAAATCTGGCGTCGCATGTTCTCCTCCGAAGAACAACTCGCCTCCGACTCCCTCGCCTTCATGAAATCCGAAGTCGCCAAACGCTGGTGCTAACGTGGGGTAGGCGTCCCGCCTGCCGAAAAACGTAGGGTAGGTGTCCCGCCTGCCGCTAAAGATTGGAAGTTTTTTTGGGCGGGGGGGGTGATTGGGTCGCTGTAAGTTGTTGGCGGTGCGCTGGTTGGGGTTTCGGGGGGGATGGCTGGTGCGCTCAAGATGAATTCAAAGGGAGTAGGGAGTCGCGAATAGGGAGTAGGGGTGGAGGGGCGCAGTTTGGGCATGACCGTTGCGTTTGCTTCGGGTTGATGAATGCGAAGTCGAATCTGCGGAGGCGTTGTCCTCCAATAACTACATTGCAATCGGCGCGAAAAACCGGGCGAGAATTTGGCGGATTTTCTCGAAAGGGGGGGAGGATTCGTCGCGGGTTATCAGCGAAAACATTCCTCAACCTCCCGCGCCGAGTCCCTACTCCCTACTCACTCGGACCCTGGTGATGGAAGATGGAATGGTGGCTTCAGCCGTGGTTCGCTGCGCGACCCGGCAGCCATCCGATCGCAATACCGGCCACCCCGCAAAATCATTTATTTGGTTCCTGACACCTTTTCAGGGTCCTGGAGTTCAAAGAAACCTTGGTTTGCTGCCGCGCTCCAAGGCGACTTTTCGTCATCTGGCAGGCAGATCGGCTCTATTCCCGGAAAAGGTCTGGGTTCTCGGCACGAAAATCGTGCTTCAAGAATCGGTTTGCTATCTCGGACGAGCCCGCCGGTCGGCGGTAACATTCGGTCGTTTTTTGCACGTGCCGGAATACGGTTGAGATTCCGAGACCAATTTAGGGCTTACCTTCATTTTTGCACCCAACGACGATAACGCTCAGCAGCACCTGGGGCGTGCTTCTGGTCGTCACCTCAAAGCGTGTATTTGCCTATCGGATGCAATCTGTGGGCAGCAAGCATCACCGGGCCGGCGATGAAGAATCTCCATTTGATTTCGGCCCGGTCGACGGCTTCGGTGTCTGCGATTGTACGTCGCTCTTTGCTGGCGAGCGGCGAAACTTGGCTGGCTCGCTGTGAAAGACGGATTGGTGATGCTGCTTGAGAAACTCCTGAACCCCTGGTGTGGACTCTGTGATAACTATGTCTGTAATCAAGTCCCCCGGCTTGTGCATGAAATGTGCCACCGTGGTCCTTGGCAAGAGATCCCTAAGTGCCACATCGTTGATTGTATAAACGAGTAAGACATCGTTCTGCAGTTCGAATTTGGCGAACGTATAAGTGACGACGCCATCAAAAAATGATACCGGCCCGGTGATCGACTCCGATCGTCGCGCCTGCAGAAAACGGTGATTACCGAGTTTCCCAATGGCCACCTCATATTCAACCGGGATTGCTTTTCCTCCTTTTTGCTCTCGCTCTAAACGACTCTGTTCATCTTCCTTGAAATTCAGCAGTGTCATGTCGTACCGCCCGTTTCTATCCCAGCCAGCAAGCGTGAATTCATGCGGCGGACCTTGCTTCTCCGTGACATCGATTTGGCGCCATTTTCCGCTGAGATCAACATCATGAATGAGGTCATCGACTGTCAGAATCGGATGTACCGACGAAGAAAAACACCCGGAGATCGCCAAACACAAGCTGCCGAGTATGTGAAATCGTCGCATGTTGTCCCCAATCGTTGTTCGCCTTCGAGCTTTGCCGACGAACGACACGGATCACCTGCTAGGCCCGCTGCGTAAACAATGAACTTAAGAAAGCCTAAATGCCGCCCCGATCTGCTGCAACGGACGGTTCGGCCGCATACTGATATCCCACCGCTGTCCCCTGCTCCATGCACGACTTTGGACTTTAGACCTTGGACTCACTTCCTGAACCCTGACTCCCTATTCCCTCGCCGCCCACCAGGCGAAGATACGCCTCATGCATGAGTGCGGTCGGCGGGGTGGCACTGGCAAACGATCTGTTTGGTGTGCCACTGGCTTGCCAGTGCTTGATCGAACTGGTGCGGCAAGCCTGGCCGGAGCAGTCCCCAATCGATATTCGGCAAGACGCCGCCTCTTAAATACGGTCCAAGCCCTACCTGTCCCCATAGCACAACCCTCAAAAAAATCTCCATTTCCAGCTTGAAAAAATCTTCCAAAATCTCGCCCGGTTTTTCCCGCAGATTGCAATGAACATAAGGGGCCGGCTATCACTTGGCGGCTTCGCGCCTGCGCTGACCTTCTCAGCAAACTTCACCCTAAAAATCCACCTCAGACATGCCTAATCCCCAACCCTAAACCCTAAATATGAGCGCACCGAAATGGAAACACCTAGCGCTATACACTCGCCTTACCCACAACGACTTACGACCGATCTGCCACTCAAGTGAAGAGCCAAAAAAACTTCGGCCACAACCCCTTAACTCGCCCCTAAACCCTAAACATTTGCCTAGAATGCCGCATCGACCAACTCAGCCGGCGCTGCCCGATTCGCCATGAAGCTCTCCCTGATGATCACCTGCCTCGGCGACTGCGTTCGCCCCGCTGCCGGCCAGGCCGTGGTAAAGGTGCTGCGCCGCCTCGGGCATGAGCTCGATTTCCCCGAAAGCCAAACCTGCTGCGGCCAGCCCATGTTCAACAGCGGCTACGCCGACATGGCCCGCGAGCAAGCCAAACACACCATCCGCGTATTCGAAGGCGAAAACCCGGTCATCGTCCCCAGCGGCTCCTGCGCCGCAATGGTGAAAACCGAATACCCGCACCTGCTCGAACACGACAAGACCTGGCACGAGCGAGCGAACCAGCTCGCCAGCCGCACGTTCGAGTTCAGCGACTTCCTGGTCAACGAGCTAAAAGTCACCAGCGTCGGCGCAAAGTATCAAGGCAAAGTCGCGTTCCACTTCGCCTGCCACCTGCGAATGCTCAAGCACACCAGCGAAGTCGAAACGCTCGTCCGGCACGTCGAAGGAGCCACCTACGTGCCCCTCGCCCGGCAAGATCAATGTTGCGGCTTCGGCGGCTCCTTCGCCGTCCGCTATCCGGGCATTTCCGGCAACATGGTCGATGACAAAATGAACTGCATCCTCGCCAGCGGTGCCGATTGCGTCGTCTCCACCGACGCAGGCTGCCTCATGAACATCGGCGGCCGCCTCCATCGCGAAGGAAAAACCACCGAACTCCTTCACATCGCCGAACTACTCGACCGCCGCTGATTACGCCCCCGGCAGCGCGATCCGATCCTTCCCCATCCACTTCCGCAACGCCTCGGGAACAAGAATGCTGCCATCCGCCTGCTGATAGTTTTCCATCACCGCAATGATCGCCCGGCTAATAGCCACAGCCGTGCCGTTGAGCGTGTGAACGAACTGCGTGCCCTTCTCACCTTTTTTACGAATGCGAATATTCAGCCGCCGCGACTGATAATCGGTGCAATTGCTCGTGCTGGTCACTTCGCCGAACTCGCCATCCTTGCCGCGGCCGGGCATCCAAGCTTCCAGATCGAATTTGCGATACGCCGGCCCGCCCAGATCGCCACTGGCCGTGTCGATGACGCGATAGGGAATGCCCAGCCCATCGAAGATTTTGCATTCAATCGCCAATAGCTCGTCATGCATCGCATCGCTCGCCTCGGGCAGCGTGTACGCAAACATTTCAACCTTGGTGAACTGATGCACGCGATACAAACCACGCGTCGCCGCCCCATGCGCCCCCGCCTCGGTGCGGAAACAATGGCTGATGCCGCAAATTTTCAGCGGCAGCGTCTCCGCATCGATCGTTTCGTTGTAATACATCCCGCCGAGCGTAATCTCCGCCGTGCCCACCAGGCTGAGGTCCGTGTTCTCAACCGAATAGACCTGCGTTTCCGGCCCTCGCGGATTGAAACCGATCCCTTCCAAAATTTCATTGCGAGCCAAATCCGGCGTCGTCGTCAGCGTGAAGCCTTCGCCGAGCAGCACTTCGAGGGCATAACGCTCCAACGCCAGATCGAGCAGCACCGCGTCGTTCTTCAAAAAATAGAACCCGTGCCCCGTCGTTCGCGCACCCGCCTCGAAATCGACAATGCCCAGTTTTTCACCGAGCGCCACATGATCGAGCGGCTTAAAATCGAACTCCCGAATCGGCGTCGCCCCCCGCCGCACTTCCTTACTATCCTGCTCTCCGCCGACTGGGGCATCGGGATGCGTCAGGTTCGGAATCGCACCTTGCAAGGCCTTGGCCTCCGCATCGAGCCGGTCGTGATCGGCCTGTGCGGTTTCCTTTTGCTCGCGCAGCTTGCGGCCCTCTTCCTTCATCGCTTCGCGCTCGGCGGCATCCTTTGCCTTGCCGATCATCTTGGATACATCATTGGCCTTGCGATTGGCTTCCTCCACGACGAGCAATTTCTGCCGCCGCGCAGCCTCAACGGCCAACAGGCCATCGACATCGCACTTCACGCCGCGCTGCGTGCAGTTGCTTTTGATGCGATCAACATTCTCAACGATAAATTTACGATCCAGCATTTCAATTACTTTGCCAATTCATTCCACAGATGCGCGCTGGCTTTGATTCCGCGATGAAAATCGGCCAGGCAAAACTTTTCATTTGGGCTGTGCGTATTGTCGTCATCCAGGCCCCAGCCAAGGAGCAATGTGTCCGCGCCAAGTTCCTGCTTGAAGTTGGTGACGATCGGAATCGAACCGCCTTCTCGCATATAGACCGGCGCTTTGCCGAAAGCGTGCTCGATCACCCGCGCGGCAGCATGTACATACGGGCTATCGAGCGGCACAACCACCGCCATCGAGCCAGAAAGGATTTCGATTTCGAGTTCAATTCCTGGTGGCCGTCGCGCGAGCAAAAACTCCTTCGTCGCCGCCGCAATTTTCTGCGGGTCTTGGTTCGGCACCAGGCGAAAGCTGACATTCGCGCCGGCGCGGGCCACCACAGCCGACTTCGGAACCTGCTGACCACCCCAAATGCCCAGCACATCAAAAGTCGGCCGAGCCCAACGCCGCTCCAGCGTCGAAAAACCTTCCTCGCCCGCCAGCTCTTTCACTCCAACTTGTTTTTTGAATTGATCGTCCGAGAAAGGCAGCGCCGCAAACGCCTGACGCTCCTCATCCGACAGCGGGGCGACATCGTCATAAAAGCCCGGCACTTGCACGCGGCCGCGTTCATCGACCAGCGATGCCAAGAGCTTGCAAATCGCATTGATCGGATTGGCCACCGCGCCGCCAAACGTGCCGCTATGCAAATCCTGCTTCGGACCCAAGGCTCGCAATTGAAACCACATGCCTCCGCGCAGGCCATAAGTAATCGCCGGCTGTCCCGGCCCATATTGCGAGCAGTCGCTAATCACGACGACGTCGCATTTCAGCTTCTCGTGAGCAGCAGGCGTTGCGAGATACTGATTCACTCCCTTACTGCCGACCTCTTCCTCTCCCTCGATCACAAATTTGAGCTGCACCGGCAGCTTGCCACGCGTCTTCAGCCACGCTTGCGCGCCGAAGACATGCGTCAGCATTTGTCCCTTATCATCGGTCGCGCCGCGGGCGTAGAGATTGCCGTTTCGCTTGGTCGGCTCGAACGGGGGGCTGATCCACTCGTTCAGCGGCTCCACCGGCTGCACATCGTAGTGGCCATAAACCAGCACCGTCGGCTTGCCTGGCACCGGCGGTGTCTCGGCATAAACCAGCGGCTGGCCGGACGTTTCGATGATTTCCGGGGCCAGGCCCATGCCGCGGAACTGTCCAGCCACCCAATCGGCGGCTTTACGAACGTCGGCATGACGCTCCCGATCGGCACTGATGCTGGGAATCCGCAGCAGCGCGCACAAATCGTCCTCAAACTGCTGGTTGTGGCTGGCAAGATATTCGTCAATATCGTTCATTACGGCTTACG
>JANNTN010000915.1:0-5917 GCA_031394445.1 Anatilimnocola sp.
AATCAACCGCCGCGATTCCCGCTTGCGTATCAAAAATCAGCTTGTCACCCTTCGGCGTGTACGTGTTTTGATGAAAGTACAGGCTCGAGCCCCCTTCATCACCCGACAGCCGAATCATGCGATGCCCCGTCTCGGGCTCAACCCATTCCTTCGGCGGCACTTGTCCGTTCGCCAGACTGGCCATGCTCACCAAGCACAAAAACATCAACCCACTCGTCCTCGCTAGCGTCACAATCCGTCTCCTTGTTTCTGTTCCGTGTCGGCGATCATTTCGCCTTCGTGGTTGTGTTCAATCAATCCAGACTCTCACTTCGTCACCTGAATCGCAAACTCGTTCTTCACGCCCGGCTTCACCTCGAACTCCAACCCCGAAGTCTGAAAACTGGCGAACTTATTATTAAACGGCACAACATACGGCCCCTCTGCGCTCACCATCGGCGGCGGATTCACCTGTACCTTGTATTTTCCCGGCGGCACGCCATCTCCCGGCTTAAACGTGCTCAGCTCAAAACTCCCATCCTCGCGAACATCCCCTCTTGCCGAAACTTTCTTTCCATCCGCTTCCGTTTCAAATACAACCTGGCTCCCCGCCGCCGGCTTACCATCCGCGAGCGACACCTTCCCACTCACCGGCGTCAAACTCCCCCCACAACCGGCCACGAGTAAACCACTCATTACCAACAACCACCGCAACGCACCGTTCATCACTCTACTCCCCTTTGCTCACCCCTGTTCGCTACTCTCCACTCCCTTCCCTACTGATAATCCCCCGGCGCTCCCCCCTCATTCCTTGCACTCAAGAAACCCAACACCGTCGTGGACATCGAATTCCTCAGCACTTGCGTGCTGCCGTCGCCAAACAAAATCGGCACCACCCCGGGATGCCAGCTTCCAAACTGATTGCGGTATTGGTCGTCGGCACTCAGCGCCAGCGGTGCGCTCGGCCCGCCGATCCGCCCCACCGAAAACGCATTCCGACTGGAATAAACCAGGAAATCACTGGCGTCTAAAACTCCCGGCTGTTGCCGAAACGCCGACAGCCTCACGTGCTTCTCGCCAAACAATATCGTCGTGCTCAACCCATCGCTGATCTCGGCAAACCGCTGCCCCACGCCATAGTGCGTGGCATCGTTAAGCCAAAACGGCCCATCATTCTCCGTCGCATTCGTCGTCGTGCCATAGTTGGCGGCATAGTCCGAGCAGACGCCCGCCGCGTTGCCGTTTGCCGTGCCGCCATTCGCCGACACAAACGTCGGCTTCCGCCGCGTAGGGCACGTCAAAATCTTGATCGGGATGTTCATCGCCCCGGTGTTCTGAAATTCCGTGCGGTTGATGTTGTTGATCGAAATGTTGATGTTCGTGGTCGCGGTCTCGCTCGCCGGCGTGTACATCCCAAACGTCCCGCCAGACCCGTTCGAAAGCGGCGATGTAAAAAAATCCAGCAGGTTCTTCTGCTCGATGAACGGCAAGATCAGCGGTCCCCACGAAATGCTCTGCGGCCTCCCGCCTGTGCGGGCAAACGGCAAAATGCCGAACTGATCGTGGTGGCTATGCAGCGACAGCCCCACCTGCCGCAAATTGTTGATGCACTGGCTCCGCCTCGCCGCTTCCCGCGCCGACTGCACCGCCGGCAAGAGCAACGCCACCAGCACTCCAATGATTGCAATCACCACCAACAATTCCACCAGCGTAAACGCCCCGCGCCAACCTTTACTCAACGACATTTCACAAACTCCTTGAGAGAGGACAGGAGTCACCACCATGACAAACAAATGACCAATGACTACTGACCAACCCACGGCCCCGTCACCGCGCCCCAACTCGTCCCAATTCGAATCTCATCAATCGCCTGCCGTGTGTGGCTATTGATATGCACTTCCAGCCAATCGAACACCAAATCGCTTTGCACCGGCGCGCCCACGGCCGACCACGTCGTCGGTTCCAGCCGATCGACCGGCTCCTGCGGACCATAAATCCGCAAAAACACCTGATCGGGATACGCCCCGCTCGCAGCCACCTTGGCGACCAGCAGATACGTCTCGCCATAGCTCAGCGGCAACGGCATCCGCCGTCCCACCCGTTCCAAATGCGTGTTCAACTCGTTCGTCCGGTCCACGCCAAAGTTCAGCCGCTTCCGCAAATCGATCGTTGCGTCACGTTGATCGCTTTGCAGTTCTTCCGTTTGCCGCAGTTGAATCGATACGTCGGCCAGCGGGTCCAGCGGCGGCCCATCCCGCCGCAACAAATAGCTGAAGTAATACATCCCATCCGCATCCAGCCGCACCGGCGTCGCCAATCGCCGAAAATACTTCGCAAAACCCACATGCTCGAACGCTCCCCCCACAGACGTCTCAGGCGTCGCCTCCCGCTTCAGACTGGCCGACGTGTTAAGTGCAATCTCAACGTCCAGTCTTTCATTCGGTGCCCGCGCCAAACCACCGCCCCACGGCCCGCGAAAACCCTCCCCGCCATCCGCCGTCTCCTCGCGCAGCGCGTTCGCATTGCTGTAATCAAAACTCTCCCGTGCCAATAACTCCCTCGCCGTGTCTCCAGCGCTGGCCTGAGCAGTCGGCAACTCTCGCACAAACTTTTCGGGTGCCAAAATTTCTGCCACCCCTTCGGAATCCACTTCGCTGCTAAATCGCCGCGCTTCGCCTGCCAAGAGCAACTGCGGCTGCTGTACCTCTCCCCCATCTATCGCGACCCGCTGAACCTCGCCGGAAAAAACATGAACCTCTTCCCGCTCAGCCCCCACTTCCACCGCGTATTCAGTTCCCAAATCAACCAACACCGATGTCGGCGTGTTCAACGTAAACGGAGCCGAAGCATCATCGGCTCGAAACACAACTTTGCCGGTTACCAGCGACGCCACCGTTTCGCTTTCCAGCCTCAACCGGGCCGGTGCCTCGACAATCAGCTCAATCCCACCGTCATACGCCAGCCGGGCCACACCCCGCCGCAATTCAAAATCGCCACCCAATACACGAGCCCCCGCGCGATAAACCGGCGTCGCCCCGCCCCATTGCGCATCCGAAACCTGCGTCAGCGTTGCAACATATTTTGGCTCCGGCATCGCTTTCGCTGGTGACACAGCCCCCGCAACTACCGCGTTCCTCTCCTGCATATTCTTTGTCACCGGCAACAACCACTGCACCATCACTGTCGCCGCAATGCTCGCCGACACCACCGCGATATACGACGCCACTCTCCTCAGCGAGCCCGTTGCCCACCTGTTTCTTGCCATTCCAAGGCTTGCCGGCTGCAACTCATGCTCCCGGCCAACCATCGCCGCCGCGCCGCGTGCCGCAATCGAAAACTTCTCTCCCATCACCGCTTCATCACCCAAACCCACCAACCGCGCCTGCATATCCATATATTCCAAATACACCCGCCGCGCATCCTCATCCCGCAACAACGCCTCCAGCCGCTCGGCCTCTTCAGTGCCCAGTTGCCCATCGCACAACCCAGACATCAGCCGCAACAACTCGGCCTGCCTCACATCATTCATAGCAATTTGCTCACCAATGACTCTGGAATCTCCGCTTCCCCTCGCACCCCATTTCCCTCCCCCTTTCCCATCTGTGCCAAACATTTCCCCATTTTTCCAAAAATTCTGTGGCACTCCGACCCACCTCGGGCTGAAATACTGCAATGGACGGGACGGCGTCAATTTCGGGCAATCCATTGGCGGTGGCGACAGACGCCGACCGCGATGAGTTCCTCGTCCGCCTCCTCATTCGCCATCAAGACGACCTGTTTCGCTACATCTATTGCCTGCTGCCAAATCGCGAAGACGCCAAAGACGTGGTGCAAGAAACCAGCGTCGCCATCTATCGCAAGTTTGCCGCCTACGACGAGCAAAAACCCTTCCTCGCCTGGGCCTTCGGCTTCGCCCATCTCGAAGTGCTCAAACACCGTGAGCGAACCACGCGCCACAAGCGGCTCCTTAGCGACGAACTCGTAACACTCCTCGCCAACCAGCGCGCGGCTAGCCACGAATCGCTCCAATCCCGCCTCGACGTTCTCGAAACCTGCCTCCAAGACCTCGCCCCCGCCGACCGCGAACTCATCCACCACCGCTACACGCTCAATTCCTCCATCGACCAGCTTCTGTCCCGCTTCCAAACCAGCCGCCGCACCCTCTTCCGCAATCTCGACCGCATCCGCCGCACTCTCTTCACCTGCATCAACCACAAGCTCCACTCCTCTCTCCCGTAGGGTGGGACCAGCGAGCTTGCGAGCGCCGGCCCACCATTTCCCCTTAAAAAATAAAAATCGCCCAAATGTTAGCCGTTAGCCCTGCAATAATGCCCCCTGCCAATTCGTTAGGAATGCAGCATGGCGGCGTACGACCAGCCAGAAACCCCGAGTGACCGGCTCGCACGTTGGGTGCGCGACCACGCTCCCACCGTGCGCGGATATTTGCTCGGGCTCGTTCGCCGGCCAGACCTCGCCGACGATCTGCTCCAAGAAGTATTCCAGCGGGCCTGGCAAGCTCGTGATCGCTATGAAGACCGGGGCACGGAGCGAGCCTTCCTGCTCTGCATTGCCGATCGCCTGGTGATCGACAACAGCCGTCGCTCCCGCCGCGAGATCAACATCGGTGACGCCACCTGGCACGAAGTTGAGCCCACCGCGGATGACGATTCGCCGCTCGACGAACTCCACACCGCCGAAACGAATCAAGAACTAACGACCGCCCTCGATCGCCTCACCTTCAACCAACGCCGCGTCTTGCTTCTGCGATATTTCAGCGACATGACCTTTGAAGACATCGCCACTGAACTCCAATGCCCCCTCGGCACCGCCCTCTCCCATTGCCGCCGCGGCCTCGCCGCCATGAAAAAGCTTTTAACAACGAACGAACACTGACCGTTACCTGGGTGGCTGTGGGTCGCGCAGCGAACCACGGCTTCGCTCGGCTTAAACAACCATGAACGACAACCTCCCACTCACCGACAACCAACTCTGCCTCGCCACCAGCCGCTCGCTGCCGGCTGACGCACACCTCGACAGCGACACCGCCGCCGCCCGCGAATCATTCCTCTCGCTAGGCACCGCCACCGAATCCGCCGCCAGCCGCTTCGACGAAGCCGCACTCCTAGCCCGCTTGCAGCAATCCTGCCTGCAATCTCCCGCCGTCACATTAAAACCAACCGAGCCTAAACGTGATTGGCTCCCCCTCGTACTCTCCGGCACGCTCGCTCTCGCCGCCCTCATCGCCATCGTCCGCATCGCAACGGATTCCAACAGCGCCGAGCAAGAAGTTGCCACTGTTACTTGGAGTCCGTCAGCGGGAGGAGCCGGGACTGTGTTGACTCCAGCACAACTCACCCCCGCCTGGAATGACGCGATTGACGACGAAATCGCCATCGCCTCCGCCACTCTGCAACAATACTCCACCCGCAATCACTCCTTCGACGGCTCTCTTCTCAACATCAACGACCGCCTCGAAGCTCTTTCCCAAGAACTCTCCAACGAAACACTGTAACCAAACAAACGGGAACTCAACTATGCGACTTCTTCTAACATCCATCCTCTTTACCACCGCTTTGGCCCTGACCGCCGCTCCTTCCAGCGTCACGGCCCAGCAACCTCCCGAACGCCCCCTGGATGCTCGCCCGCGTGATGTAGGCGGACCGCCCCGCGAACCACGGCCCGACGACGACAGCCCTCCGCCTCCCGGCAAGATTAAAGGCAAAGCACCGTTTGAAGGGGACCGTCGCGATGAAGGCCCGCCCCCTCCCGGCAAAGGCGGCCCACGTCCCAAGTCCGACTCCGGCGACAAAGGCCGCACTTTCGGTGGCGGCGGCGGCTTCGGTGGTGACGGCGGATTTCGCGGCGGCTTCGGAGGCGGAGCAATGCCAAGCGGCGGTGGTTTTGGAGGAGGGAGGCCCGGCGGCGGTTTTTGCGGCGG
>JANNTN010000005.1:0-2343 GCA_031394445.1 Anatilimnocola sp.
AACAGGAAAAGCCGATTCAGCTTACTTTATTCGAGCTTCTGCTTCCAAGTGACAAACCTTATTCGAACACAGTCGAACTTTATGATTTCATCCCGAAATATCATTGGGGAAAGGTCGAGCGCGTTAACGGGATGTTTCTAAAATCGCTGGATAGAGAATTCGAGTGTCGCGGCATGCGTTATCTGGTCACCATTCAACCCGCGAGCTTAAAAGACAAAAACAAACCCACCAAGACCACGTCGGTGTCTTGAAATCCTCCATCAGCAGGCCGGCGAATTCCTTCTTCGAGGCATACCAACGGCTCTTGTGCGGAATCATGATTCCGGTACGGAAACCGACTGGATGAACTTTTTGACCCACAGCAAACCTCGTTTGATTCAAATCGCGTTGTCTAACAAACCACGTTGAACAAAGCACCAAAACCATTCGACTTACAGTTCCGCGAAATCTTCCAACGTCACACTAATGTGTGCCATCCTTCGCTGAATTCCATACGCCATGCCGCGCGACACCGGACGAATTCGTTTAAACATCGGGCCGCCATCGACCCGCGCGTCGATCACCACCAACTGCTCAACTCGCACCGATCGGCCAGGGTTTTGATCCGGATCTTGGGCGTTGCCCAAGGCGCTTTGCAGCACCTTCTCTAGCATCCGCGCCCCGCGCTCCGGCTGATACTTCAAAATATCCAGCGCTTCGTCCGCGAACTTGCCGCGGATCATATCTGCCAGCGGGCGCACCTTGCGGGCACTGATCCGGGCAAACCGATGTATCGCTTTGAATGCCATATAACCAACCCCGTAACTTCCCAGCCATCTAGCTTCTCAGCCGGAACCAACAGCCCCAGCCATGTACTTACTTCGACGGACCTGCGGCCGATGCCTCGGCCTTCTTCGCCTTGCCACCGTGACCCTTGAACGTTCGCGTTGGAGCAAACTCACCGAGCCGATGGCCAACCATATCTTCTGTCACGAACACCTTCAGGTGCGACTTGCCGTTGTGAACCATGAAAGTCAGGCCCACGAATTCCGGCACGATGGTACAAGCCCGCGCCCAAGTCTTGATCGGCTCCTTCGAGCCGTTCTGCAGCGCAGACTGCACCTTCTTGAACACCTTGAAATCGACAAACGGACCTTTTTTACTCGAACGGCTCATCACTCACTCGCTTAGCCCCCGCGCACCCGCGGGGAATGTTTACACAAGCTTGATAATTCCATACCGCCGCGACCGGCGACGCCGCACGATCGCCTTGTTCGACGACTTGCCGCGCTTCCTGGTCCGGCCACCCTTAGCCAGCACACCCGTGGGACTCACCGGGTGCCGACCACCCTTCGTGCGGCCTTCACCACCACCGTGCGGGTGATCGACTGGGTTCATCGCAGTTCCGCGAACATGCGGACGAATACCCTTCCACCGATTGCGGCCCGCTTTGCCAATTACGACGTTCATCGCGTCGGAATTGCCAACCCGGCCAATCGTCGCCCGGCAACCCACCGGAATACGCCGAATTTCGCCGCTCGGTAGAGTGATTTGCGCCCACTCCGCCTCGCGAGCCATCAACGTGGCATTCGTACCAGCCGACCGACACAGCCGTGCCCCACGCCCCGGCTGCAGCTCAATACTGTGAATGTTAATGCCCAACGGCATCCGGCTGAGCGGCATGCAATTGCCAACATTTGGCGGAGCATCTGGACCGTTCTCAACCGTTTGCCCAACCGCCAGCCCTTCAGGAGCCAAAATGTATCGCTTCTCGCCGTCCGCAAAGTGCAACAGCGCGATCCGAGCATTGCGGTTCGGATCGTATTGAATCGCAGCCACTTTGGCCGGCACGCCGTCCTTATCTCGCTTGAAATCAATCACGCGATATTGCTGCTTGTGCCCGCCGCCACGATGCCGCACCGTGATCTTGCCCTGGTTATTGCGTCCACCTTTTTTGCGCAAAGGTCTCAGCAACGATTTCTCCGGCACCGACCCTTTGGTCAGTTCCTTGAAATCGCTCACGCTCGCCCCGCGGCGGCCAGCAGTTACCGGATTGTATTGTCGAATGCCCATTGTGATTTACCTACTCACCAACTCACCACACACCACTCACGCTACATCCTAGAAGAAGTCAATCCGATGCTCGTCATCGAGCGTCACAACCGCCTTCTTCCACGCATTGGTCTGACCCTGCTTGAACTTATGCTTTCGTGGCTTGCCGCGGCGATTCTGCGTGCGAACCTTATCGACGGCGACATTGAACAACTCTTCCACCGCCCGCCGCACGTCGTGCTTCGTCGCCTGCAAATGCACCTCAAACGCATACTGATTATTCCGCGTCGAGCGATGCATTCCCTTTTCCGT
>JANNTN010000027.1:0-5721 GCA_031394445.1 Anatilimnocola sp.
GGCTTGCTCGGCTTGAGCCAATTGGCGATGCAGATCGGCGTTGTTGAGATCGAGCTGGCCCATCCGGCGATTCAGATCCTGCATCTGGGCGGAGATTACCGGCGATCCTTGGGGGAGTGCTCCTTGGGGTTGGGGAAACACGGTCGCGGCTTTGGCTTGGCCCGCTGGCGGCGCGAACGGCCCTTCCTTGCAGCCGGCGAGGCAGCAGAGGACGAGCATCGCGATGGAAAGCCGGGAAATCATGAGGTTGTGGGAACGGACGAGCCGCGCGGTCAATCACTCAATTGTGCGCCCGCGCAGCAGCTTGGCCGCTGCGGGCCGCCCAGCGGGCGGATGGTAACTTTGCCGTCAAACGGCAACAACCGCAAAACCGGCAAGGTTTGACGGGTAAGTTTGCCCAGTTTGACACGCCGAATTGGCGCGAAGACGGAGGCCGGTGGGGCGGCGATAATGGAGTGGCGGAGCTAATGATGGCCGATCAACCGAATCCGATGCCAGATTCCGAACTTGCCAAGGCGATGGGCTATTGGGGGATCGCTAGCAAATTGGCAGGGCAGGGGAGGTGGGCCGAGGCGGCTGGGAGCCTGCGGCAGGCGGTGGAGCTAGCGCCGAATAATGCGGCGATCTGGTCGGACTTAGGGGCTGCGGAGCAGTACTGCGGGGAATTGGGGGCGGCCGCGGCAGCTTACGAGCGGAGTTTGTCGCTGGAACCGGGAAATGCAAACACACTTGCGAATTACGGCTTTCTGCTGGTTCAGTTGGGGCGGCCGGGGGAAGCTGTTGGGTTGCTGAAGCCGGCGATGAAATCGGGCGCGGCGACGGCGCTGATTTGGACAGCGGCTGGGCATGCGTATCGGGCGGTGGGGGATGAAGCGAGCGCGGTTGGCGCGTTTCGTGAGGCTGCGGCACTTGCGCCGAACGACATCGAAGCTCGTTTCAACCTGGCTGTTGCGCTAAGAGCGGCGTCGCGGCTGTCGGAGGCGATGGCGGTGACGCCCGAGGTGCTGGCTAGCGATCCGAGTCATGCGGAGGCGTGGCACTTGCTCGGAGGTATTGCTCAAGCGCAGGGCGACAACCATGAGGCTATCGCGGCGTTTGGCCGCAGCGTGGAGTTGAAGCCGAGTGCGAGCCGGCATAGCAGTTTGCTATTGGCGATGCAGTATGGCGAGAACATCGATCGCGATACGTTGCTGGAGGCTCATCGCCAGTGGGATGCGAGTTACACGCGATCAATTACGCCATTTCCGCCGCGAGTGATTTCTGCTGATCCGGAGCGGAAGGTCCGCATTGGGTTTGTGTCGTCACAATTTGGAGTGCATCCGATTGGCTTTTTGGCGCTGCGGGCAATCGAGTGTTTGGACAAGTCGCGGTGCGTGGTGGCTTGCTACTGTGGCCGGTCTTCTGAAGATGAATACTCGAGACGGTTTCGGGCGGCGACTGATATTTGGCGGATCACGACGCAATTGTCGGCAGAGCAATTGGCCTCGCAGATTCGCGAGGATGAGATCGACATTCTGATTGACTTGATGGGGCATACGAGTGGTGCGCTGTTGGCATTTGCTTATCGTCCCGCGCCGCTACAGGTGAGTTGGCTCGGATACGTCGGCACGACAGGCCTGCGGGCGATGGATTATCTGCTCGCGGATTCGTTTCACATTCGGCCGGGAGAGGAAGAGTCTTACGCGGAAAGAGTGCTGCGGATGCCGCACGGGTATGCGTGCTATGGTCCGCCTGATTATGCACCCGAGGTGAATGAGTTGCCGGCGCTCAAGGCGGGCATGGTGACGTTTGGCTGCTTCAACAATCCGTCGAAGTATTCGCCGGGAGTCGTCCAGGCCTGGACCGAGATTTTGCGAAGAGTGCCGAATTCACGGCTGTTGCTCAAGTATTTTGGGCTCGATGATCAGGAAACACAGCGGCGAATTCGAGAGCAGTTTGCGTCGGCAGGCATCGAGGAGGGGCGAATCCTGATGGAAGGAGGGGCTGACCATGCTGAATTGCTGGCTAGCTATCGGCGGGTGGATCTGGCGGTGGATACGCAGCCTTATTCGGGCGGGTTGACGACTTGTGAGGCGTTGTGGATGGGAGTGCCGGTGATTACATGGCCTGGCAAGACTTTCGCGGGGCGGCACAGCGTGAGTCATCTGAGTAACGCTGGTTTAACGCAATTCGTCGCAGAAAACCGCGACAGCTATATCGATCTGGCGGTGGCGTGGGCTGACCGCTTGGATGAGCTGGCGTTGATTCGTGCGCATTTGCGCGAGCAGATGCGGCGCTCGCCGCTGTGTGACGCGCAAAAATTCGCGGAGGACTTTTTGGGCGTCCTCCGCGAAGTTTGGTTACAGCGAGTTCGTGAGAGTCGGAATTAAGCCGACATTTTGTCGCGCACGCGTTCGAGCAGCTTCTTCGTGGCCTTAATTCCGTCTGGCTCGCTGAGCTTTGAGCCTTCGTATTCGATGCCGCAATAGCCGCGATAGCCGTGCTTGTTGATGACGATGTCCATCATCTTGAAGAAGTCGGTCTGGGTTTCGTTGCCCTGCTCGTCGAAATCGTGGCTCTTGGCGCTCACACCCTTGGCGAAGGGCATCAGCTCGTTCACGCCTTGATAACGGTCGTATTCCTTACCTTCAGCGATGCGGAAATTGCCAAAGTCGGGCAGCGTGCCGCAGTTTTTGCGATCGACGAGCTTCATCACGCCGGTCAGCCAACTGCCGTCGCTCGAGAGTCCGCCGTGGTTTTCGACGATGACGTTCAGCCCGTGCTGCGCGGCAAATTCGGACAGCCGGCGAAGGCCGTCGGCGACGAGCTTTTGCTGTTCTTCCGGGGTGAGCTTTGTGTTGGAGCGAGCATTGACGCGAATCGAATGGCAGCCGAGCTCTTTGGCGGCTTCGACCCAGCGGTAGTGGCCTTCGATGGCTGTGGTGCGCTTGGCCTCGTCGGAATCACCGAGCTGGCCCGGGTTGTCGCACATGATTAACAAAGACTTCACTCCCAGGTCGTCGGCCCGCTTCTTGAGCTCGGCGACGTAGGCCTTGTCCTTGGCGGATTCCATCCAATCCTTGCCCAAGTCGGTCCAAAGTTGATTGACATATTCGATGCCGTCGATGCCGTAGTCTTGCTTGGCTGTTTTGGCGAAGTCGCGATTTGCCAGCTCGCCGGCCTTCATCGCCTTGTGCAACGACCACTGAGCGAGGGAGATTTTGAAGAGGGGCTCTTTGCCTTGGGCGGCGGCCAAGCGCGGCAAGCTGGCCGCGGCGGCAATGGCGGCGGAAGTGGCGAGAAAATGGCGGCGGGAGGAGTGGGTCATGAGAGGGCCTTGAGAGTGGAAAATATCTGGTTCGTTGCTGAATAATATAGCGATAGAGAATTGTAAAAGTGAGAGGGTGACTTGAATGTGACGCTCGGAGTACTTAGTACTGAGTACTCGGCACTGCCGAATTTGGACGTCAACTTCACCAATCGAGCTTCTCTATCGCCCATGCGTCACAACTTCTCTTGGCTTGCGGCCGCGGCACTGTTTGGATGCCTATCTCTCGAAGCGGTAACGGCTAGGGCGGCGCAGCCGAATGTCGTTTTGTTCATGGTCGACGATCTGGGCTATGAAACAATCGGTGCCAACGGCGGCACGTCGTATAAGACGCCGAATCTCGATCGGATGGCGGCGGGGGGAGTGCGGTTTACGCATTGTTATGTGCAGCCGCTGTGTACGCCGACGCGGATGCAGCTCATGACGAGCAAATACAACGTGCGGAACTATGTCAACTTTGGCGAGATGGACCCGAAAGAGGTCACGTTTGGCAACTTGTTCAAGTCGGCTGGTTATGCGACGTGCATCACGGGGAAGTGGCAACTGGGACGCGAACTGGAGAAGCCGAAGAATTACGGCTTCGATGAATATTGCTTGTGGCAGCATATGCGGCGGCCGTCGCGGTATCCGAATCCGGGTTTGGAGATCAATGGCGTCGAGAAGGATTTCACGAAGGGTGAGTATGGCCCCGACATTGTGAACGACTATGCCATCGACTTCATCACGCGGCACAAGGATAAGCCGTTCTTTGTGTATTACCCGATGATGCTGACGCATGGGCCGTACATGGCGACGCCGGATAGCAAGGATTGGGATCCGAAGGAAAAGCAGGAAAGTGGCAGCAAAGACCCGCAGCATTTTGCCGACATGGTGCAATACATGGACAAGCTGATTGGCAAGCTGGTGGCGACGTTGGACAAGCATTCGCTGCGCGAGAATACGCTGGTGTTGTTTGTTGGGGACAATGGCACCGGCGCGGGTACGCGGTCGATGATGGGTGATAAAGTCGTGATTGGGGCGAAGGGAACGACGAACACTTTTGGGATGCATGTGCCATGCATCGCGAGTTGGCCGAGCAAGATCGCCAGCGGCAAGGTCAGCGACGATTTGGTCGATAGCACGGACTTTTTGGCGACGATTTGCGATGCGGCAGGCATTTCCACCGCGGCGGCGGGCAAAATCGACGGGCGCAGCTTCTTGCCGCAGTTGAAAGGGCAGGGGGGTACGCCGCGAGAGTGGGTCTATTGCTGGTATTCGCCGCATGGCGAACCGCTGCGGGAGATGGCGTTCAATCAGCATTACAAACTGCATCGCAATGGTCAGTTTTTCGATGTCGCGGCCGATCCGGAGGAGAAAAAGCCGCTGGATGACAAGGCATTGTCTAGCGCGGCCTTGAAAGCGAAGGCTGTATTGCAGGCGGGGCTCGATCAGTATCGCGAGGTACGGCCCGAGAGCTTGCCGCAGCCGGGGCGGACGGAGCAGAAGGCGAAAAAAGCGAAGAAGAACAAGGCAGCATGATAGCTGCTCGCGCCAGCAGCGCAGCAAAACCGCGGTGTCGTTGGATTGTCGCCGCTGGTAGAGTCTGCGGGGTGTGAGGGTTAAACGCCGATAGTCTGAGTATCGGGCTATACAGAAAGGTGCATTGCGCTGCGCTTATGCACCCTACATATCTGGTCATTCCCAAGGATGGGACTGTTATGCAGCGACGTGATTTTCTCGTTGGGTTTGGAGTTAGTGGAATCGGGCTCATTGCGCCAGGGTGCAAGGGGACGCAATTCGCGCGGGTGATTAAGCCGGGCGAGAAGGAGATGGTGGGGAGCCATCAGGCGGGGCAGGAGACATTTCGCCCGCTGGTCGATGAGGCCGTGACGAAACTCGTGTCGCGACATACGCCCGGGCCGCAGGTCATGCATCAGGCGTCGCTGGGGCCAGAGCCGCTGCCGCCGCCGAAGGTGCGGGTGTGCTTTGTCGGCGTTGAAAATAAGACGGTCGAGGAAATTGGCGATTTCAAGGAACAGATTTACGAGAACATCGATACGCGGCTGCTGGAATGCGGCACGTGTACGTCGATTAGCCGGCGGTATGTCGAAGCGGGCCTGTGCGAGCTGCGGCTGCGGCCCGATCAACTGTTTGTGCCAGACAATCTGCGGATGTTCGTCGGGTTGATGAATCAGCAAGGGCAGCCGTTTGACTATTTGCTGTTCGCGAAGCTGACGAGCGGCACGACGCGCGAGAACAAGGACTATCAGCGGGATTACGAACTGACGCTGGAGCTGGTGAATATTCATAACGGCGAGCAGGACAAGCAGACGGCGGCGATCAGCAAGGGGTATCACCATTCGCGGGTTAGCCGGGCTCTTTCGACGGGTGGCTGGTTCTAACGGGTTATTCGTGTGATTCGTGTCATTCGTGGT
>JANNTN010000051.1:0-17719 GCA_031394445.1 Anatilimnocola sp.
TCGCGTGGCGCTGGACGGCGTAACTGCGGGGCGCGGTGGGCCGTTTGGCGCGGTTGTGGTTAAGGATGGACAGATCGTGGGGCGCGGGTGCAATGAGGTGACGTCGCGTAACGACCCGACGGCGCACGCCGAAATCGTGGCGATTCGTGAGGCTGGCCAGTCGCTGGGCATGTTTCATCTCACCGGCTGTGAGCTGTACACGACTTGCGAGCCGTGTCCGATGTGCTTGTCGGCCATCTACTGGGCCAAGATCGACCGCTATTACTTTGGCTGCACGGCCCACGATGCGGCGGCCATCGAATTTGCCGACGCTTTTATTCACCAGGAACTGGGCCTACCGCCAGAGCGGCGCAGCATTCCCGCCATGGGGCTGATGCGCGACGAAGCGCTGGTGGTGTTCGCAGCCTGGCAGGCGAAGGCTGATCGCATCGCATATTAGTGGGTGGGTTGCCGCGAAATTAAATTCATTTGAATCGTCTTTTTGATTCCGGCAGGCTCACGATGCCGAAACCTCTCGCCCTGGACGGGGTTTACAGAGGGTTGCTTGGTTCCCGTTGCGGACTGCCGCGACTGGCCCGATGTCTCGTGTTGGCTTAGACTTACGGAGAGCCCCTGAATTCGCATTTTGAGCCGTTCCTTTGGCCCTCACTCAGCCACAGCCCTTACAGTACGAACTGCACGATCCCGACGTGCGGCTGATGCTTCAGGTCCGCGATGGCGATGCCGCGGCCTTTACGGAACTCGTTTTGCGCTATCAGAACCGCCTGCTCACCGTGCTGGAACATTTGGTTGGCAACCGCGAGCAGGCCGAGGACCTGGCCCAGGAAGTTTTCGTGCGGGTGTTCAAAGCCCGGCTGCGGTATGAGCCGGAGGCGAAGTTTAGCACCTGGCTATTTACGATCGCGAACAACATCGCGAGTAATGCCCTCCGCAGCCGCTCACGCCGCCGCGAAGTGGGGGTTCCTGAAGGCAACGGAGCCGATAGCACGCCGCTGTCGCTCGACCAATTGGCCAAAGCGGCCAGCGGAGCGATGCCCACGCGGGCGCTGGACAAGGCCGAGCAGGCTGAAATGGTTCGCAGCGCCGTCGCCGCCCTGAGCGAGCGGCAGCGGATGGCGTTGCTGCTCGCGAAGTTCGAGGGGATGAGCTATCAGGACATTGCCCAGACGATGGACCTCAGCGTGCAAGCCGTTAAATCGCTGCTGTCGCGTGCGCGCGTCAACTTGAAAGAGATTCTCACTCCGTACATTGAGCGCGGCATTCGTCCTGAGGATGCCGAAGTTTCCACACGCACCGACGACTAATTTTGGCCCCCAGCCAATCGTTTTGACTAGCGAACTATGACCGACAATAACCCATTAGCCGAAACGACCTCGATCGACGAAGAGATCGTCGCCTATCTGGACGGCGAGCTTGATTCTGAGACCGAGGCCCGGATTGTGCGTAAGTTGAGCGATGACCCAGCGTATCGCGCACGGCTGAGCCAGTTGCAGCACGCCTGGGACTTGCTCGACAACTTGCGGGGCACAGAGGCCGACGACGAATTTGCCGCCAGCACGGTGGCGATGGTGGCCGTTCACGCCGAACAGGAATCCAAAAGCCGGCAGGTCCGCGTGGTGCGGCAACGGAGCCTGACCGGCGTCGCCGTGGCCGCCGCCGTGTTGCTGTCGGTCGCCGCCGGGTATTACGTGCTGCACCGCCGCGTCACCCGCGACGATCGGAATTTGGTTCGTGATTTGCCGGTCATTGAGCGCGTCGATGAATATCGCAACATCGACGACCTGAGCTTTTTGAAAGCCCTGGAACGCGAGAACTTGTTTGCCCCCGAGGTGGACGATGAGACGTAACGTCTTTAGCATCGACACGCTTGCGGAAATCAGCAGCCCCAAGCGCATAGCACGAAATATGTGTTTTGCCCTCGCGATTGCGCTCCTATCGCAAGCTGCCTTGCTTCGCGCTGACGACACGCAGGCACAAAACGCAGCCCGGCTGAAGCAGATGACGCCGGAGCAAAAAGACGAGTTGCGCCGCAAAAAGCTGAGGTTCGACGAGCTGACCGCGGAAGACAAGCAGCGGCTGCGCGAGCTGCATGAGTCGATTGCCAAGGATACCGATGCCAAGGAGTTATTGGGTACCGTTACGGGCTACAACCGCTGGTTGGCAACGCTCGATTCGACGGAGCGCTCGACACTGCTGGACATTCAAGAGCCTCAGGCACGCATTGCTCGCATCAAAGAGTTGATGCAGCAACAAGAGGAACGACGGTTTCGCCAATATGCGGGCAACCTGCCCGAAGAAGACCGAACGGCAATTTATAAATGGCTCGGTGAGTGGGCCCTGGCACACGCGGAAGCAATCAAAGAGCATTTGCCCCGCGATGTGCGGCAACGCATCGACGACGCTGCCGACGATTCCGCTCGGCGGCGGGCGCTGATCGATGCCTGGCAGCGCTCGCGGCGGCAAGTTTCGCCAGCCGCGGCCGATTACAGCGAGCTGCTTACCCGTTTCACACCGGAAACGCAGAAGACCATCGAAACCTTTGCGGCCAGCACGCTGGCCGGAGAGACTGAAGCCAACCGCACGCCCGAACGTAAACTGACCATTCAGCAAGACAAGATGAGCGATTTGGTTCGCACTGCGCTGTATAGCCGGTTCTTTGCGCTGGTGAGCCAGGAAGAGTTGCTGAAATTTTATGCCGCGATGAAGTCGGACGATCCGCGACGCCGCCAACTCGAAGGCAAGGAGGGTGAAGATCTCCGCCGAGAGCTGCAGCGCATGTACAACTGGGAGCACGGCTTTGGTCGTGGTGGTTCGCCGCCGGGCTCTCCTGGCGGTCGCGGTGGCTATGGTCCGCCAGGGGGTTGGCCGGGACCGCCTCGAGGTGATGGGCCGCCGCGTGGTGATGGGCCGCCGCCTCCCCGTGGTGAAAATCCGCCCCCGCCTTTCAACTGATGTCTGTAGAGCTGTTGAAGAAATCCTATGTCTCTCCGTCAATCGATTTTTGTTGTTGTCGTCGCTCTCACCGCAATTTGTGCGAGAGGAACCGCGAGTCTGGCCGCTGACCGTCCGCCAAATATCGTGCTGATTTATGCCGACGACATCGGCTACGGCGATTTAGGCTGCTACGGCGCGACGGCGGTGAAAACGCCGAATTTGGATTCGATCGCGACGGCTGGTGTACGATTCACCGATGCTCATTGCAGCTCGGCGACGTGTACCCCTTCGCGGTTTTCGTTGCTAACCGGCCAATATGCGTGGCGAAAGCCGGGGACCGGGATTTTGCCGGGGGATGCGTCGCTGATTATTCCGCCGGGCACGCCGACGATCGCGAGCACGCTGAAAACGGCGGGTTATACGACAGGCGTGGTGGGTAAGTGGCATCTGGGCTTGGGAACTGGCGATGTCGATTGGAACGGGGATATCAAACCCGGTCCGCTGGAGATTGGCTTTGACTATTGCTACTTGATTCCAGCGACGGGCGACCGCGTGCCGTGCGTTTATCTCGAGAACCATCGCGTCGTTGGCCTCGACCCGGCTGATCCGATTCGCGTGAACTACGGCAGCCCGATTGGGGACGATCCGACGGGTCGAGAGCGACCCGACCTGCTCAAGATGAAGCTGACACACGGCCACGACATGACGATCCTGAACGGCATCAGCCGCATCGGCTATATGAGCGGCGGCAAAGCGGCGCGGTGGGTGGATGAAGACATGGCCGACGCAATCACCGGCAAGGCAGTGCAGTTCATCGAGAAAAACGAGAAGGCACCATTCTTTCTGTTTTTCGCGACACACGACATCCATGTGCCGCGCGTGCCTCATGCTCGCTTCGCGGGTAAAACGGCACTGGGGCCGCGTGGGGATGTGATTCAAGAACTTGATTGGAGCGTTGGGCAGATTCTCGCGACGCTCGATCGCCTGAAGCTGGCCGATAATACGCTCATTATGTTTTCCAGCGACAACGGCCCGGTGCTGGATGATGGCTACGCCGACGACGCCGTGGAAAAGCTCGGCAGCCATAAGCCGGCGGGCCCTTTCCGTGGCGGCAAATACAGCATTTATGAAGGTGGCACGCGTGTGCCGCTGGTTGCTCGGTGGCCGGCGCGCATCAAACCGAGTGTTTCCAGCACGCTGATTTCGCAGCTCGATTTTCTGACTTCATTCGCCGCGCTGACGGGGCAAAAGCCGCCGGCCGATGCAGCGCTAGACAGTCTCGATACGCTGCCCTCGCTGTTGGGCGAATCTCAACAAGGTCGGGAAACGCTGATCGAGCATGCTGGTGGCTTGGCTATCCGCAAAGGACAATGGAAATACGTCGCCGCTCCCGCTGCTGGCAAGAAGGGAGCGAAGGCAAATACCGCCAAAGCGCCCGGTGGCCCGGCGCTCTTCGACTTGAGCACGGATATCGACGAATCGAAGAATCTTGTCGCGGAACAGCCGACGATCGCTGCCGAGCTTTCCGCCGCTCTCGAAAAAATCCGCTCGTCGGGCCGCAGCCGTTAACGAGCTTGCTCGTCGATGATAATGACCTGCCACACGCCCGGGCCATGCACCCCGGTGGTCAGTTGCAGTTCGATGTCGCCTGTTTTGCTGGGGCCGGTGATGAACGTGACGTTGCTCGGCAATGCTTCGAGACCTCGCTCGGCCAGCAGATTGAACGCATCGATCAAATCCGACACGAGCTGACACCGCTCGATGATTGCGATATGGACGGGCGCGATCAGCGATGCTAATCGCTCACGCCCGAGCCGTGAACACATCATCAGTGTCCCTGTCTCCGCGATTGCGACTTCGCAGCTCGTAATGCCTACATCGCAGGCTAACAACTGCTTTCGCTGCTCGTCCGGCGGAAGCTCTTGCAGTCGCTCTGCATCGAACCAAGTCACCTGCTTCTCGGACAACAGGTCTCGAATCGCCGCGCGATCGAGTAGTTCATGTTGCCAGCAGACTGCAGATGCTGCACTAGCTTCGGCCACCAACTCCGCCAGCTTCGCGCTCGCTTCCTCCAAGCTCCCAACGATGAAAACTTGCCCGCCTACCGCCGTCACTTCCTCCGCGAACCGCTGCACCAAATCACCCCCCACGCCGACATAGCCAACATCGGGCGGCACATCTTGTACATGCACGCGATACTGCCGGCCTTGCTCGGCGGCGGCCTTCACTCGCCCCAAAAATTCATCGCGATTGTCCATGGCGGCCCTCCTTGTCCCACCAATCGCGGAATCGCTGTGCGGCGGGGGCGGGGAAGTCGCGCTTTTGGGTCCAGCCGCCGAGCTGGCCGGGAAGCTGAGTGAGCCAGGGATCGAGGCGTTTAAAGCGGCCGATGGTGCGGCTGGCGAGCCAGGTGGCGAGCCGATAGAGCCAGGGCCGCTTTGCCGTGGCGGCCCAGAGCCAGTAGCCGAACGATTCCATCCGGCTTTTTTGCTCGCCGATTTGATGCAGTTGTTCGCGAAGCTGGATGAGCATTTCGGGAATTTGGATTTTCACCGGGCAGGCAGCCTGGCACGCACCGCACAGGCTTGATGCTTGTGGCAAGTGATGATTGGCGGATAATCCGTCGTAGAGCGGAGTCAGCACCGCGCCGATCGGGCCGGCATAGACGCCGCCATACGCATGGCCGCCGACGCTGCGATAGATGGGACAAACATTCAAGCACGCACCGCAGCGAATGCAAAACAAGCTCTCGCGCAAGGGACCGCCGAGAATGCGTGAGCGGCCGTTATCGAGAATGACCAGATGAAATTCTTCTGGCCCATCCAATTCGCCCGCGCGCCGCGTTCCGGTGATGATCTGGGTATAAATCGAAAGTTTTTGTCCGGTCGCGGCGCGGGCCAGCACCTTGAGGAAGTACGGCAAGTCCGCCAAGCGTGGAATCACTTTTTCGATTCCCATGACGGCGATGTGGCATTTGGGCAAAGCGCAGGTCAGGCGGCCGTTGCCTTCGTTGGTGACCAGCACGATCGAACCGGTTTCGGCGATGCCAAAATTCGCCCCTGAAATGCCAACATCCGCTTCGGCGAATTTCTTGCGCAGCGCGCGGCGGGCAAATTGGGCTAGGGTCTGTCGCTCTGCCGGTAGGCGCTCACCGGCGGGCTTGCTCAAGATTTCGGCGATTTGAGCGGCCGTCAGATGGATCGCCGGCGCGACGATATGCGAGGGGCGATGCTTGGCGAGTTGGATGATGTATTCGCCGAGGTCAGTTTCGACGACCTCGATGCCGGCAGCTTCGAGCGCGTGATTGAGGTGAATCTCTTCGCTGGTCATCGACTTGGATTTGACGACGACGGGTTGGCGTGCCTCGCTGACTCTTCGGGTTGGTGTGGGGCAGCGCTGGCGGATGAGATCGACGATAATGCGGCAGGCGGCGGCACCGTCGTCGGCCCAGTGGACGTTGCCACCACGCGCGGTCACGTTGTCAGCCAGGGTTGCAAGATGCTTGTCGAGGTCGGCGAGCGTTTCATCTTTGATCCCCCTGGCCCGCTCGCGGATCAAATCGGAGTTGGGAAGGGCGGCCCAGGCTTCGCGGTTGCGGCGGCCGAGTGTATCGCCGAGTTGCCCCAGAATTTGCTGCAAGCGCGGATCGGCCAATGCCTCTTCTGAAGCCGCGAGGAACTCGTGATGCGTTTCGCGAAGGTAGTCGGCCATGGTTTATGGAATCGCTGGCCTTACAAGACGCTCAGCACCACCAAGAGCACGATCGGCGACAGCCCGATGAGCACTGCCCCAATCGTCACGGCTCGGGGGGGCCGAGTCGCCCGGACGCGATACGCCAGCGGTGTCAAAGCGAGGCACACCAATCCCGTGATGATGGCCACGAACAGCAGCACGCCGGCAATTCGGCCAAACGGATGCTGTGCGCCAGCCGCGACGGGAAAAGCGAGCATTAGCATGCGAAATGCCACGACGACGAACATTCCCACGGCCGTGCTCATGCAGGTCAGCATCCAAGCGACCGTCAGCGCAACGGCTGACCGTGTTTCCAGCTCATCCGGCCCTGGCTCCCCCTGTTTCATCAAATCCCCAGCCCCATGTTGAGTATTAACGGCGGAAAAGTTTACCAAATCGGCCTGAGTTGCCGCAAAGCTGGCTACGATACCACATTCGCTGCTCCCCTTGGGCCGCTGCCGCTGGTTGCCAGCGGGCTGCCTTCCGAACCATTCCCGCCATTTTGTGTCGTTAGACGGGTTTGGAGAGTCATCCGTTTCACGGTATCTTGAAGGCTAACCATCTTGAATGCGGCGCGGCCCATCGCGACGGATTCGTCTTTCGATTGAAGCTTCATGTCTGAATCTGCTGCCCCCACTTCCGGCTCCGCACCCAACACTCCCGGCGACGGCGAGCTGCTCAAACCGTTTCGCATTCAGCTTGCGGAGCGAATCAATCGGCTGCCGCAATATGTGCTGGCACGGGTGAATGCCCTGCTCCATCAAAAGCGAAAGGATGGGCAGGATGTGATCGACCTGGGCATGGGCAACCCCAGCGAGCCGCCGCATGAATCTGTAATTGAAAAATTGGCGGAAGCCGCCCGCGACCGCGATAACCACGGCTATAGCAAGGCCAACGGCATTTTGAATCTCCGCCGCGAGGTCGCCGCAAAATACTTTAAGAAATTTGGCGTGCGGCTCGACCCCGAGAGCGAGGTGATCGTCACCATCGGCTCGAAAGAGGGGTTCAGCCACATGTGCCTAGCGACGATGGGGGCTGGCGAGACGGCCATCATTCCCGCGCCGTTCTTTCCGGCCCACATGTATGCCATTGTGATGGCGTCAGGCAATGTCATCACGCATGAGGTCACCGATAGCGATCAATTTCTCTCGAACGTCGCCTTCACGTGCCAGCACATGACGCCGCGGCCCAAGCTGCTCATCGTCAACTATCCGCACAATCCGTCCAGCAAGACAGTCGATCCGCAGTTTTTTGTCGAGGTGGTGAAGCTGGCCCGCCGCTATGGCTTCATGGTCATTAGCGATTTTGCGTATGCCGATGTGGCGTTCGATGGCTATCAGCCGCCGAGCTTTCTCGCGGCCCCGGGCGCGAAGGATGTAGGCGTTGAATTTACGACGATGAGCAAGGGCTACAACATGGCCGGCTGGCGCGTCGGCTATTGCTGCGGGAACGCCGAGATGGTGCGGGCGCTCGGCATTATCAAAGGCTACTACGACTACGGTTTGTTCCAGGCCATCCAAATTGCCTCGATAGTGGCTCTGCGGCATACCGATGCGGCCGTCGAAGCCCAGTCGAAGCTGTATCAAGCTCGTCGCGACCTGGTGCTGGATGGCCTGCGGCGGCAAGGGTGGCAAGTTGAAACGCCCCGGGCCGGCATGTTCGTTTGGGCAAAATATCCGGCCCCCTTCGCGGGGACGCTATCATCCGTCGATTTTGCGATGAAATTGCTGGAAGAGGCGAATGTCGCCGTCAGCCCCGGCAGCGGTTTCGGTCCCGCCGGCGAAGGTTACATTCGCATGTCGCTCGTCGAGAACGAGAACCGACTGCGGCAAGCCCTGCGGCAAATGGGGCGGGTGATTGGTGAGCCGAAACGGGTTCCCGAGCGGGCTGCAACGTAAAAATCGCGAAATCACAAGCAACAAGCAGCAAATCACAAACAAATTCCAAGCACCCATCAAAAATGTCTCGAAACGGGCAGACGCGTCGTTTGAACATTTTGTCTTAAGTCATTTGTGCTGCTTGGTCATTGTTGCTTGGACATCGGTCATTTGCCCCCGCCGTCGCCTACCCAACCTACGCAGGGTCGTTAAAATTCACTCAAGTTTGCGCCAGCGCAATAAAAAAGGAGGTCTCTTGCTCGCCGCAACAAGAGGCCTCCCATTTTTGGCTGTTTCGAATGTGGGTTGCCCCACTTCCGAAGACCCACAGCCTTACTTCCGGTATCGGGAGTAGCACATCGATTGCTTTAGATACCGAGTGGCAGGCGGACGAATCGGCACAGCTTAACACGGCGCGGAATTACCCTAACGACTCATTCTCCACGAACCACTCACTTACTCACCAACTAACCACCAAGTCGGGTGAGTGGTGAGTTGGTGAGTGGTAAGAAAAAACGGTTCAGCCTGATATGACGCAACCCGCAAAGCTTGCCTTGGAAGATGGCACGGTGTTTACCGGCACCGCATTCGGCGCGATCGGAGAAGTGGACGGCGAAGTCTGCTTCAACACCTCAATGACCGGCTATCAGGAAATTTTGACCGATCCCAGCTATCGCGGGCAGATCGTCACGATGACCTACACCGAGATGGGGAACTACGGCGTCAACCCGGACGATGTGGAAAGCGGCAAGCCGCACCTGGCGGGTTTCATCGTCAAGGAATTCACGGAGCGACCGAGTAATTTTCGTTCGCGAGAGTCACTCGATGCGTACCTGAAGCGTTATGGAATCGTCGGCCTCGCTGGCATCGATACGCGGGCGCTGGTGCGGCGACTGCGCAGCACCGGGGCGATGAAGGGCGTTGTCTCTAGCGTCGATCTGGACGACAGCAGCCTGGTGAAAAAGGCGAAGGCGAGCCCGGGGCTTGTCGGTCGCGATCTGGTACGGGAAGTGATTCCAACGGAAAAGCGGCAGTGGGCCGGCGGCTTGTCGGAGTGGGCCAAGTTGCCGTCGGAGCCGAACCCTGCTTTTTCGAACGCCGATTTTCATGTGGTGGCGCTCGATTACGGGATGAAGTGGAACATCGCCCGCCACCTGCAAGATGAAGGCTGCCGGATCACGATTTTGCCGGGCACGGCCACGGCGGAGGAAGTGCTGGCACATCAGCCGGATGGCGTGTTCCTGAGCAACGGCCCCGGCGACCCCGAGCCACTGACCTACGCCCACGAGTGCATTCGCGGCGTGCTGGGACAGGTTCCGGTTTTCGGAATTTGCCTCGGCCACCAATTGCTGGGCCTGGCCTGCGGGGCAAAAACATTCAAGCTCAAGTTTGGGCACCGCGGGGCAAATCAGCCGGTGATGAACGTGCTATCAGGCAAAGTCGAGATCACCGCCCAGAATCACGGCTTTGCCGTCGAAGAAGACACGCTCCCCTCGTGCCTGGAAATTACCCACCGCAACCTCAACGACAACACGGTTGCTGGAATGCGGCACAAGGAAGTTTCCGCGTTTAGCGTGCAGTATCACCCGGAATCGTCATCTGGTCCGCACGACAGCAGGTATCTGTTCCGGCAGTTTCGGGAGCAGATGGAAGCGGAACGGGCGGGGGCCTGATTGCTTAGGGCGCTGATCGCGCCGCGCCTTTGCGGAAGGCGTCGAACATTTCGCGATATTTGGGAGGGGCGGCGGAGCGGTTGCCGGCGTCGCGGAGGTCGCGCTGGTTGTCGCTCGTTTTGCCGCCGGAACGGCGGCGATTGGCCGGGTCGCGCAGACCGAGGCTCTTGAGGGCTTCGTCCAAGTCGCGTTTGCCGGTGGGGGATTCGGTGGCGGATTTCTCTAAGTTCTCCCAGCGGCGGAGAAACTCGGTGAGGTCTTCGCGCGTCCAGCCGAGTTTGTCGAGCAGCTCGGGGTCGGGATTGTGCTGCTCATCCTTCAGGCGGCGGAGGACCATTTCGGTCGCCTTGCGGGCATATTCGAGATTGGCGGCGTCGGCTGCCTGGTCTTCAGCCGTAGGCGGTTTGGGTGGCGAGGGCTCGCTGTTGCCGCTGGCACCGCCGACGGGCTTTTCGTCGCTCGATTTTCCGTTGCTTGGTTGTTTGCCGCTGGGTTGGCCGGCTTTGCTAGCCGTGGGGGAGTTGCCGGGCTGCCCGCCAGCTTTCGGCTGAGCGGCTCCGTCGCCGAGGGTTTTGTTGCCTTCGCCATCGCGCGACGAGCTGCCGTCTCCTTTTTCGTTGCCACTTTGGCCGGTCTTGCCGGCGGCGGGCTGCTGTTGGCCGGCTTTGCTGCCGGTTTCGCCGCTGCCGGTCTCTTGAGCTTTGCCCGTGCCTTGATCGCCGGCACTCTTGCCGCCAGCGCTGTCGTTCCCTTCTTGCGCGCCGGCCTGGCCCGCACCTTGCTTACCGCCGCCACTGTTTTCGCCGGACGTGCCCCCTTTAGAATCGCTTTGCTTGCGCGAACTGTTGGCTGGGCTGGGTTCGCTCTCGCCCGGCTTGCTGCCGCTTTCCTGCTGCTCTTTTTTCTTATCGCGATTTTGGAAGTTGCCGTCGCCGGAACCGCTCTTATCCTTGCTGGCTTGGCCAGCGCCTTCGTCACCCGTTTTGCCCGCGCCGGAATCGCGCTGCTCCCCTTTGGTCCCGTTTTTACTGGCAGAGGATTTTTCCCCCTTGTCGGTCTTGCTCGCACCTTGCGATTCGCCCCCCTTGTTGCCGCCGCTTTGCTGCTCGGAGGGATTCTGGCCCTGCTTCTGATCGTCAACACGGTCGCCGGTCTTGTCGGACTTGGCAGAATTGCCCTGTGATTTGCTGCCTTGGCCAGTGGGATCGAGTTGCTGATCGTTGACCTCGGGCGTGCCGGCATTAGGTGTGTTTTGCCCCTACGCGCCGGACGAGCCGCTCTTTTGTGATTGTCCGCTGGGTTGCGAATCGGACTGGTTGCCGGGCTGCTGACTGTTACTCTCGGAGTTCTGGCCTTGGTCTGGCGAATTCTTGCCGGTTGGCTGTGAATCTTGGCCGCGCTGCTGGAGCTCTTTCCAGATGCGCTCGATCGCCTGGCCGTCGTGCTGGGCTTTTCCGCCGCTTGGTTCGCTTCCCGTCGGCTCGCCGTTTGGCTCACCGCTGCCGTCGCTTTTCTGCTCGCCGGATTTGCCTGACTTGCTCGACGACTGGCCTTTTTGGCCGCCTGATCCGGTCGATTCGCCCGGCTCATTCTGGCCGGCCTGATCGTTGCCTTGGGAACCTTGGCCGGCTTGTCCGCCCTGGCTGCCCTTCCCACCCTGCTGCTGGTCACCTTGTTGGTTTTTTTGTTGATCGCCTTGTTGCTCGTTCCCCTGCTCCTGGCCCTTCTGCTGCTGACCGCTTTGTTGTTCGCCCTTCTGTTGCTGGCCTTTTTGCTGTTCGCCTTTTTGCTGCTGATCCCCCTGCTGACCAGTCTTCTGTTCGCCGCTCTTTTGCTGATCGCTCTTTTGCTGCCCGCCGCTTTTTTGGTTGTTGTCTTCTGATTGATCGCCGGGTTGCTGTTTGTCGGGCTCCTGCTTGTTTTGCTGGTCGCTATTGTTCGGCTGGCTCTGCCCAGACTTCGACTTCTGACCGTCTCGCTTGTTTCCCTCTTTCTCTTGGCCGTCTTTGGATTGCGAGTTGGAGCCTTGATCTCCCTTGTCACCGCTCTGCTGCGAATTCTTTTGGTCCGGCTGCTTCGTCTCGTCCTTTTTCTGCGAACTTTTCTGCGGTCCTTGCTTCGATTTTTGATCGTCGTTTTTCTGTTGAGTTTTTTCGTCGGGCTTCTTGCCCTTCTGACCCGCGCCACCTGGCTGCTGATTTTGGCCGCTTTTGCCCTGGTCTGTCTTCCGGGCCTCGGTGACGAGCAACGTGTATTCCTTGGTTCGCGTGACATTCGGCTCCGGCTGGCCGGTCAGCGGGTTGGTGCGGTTGTCTTCCGCCGCCGCTGCTAATCTCAGCTCGTCACCGGCCTTCAATTGATGCTCGCGCGGACGAAACGCATAAGGAACGACAACCTGCGGCGGCTGTTTGGCAGCATCTTCAAGCAGGTCGATACTGAGCGGCTCTTTTCCGGCCACCGTGCCTTCAATGGAGAGCTTCGCGAGACCAAAATCGGGATCGACGGCGCGGACTTCGATTGTCTGCTCGCCATCTTCCGGCACGGAAACGCGCGGCGACTCTGGTTTCAGAATCTGGACTTCCGGCGCGAGATCGCGCAGCACTTCGATACGGTGCAAAATCGGCTGCTGGCTCCGCTGACCGCGCTCGTTGAGAAAGCGGACCTGATAAGTCGTCCGCCACGGCGTTTGCCGGTCGGGCCGCAGTTGCAGCGTGATGGTGCCGCGGGCATTTTGACCATCGGCAATGAGCGGCACCGTTTCGGCAGCGCCGCCACTGGTCGCGGGATCGAGCTCGATGAAGGCCGACTTGATCGGCTGGTTGGCAATCGTGTGAATCGTGATCTTGGTGCCTTCGATAGCCTTGATATCCCCTTGCTGCCGCACCGATTCGGCCGCTTTGCGGGTGTAAGCCGGGAATTGGTACTCCAGCCGATCGACAATGATCGTCGGCGCGGCGACGACGTTGAGCCGATAGGGAAATGTCTCGGCATCGCCCGCGACGATGCGATACGTCACGTTTTGTAGCAGCCCGCTGGCCGCTGACGGCGAAGCTGGCTCCGGCGGCAGATTGCATTCATAGCGATTGCCCGCCGAGAGCTTCATGGGGATCAATTGATCGATCGTCTGGCCGTCGGCGGTGCTATAGAGCACGTTGATCTTGTCCCCATCGCGAACGCCGCGCACGGTGGCCTCGATCTTCACCGATTGGCCGTAATAGACCTCGGTGCTGCCGGGAACGACCTCGCTGATTTGCACGCGCGACGGGCGGGCGATCTCGGCCCACGGGGCAATCACGCGGGCGATGGTTTGAAACGGATCTTTCGGCGACAGAATTTTGTAAGCCGCGAAAAACGTCGTCACGGCGCACAGAGCATACCCGGCGTGAATCAGACGCGTGCGATCGACAGTCGCCTCGACGGGCACATCGGCAATGTCGGCAGCGGCCTGCCGCTCGACCGCTTGATAGACGATCTCTTTCATACCGCTACGCTCTTGCCGCAGCAGCAAAAAGTTAATCAGGCTGTTCTTGAGCGTGGGGGTCGCTTCTTCGATCGTCCGCGCGGCATAAGCCGGATTGATCGCCCGTACGAGAAGCGGCCCGACGTGCAGGGTGAGATACCACAGGCTGAATGCGACGATCGCGGAGAGACCGACGCAGCGGCCCACGGTCCCCAGGCCAACGAGATGATCGGCTGCGGCCGCCAGCAAAAAGAGCAACAGCAGGCCGATGACCCAAACCACGAGCGCACTGCCCAGATCGACCAGCCGCACGTGCCAACCCGTGCGGGCCAATTGCCGGCGAATGAGCCGCTCGCGCTCGACGCTTTCGACGGGGACTGGCGGCGGTGGCGGCAGCGTTCTCGGCTCGACTGTTCCGGTTGCCATTTTCTGCTCCAGCTTCCCCTTAAGCTCTAGTATAGACGGTTGCGGGACGCCCGGCGTTTTACGGCAGCCGTCATAATTGGCCCCACCGTGGCAACAGACACCATTTCGGGGCAAAATGGGGGCCGCAAACCGCAAAACAGGAGCCTCCCCGATGAAAATGCGTCCTCTCCCCTACCTCGCCTGTCTGGCCCTGCTGAGCTTTGGCTCGCTTTTGGCCGCCGATGGAAAGAAGCCGAACATCGTCTTCATCGTCGGCGACGACATGGGCTATGCCGACGTGGGATTTCACGGCTGTCAGGACATTCCGACGCCAAACCTCGATGCCTTGGCCAAATCCGGCATGCGTTGCACCAATGGCTATGTGACCGGGCCGTACTGCTCGCCGACGCGGGCCGGCCTGATGACGGGTCGATATCAAACTCGGTTCGGGCATGAGTTCAATGCGGGTGGCGAAGGAACCGGCCTGCCGGTGACCGAAACGATGATCGCCGCCCGGCTGAAAGCGGCCGGCTACGCCACGGGACTCGTGGGCAAATGGCACTTGGGCTCCGAGGAGAAGTTCCAACCTCAGAGTCGCGGCTACGACGATTTCTTTGGATTTCTGGGCGGATCGCACGATTATTTTGACGATCGTGGAATCTTGCGGGGCAAGCAGCAGATCGATGAAAAGGAATACCTGACAGATGCGTTTGGTCGCGAAGCGGTGGCGTTCATCGAAAAGCACAAGAGCCAGCCATTCTTTCTCTATCTCGCGTTCAACGCGGTTCACACGCCGATGCAGGCGGACGATCCGCGGCTGATGAAGTTCGCCCACATTTCAGATGCGAAACGTCGCACCTATGCGGCGATGATGGTTGCGATGGACGACGCAATCGGCAACGTGCGAAAGAAGCTGGCGGATGCGGGCGTCGCCGAAAACACGCTGGTTACGTTCATCAGCGATAACGGCGGCCCGGTGATGCCCGGCACGACGACGAATGCGTCGATCAATAAGCCGCTGCGTTCTGGCAAGCGAACAACGCTGGAAGGCGGCATCCGCGTGCCGTATCTCGTTTCGTGGCCCGGCCACGTGAAGCCCGGGGTTTACGACAAGCCGGTGATTCAACTCGACTTGACCGCGACCGCGCTGACGGCGGCGGGCGCGGCGATTCAGCCGGATTGGAAGCTGGAAGGTGTCGATCTGGTGCCGCATTTCTCGGGTGCAAAGGCAGCCGCTTCGCATGACACCCTGTATTGGCGGTTTGGCCAACAAATGGCGATTCGCGACGGCGATTTCAAACTGGTTCGCTACGACACGAACGCCGACACGCTCACCGGTGCGAACAACCAGCCCGTCAGCTCGGCCCAGCTCTACAACCTGGCGAGCGACATCGGCGAGTCGAAAGACCTCGCTGCCACGATGCCCGACAAGGTGAAAGAGCTGCAAGCGAAGTGGGATACGTGGAATAAATCGAATGTTCCGCCGCTGTGGGGTGGGGGCGGCGGCGAAGGCGGCGGCAAGGCCAAGAAGGAAAAGAATAAGAAAGAGGAATAAGACGCGCGAGGCCATTTCGACTATTCTGGAACGCAGTAATTCCAAGAAGCAGCGCTATGGCTGAGCATTTTCACTTGGCCGGCAATGATCGCCAATGCTTTCCGCCGTCATTCCTGTTTTCAACGAAGTCGAAAGCCTCGCGGTCCTGCACCGCGAGTTGATCGATGTAGCCAGCGAGCACGGCTACGATCTCGAAGTCGTCTTCGTCGATGACGGTTCGACGGACGGCTCGTGGGAGAAAATCGAGGAACTGGCCGCGGCCGATCCGCGCGTTCGCGGCATCCGCTTCCGCCGCAACTTTGGCAAAGCCGCGGCCCTTGCCGCCGGCTTTGAAGCGGCTCGCGGCGAGTTTGTCGTGACGCTCGACGCCGATTTGCAAGACGATCCAAAGGAAATTCCGCGATTCCTGGCCGAGATCAACAAGGGACTCGATTGCATCAGCGGCTGGAAGCAGGTGCGGCACGACCCGTGGCACAAAGTCGGGCCGTCGCGAGTGTTCAATTGGCTCGTCGGCGCGCTCACCGGTGTGAAGCTGCACGATCACAATTGCGGCTTCAAATGCTACCGCCGCGAGATTTTTAGCGAAGTGCGGCTGTACGGCGAGCTGCATCGGTTTGTGCCCGTGCTGGCCGCGGCTCGTGGGTGGAAGGTCGGCGAGATCATCGTCAATCATCGCTCCCGCAAATTCGGCAAGTCCAAATACGGCGTCACGCGAATCGTCAAAGGCTTTCTCGATCTGCTTACGGTCTATTTCCTGACCGGCTTCGAGCAGCGGCCACAGCACTTGCTCGGCACCTGCGGCATCGCGGCCTTCGCCATCGGCCTGTTCGGTTTGACGTATCTCTCGTTCGGCTGGATGCTCGTCAATGTGTTTGGCTGGAATGTCCATTTTCCGAACTGGAAATTTATGCCGCTGCACGAGCGACCGGCGCTGCTCTATTCCGTCGCGATGCTGCTCCTCGGCGCTCAGTTCATTTCGATGGGCTTCCTCGCCGAACTGTTCACCGCCTACTATGGCCGCGCCAACGTGCCCTATTCGATCAAAGACCGCACCCCAAAGTAGTCCCCTCACGCCGTGAGGGACTGGCTCATTAACCAGCTTCGCATTCCAGATGACTCGGCCATTGGATATCGTTCCCGACGCAGGCTCTGACGGCGTCAGGGGCCTACTCTTTCGCCGGTCGATCTATGCACTGCTCATCGCGGTTTCTGCAGGAATGATGATTGCTCGCATCGCGCGAGTCGAATCGAGCGATCCCAAAAGCCAGACGCCCTTCCTCAGTGCGAATGACCGCAGCCGCTGGGCGACGATTCGCTCGCTGGGAGATGATGGCACCTACGTCATCGATCACATCATTTTCAACGAGAAGGGAAATCGCGTTCGCGGCTGGCACACGATCGACCTCGTCCGCCATCACGGCTCGGATGGCGAGCAGCACTATTACTCCAGCAAGCCGACGCTGCTGACGACAATGCTGGCCGGTGAGTATTGGCTCGTTAAGAAAGTGACGGGCGCGAACCTGGCCGAGCAGCCGGGATATGTCTCGCGATTGATGCTGATTCTCACGAATGTCTTGCCGTTAGTCGGCGCGTTGTGGATTTTGTCGCGGCTGATCGATCAGCTAGGCACAACGGACTGGGGTCGCATCTTCGCAATGGCCGCGGCCTGCTTTGGCACGTTTGTGACAACGTACTCTGTCACTCTCAACAATCACACGGTCGCGGCGATCTGCCTCGTCGTGGCTGTCGCCGTCAGCCTGCCGATTTTCCGGTCTGATTGCCGCGCCTGGTGGCGATTTGCGGCTGCCGGGCTGAGTTTTGGGTTTCTCGCAGCGAACGAGCTACCAGCATTAGCGATGTTGGCCTTGGCCGGGGCCGCGTTACTTTGGAAATCCCCCTCGCGAACGCTGATCGCATTTCTGCCCGCGGTGCTGGTCGTTGTAGTCGGATCGTTGATTACGAATTACATCGCGCACGGCGACTGGCGAACGCCCTATGCCCATCGCAGCCCCGGCGACAACTGGTATGACTATCCCGACTCCTATTGGTTAAAGGAAAACCTCCGCGGCATCGACATCGGCGA
>JANNTN010000099.1:0-5183 GCA_031394445.1 Anatilimnocola sp.
CAGCGTGCGGAGGCGGTAGCGCATGGGGACTTATGGCTTCCGATCAACCTCGACATCTGCGCCAGGTGCTTTCACTTTGACTTCTCCCTGATCCACCTTTACATCAACACCCGGCGCGTGGACCTCGACGTTCGCTTTGCCGGGAGGAGGAGGTGGTGTAGCCGACGGTGGATTGTTGCTGCAACCGGCCACTACGAGCGTCGCCGTAAGGATTCCTGCCAACGTAATCTTGCTCATGCGTATCTTTCAATTGGTTTGTATCGCTGCGATGTTCACTGCCATCATCTTACACGCGCGCCAAATCGTCCCTCCACGTCATCCCCGCGACTGTCGGCCGGTTATGCGGTGCTATGGTTTCCGAGCAGTCAAAGAAGGCTTGATAACTTCCATCGTCACCGATCACGCGATAATAAGGCACGTGCGCCGGTTGTGTTGGATCACGTTCAGCGAACCTGACAGGCACCGGGAAACCAGGCTCTATTTCGTGAATGTGGACGCGGCCTTCTAATGGCCCGTCCATCATCGCAATGAGCAACGCCGTATCCATGTTTAACTAGCAGTGCATTTGGTGCGCCGCTTATCGCGCGTCGTGCCAATTGCCGCGACTGTCGGCCGGGTTAGGGGCGAATGGGTGTGGCTGGTGGCTCGGTTTGTTGATCCAGAATCAGCACGTCTGGCCAGCCGGGTCTTTTCATTCGGGTGACACGCACACCCCTTGTCTCAATCGCAATAGTTAACCTGCCCCTGCTGCAATAGTGTCGGCGATGCAGCGTCTGAAGAGCAATCACCGAGCGACTTGAAGCAGATCGCTGAAGGAAGCGGCGGGGATGAGCTGAGCCCGAGCGTCGCGCAAGCTGGCGACATAGGGCACGACAGTAGAAGGCCGCAAGGCCGTAGATGTTTGACAATTTGGTTACGGCTGGAGTTCAACCGTCACGACCTGTTTATCGTGGTCGATGGCGACGACTTCGTAGTGATAGCGCTGTTTGAGCCAACCGCCTTCAACGAGATCACCGCTGTCACCAACGCCCCTTTCAACGGCGCTGATGACGACGCAACCGGCCACGCCAGATAGACGGTCATTGTTTGTGGCCGCCTGAACCGAGCCATAGACTTGGTCGCCGCGAAACTCAACAGTCCAGCCGTTAGGATTGAACATACAAGTTAGTGTCGAGTTGCCAGGGCTGAAAAGCAACCAGCCGCGAAAACGGCGACGGAAAGCCGCCAGCGATCACAAGACCCGCGGGTCGGCTCGGCAAGTACGCCGGATTCGACAATAATGGGCTAGGAGCTAATGTGAAAAATCAAATCACGATTTCGGAATTAACTGCGGGGCTCGTTTCTCTCGTGGACGGCATTTTGGCAGCGACAGAAAACGCGCCATCTGGGTCAACCGGTAAGCAAAACATCAACATTGTCGATGCTTTGCACCTCGTTCGCGACCGATTCGAGGAGATGAAGCTGGCGGCCAATCGCGACGAATGCTCGGCAGATGATTTTGAGGCCGGTATGAATGCCATCATGGCGGAATTACGGTCTCGGGCGAGCTGATCCAAGTTTCTACAGCGTCGAGCGGCCAGAAAAGCCACCAGAGCGAAACCGACTCGCCAGCTAGCCCCAGAACGAGCGCGAAGCGGCCAAGACATGTTCTCAGTCGATGTCGTTCTGCACGCGCTGGCGGGGCGGAGAAAAGCGTGGGAGCGATATTGCCGGCTTGCCCAGTGATGAAGGTGCTTGAATAAGTCCGTGGCTGAGTCGGGTATCACGTCCAGCGCGTGAACCGGCGGCGAGCGGAGTGCTGCCGCGACGGTGGTAAATTAGCCCGATCTGAGATTCACTGGCATCACACCTTTGTAGCCGCAAACGACATGAACAGTGTCGCCTTGCTCTTCGACCGACTCGACAACGTAATCATGGCAGGAATCGCCCTGCCGTTGCTCGAAAACGATACCCAACTGAATCATGCCACCAACAATCGACTTACCATTGCCGCGAGATCCTTCCCAAGCCGTGTGCAACATGATGGCCGCGGCCTGCGCTTTATCGTCGTTCTTGTGGTTCGCCAAAACGAATTTTGAAACGGATACATTGCCATCGAAAGGGCCGTCGCGGAAGGTCACGGTAAAGTCGAATGTGGTTGTCATGGCTTTCACTATGACAGCTCCAGGAGGGTGAAAGCCAGCACAATGCGAGGGATTGGCGTTTTGGCGGCATTTCGTCGGTGGCCTTTGACAAAGATTGGTTGCGACTACTCAAAGGTTCGGGATGTCGGACGGCGCGGTGATCTGCTGCGGTTGCTTTAAGTGCGGCCCAGTCGCTCGCCACAGTCGGTCTGGACAGTCGCGGCGCATTAACGCGGGCCGGTCCGCTCACGGTAAAACAGGTGGCTGTGGAAAATCTTTGGTGGTGAATCCCAACGAGACAAATCAATGACGCCCAAAGTCAACTACACCGCCCACATCTACCAAGTCGGAACACGGACGCTGCCAGCCGAACTCCGCGTTAGCCAAGTGTTCGATCTGGCAATCGCGGTCAAGGATCTGCGCCCCCGCGGAACGTACATCTACCGTGGCCTTTCAAAGTCGCTGCTCCGGGGTGTGTTCGCAGCTTACTGCGACGTGCTCTACGACAAGAGCCGGGCGCGGATGCTAGGACTGCCAGCTGAGCCGACTGCCGAGGAGTTTTTCTCCAGCTTCACGTTCAGCCCTCACTATCAGAACGGCGAAATGGCGTTCGACGGTCCTGACCGAATCAACGAACTGGGGGCGTTTGCAACATCGTTTACAGGACTAGGAGTAGCGGCTTTTGAAGTTGCCCGCGTTCAGATGCAGGCCATCCAATCTGGGCCGCTGACATTCACGCCCGACGTGACTAAGCTTCCACATCCGCAGTGCGACACGCTGGTATTTGGTAATCTGGCTGCCGACCCGCCCGAGGAAAGTTATGTCCTGTCGCCACAGGGGATTCATTTGGTGGGGGTGACGGTGAACGTGGGGGAAAAGGTTTAACGCGGGTTTGCCTAGATTGCCAGCTTGAAGTCGTGTCAAGTTGGGAGCGTCTAAGGCTTGGACAGTTACGCCGAACTGCATTCCCGCCGCAGAGGCAGGCCCAGTACCCGGTAGATCGCATAAGTGACGCCAACCGTGATGACGATGGCTGCGATAAAGCCGATGTTTGGCCCAATGCCTTGAACCAACGTTCCGAAGACCTTATGGGCGACGCCTCGCGATGCCCCAAAGGCAATTGCGTTGCGAAGGGTTGGGCTGAGATGGTCCATTGTCGCATCCTTCCTCTGGCAGTCGGCTTTCCCTGCTATCTCAGCTAAGCGAAGCACGCGGCTGCTTGTTTCGGCGGCAACTGTCGAAATGGAGGAATTGAAGTGTGCAACGGTTGCACGATTCAAGTCGAAACGCCTTGCGTCAGCCCGACTGGCGGAAACTCCTGGTCGAGAATTTGCGATACCATCAGACCATCCGAGGTTCCCATCTCGGCGGGGCCTGTCTTGGGACATTCCGCTCGGAAGATTTGGGCGACCCGTTTGGACCCCTCTTCCGTTTTGAGAAGTTCACTCAACTCACGTTCTCGTTCTGCCCGTAACATGCCATTTCTCCCTTGCCGCTGGCGAGACTTCGCGACTGCTTAGTGGCCGCTGAGGGACCACTCTAGCAGTGCCAGAATCACAGTCCCGATAATTGAAACCGCGATCGACCCAATACATCCTGGTCGATTTGAGAAAAACGCGAACATCGCGTGCTCCCTGATGGTGTAGGTGCAAAGGGCGGGCCGCAGCAATTAAGTCGTCGCACGGCAATCACTCGCTGCTAATTCCGAGGGAAGTTTTCTCGAACTGCCCATTCCACAGGCAATGGCATGGCGGTGGACAAGCAGAAAGTCAGCCCGTTCAAACGCTGCATCTTTGGCTATCGATGCGCCGTTCGACCGAAGAATGGTCCGTGCCGTCGCGGGTGATGAATTCCTCGACAATGGCCCGCAGCGCCGCGGACGACAGTTGCGTGTGGGGGATGTGCATGCGAGCAGTGTACCCCGCAAGATTGCGGCAACCGGTCCCATCTACAGCGCTTCGCGGATCGTGAAGCGGAACATGGGGCGGGTGTCCTTCAAAAGGCCAGTTTCGCCAATGCTCTGACGGCAATCGCGCCGATTATCATCACCACGAAGAAATAGACGTACAACATCAGCGTTGCGCCACGGCCAGCGGCGCAAGCCGGGCATAGGATTACTCGCACTAGCGTGGACAAACAAACAACCCCATAGCACGCCAGTGTAACCGTAGCTGCGCATTATCTGAGGGAGAGCCGTTCCGAGAGTTACCGCGCATACGACAGTCACAGTCTGTTGCACCGGGCTGGGCTTCTTTGGCTGTGTTGCCATCCCAGCATCATACCCACCCGCCAAACGCCCCACCACGGCAAGGCGGCCAATCGCGACTGCCGGCCGCGGGTGAGAGCACAACACTGGTTTCGCGGGTTGGACCCTCATTCAGCGGACTCAACCCGCGTTTGGCCTCGATTGCCCGCGATCAGCAGCGAGCGGGGGCGGTAACGCATGGCGACTCCTGTGGACCAGGCGATTTTGGCTCCAGATGAAAATAAGGGGCCAAGGTGGTCAGCCGGTGATCATCGATGGGGCCGCCCACGGTGAAGTGATAGAGGCTGTGAAAGGCATCGGTTTGAATGCCGAGAAGATCGTGAAAGACGTCGTCGAAGTAGCAGCCCATGCCGGTGGAACGGATGCCGGCTGCCTCCGCTTCCAGGTACAGCATCTGACCAAGTACACCAGACTCCCAGAAAAGTCGCCGGTACCACCACGCGCCCCTGTGACGGATCGTGTCGCTAAACTCGGCGAGCATGCCGAGACTGAAAGCGCCGTCCGAGGCGATCTCCTGTTGGCAGCTTGCTACCCGGGAAACTTCTTGGAGGTCCGCTTCGGCCAGGCACCAGAGCCGCAAGTGCTCGGGGCAGTCTGGAGGCCGTGTCCACAGGAACGTGTCTCGAAGTGCCGGTCGGATTCGTTCATGGACGGCCGCATTCCGTTCGAGCAAGTACAAACCCGGCGTCAGCCCGCGAACCCGGTGGACGAAGATGCCGAGATGGAGATGAGGTTCCCACGGCAGCGTATCCCACGGTGGCACTCCGGGGCGCGGCAGCAGACTGTCCAGCATT
>JANNTN010000141.1:0-14392 GCA_031394445.1 Anatilimnocola sp.
GCCGATTCAGAGACGATAATCATCGTGAGCTCTTCCTGTGACCGGTGAGAATCCAATGATCCAGTCATGGGGTAGAGCTCACTTTCTTGGCAACACCAGTTTCCACGCTAGCGTCAGGAATAGCGCAACTTCAAAAAGCGCCAGCGAGGGGGAAAACCAGTTTCCAGCTTAGCTCTCGTTGTACCGCCAAAAGTGAAAACCCCATGAACCTTTATAGCTAAATTCTTGAATTCGTAGGCTCCACTCTCATTCCCAAGCTCTAATCCGAAAACCCATTCCTCCCATTTTTCTGTACCTCATCCTTCTGTCTTCATCCTGAATCAAAACACCCCAAGCTGTCTTTTTTCGCCTCCCGCCTTCAATCCCAAATCAATCCGCGCCTTCAGCGCCATCCGCAGTTACTTACTTGTGTTGCCAGCCACACGCGGATTACGCAGCGGGCCTGGCCCACCCCCTCCCCCCCCTTCCGAGAAAATCATCCAAAATCTCGCCCGGTTTTTCGCGCCAATCGCTATGGATACTTAGAGGGCCACCACAACCAATGACAACTGACCTCAACAACCCCTCATCCTGCAACCCTTAACTTTTCCCTGCACATGACAGCGCCCCCTATCAACTCGCCGCAGCCACTGAAGTCGAACGCCATTTCCCCAACTTCCCTCCCGGCAACGAATTACGATCCAATACCAACCAAGCCAGCCCTCTCAACTCCCGCCCAAACTTGATACTTTGAAAAAAATCGCGACAGTTCAGACCGAACTACACAACTCCTCCTGTGCCTCCGTGCCTCTGTGTGAGACTTCCCGCAATCCAACCGGCCTAAATCCAATCCAATCCAATTACTCAATCACCATGCCTACTCACCCTCTCGCCGGCCAACCCGCCCCGCCTAACCTCCTCATCGACATCCCCGCCCTCGAAGCGGCCTACTACAAGACGCAGCCGAACCTCGACGACCCCCAGCAGCTCGTCAGCTTCGGCACCAGCGGCCATCGCGGCACGTCCCTCAACGGCACTTTCACCGAAGCCCACATCCTCGCCATCACGCAGGCCATCTGCGAATACGGTGCAAAACACGCCATCGACGGCCCGCTCTACGTCGGCCAAGACACGCACGCTCTCTCCAAAGCCGCCCAGCGCACGGCCCTCGAAGTCATCGCCGCCAACGGTGCCACCGCCGTCATCCAGGCCAGCGACGGCTACACCCCCACCCCCGTCATCTCCCGAGCCATCCTCGCCCACAATCAAAACAGAAAAGAACACCTCGCCGACGGCGTCGTAATCACCCCCTCCCACAATCCCCCGGCTGACGGCGGCTTCAAATACAACCCCACCAACGGCGGCCCCGCCGACACCGACATCACCAAAGGCATTCAGGACCGCGCCAACGACCTGCTCCGCGGCGGCAACCGCGACGTAAAACGCCTCCCCTACGAAAAAGCCCTCGCTGCCGCCACCACGCACCAGCACGATTACGTTGCCGACTATGTCAACGATCTGAAAAACGTCATCGACCTGGACGCCATCCGCTCCGCCGGCATCTCGCTCGGCGTCGATCCCCTCGGCGGAGCCAGCGTTGGCTACTACGAACCCATCGCGGAGGCGTATGGCCTGAAGCTCGAAGTCGTCAACAAGCGCGTCGATCCCACCTTCTCGTTCATGACGGTCGATCACGACGGCAAAATCCGCATGGACTGCTCCAGCCCCCACGCGATGGCCAGCCTCGTCGGCCTCAAAGACAAATACCGCGTCGCCTGGGCCAACGACCCCGACGCCGACCGCCACGGCATCGTCACGCCCTCCATCGGCCTGATGAACCCCAACCACTTCCTCGCCGTCGCCATTCACTACCTGCTCTCGCATCGGCCCAAATGGCCCGCATCCGCCGCCGTCGGCAAAACGCTCGTCTCCAGCAGCCTCATCGACCGCGTCGTCGCCAGCCTCGGCCGCCAACTCAGCGAAGTCCCCGTCGGCTTCAAATGGTTCGCCCCCGGCCTCTACGACGGCACCTGCTGCTTCGGCGGCGAAGAAAGCGCCGGTGCCAGCTTCCTCCGTCGTGATGGCTCCGTCTGGACCACCGACAAAGACGGCCTCATCCTCGGCCTTCTCGCCGCCGAAATCACCGCCGTCACCGGCAAAGACCCCGGCGAGCACTACCTGGAACTCGTGAAGCAATTCGGCGAGTCTCACTACACCCGCATTGACGCCCCCGCCACACCCGAGCAGAAAAAGAAGCTCTCGAATCTATCGCCCGAGAATGTGAAAGCCGCCGAAATGGCCGGTGAAAAAATCACCGCCAAGCTCACCAAAGCCCCCGGCAACAACGCCTCCATTGGCGGCCTGAAAGTGACCACGGAAAACGGCTGGTTCGCCGCCCGCCCCTCCGGTACCGAAAACATCTACAAAATCTACGCCGAAAGCTTCCACGGCGAAGACCACCTCAACCAAATCGTCTCCGCAGCCCAACAAATCGTCTCCGATGCGCTGTAACGCGCATCACAAATGACAAATGACCAGGGATACTCCCCGCCTCACTCCGCCGGCGTCAGAATCTGCAGCGACACCTTCTTCACAAAGTCTTTGACTTTCGGCCGATACTCCATCATGTGCGGCGCGATCAAGTGTGCCTCCAGCGCCGCAATGCTCTCCCACTTTTCAACGACAACAACAATGTCATCCCTCTCCGGCCCCTGCACCGGCAACCCGCTCACCGTATCAATCGCCGGAAAATACTCATGGCAACCGCTCTCCGCCTGCACCTTGGACACAATTTTGCGGAACTCCGCCAAGAACTCAGGACGTTTGCCGTGATGAAGCTCGATGGTGGCAAGGACAATGATCATTTGGAAGCGTGTACTCTCTGCCGTGTAATTTCGACGGCTTTCAATAACCCACGGGCTTTGTTAAGCGTTTCCTGATACTCGCTGGCGGGCACGCTGTCGGCAACGATTCCGGCACCGGCCTGAATATAGGCTTTGTCACCCTGCACCACGAGCGTGCGGAGCGTGATGCAGGTGTCCATGTTGCCGGCGTAGTCGATATAGCCAACAGCTCCGGCATACGGGCCGCGGCGGTGCGGCTCCAATTCATCAATAACTTGCATCGCCCGCACCTTGGGCGCGCCGCTGACGGTGCCGGCTGGCAAACATGCCTTCAAAGCGTCGAACGCATCCAGATCGTCACGCAACGTCGCCGTCACGTTCGACGTGATGTGCATCACATGGCTATACCGCTCGATCACCATCACATCCGACAGCTTCACGCTGCCAAACTTGGCCACGCGGCCCACATCGTTGCGGCCCAGATCGACAAGCATCACATGCTCCGCCCGCTCCTTCGGATCAGCCAGCAATTCCTCGGCCAACCGCCGATCTTCTTCGTCGCTCCCCCCGCGTGGCCGCGTCCCAGCCAGCGGACGTACCGTCACTTGCCGATCGACGACGCGGCACATGATCTCCGGCGAGCTGCCCACCAACGTCACTTCCGGCGTCCGCAGGAAAAACATGAACGGGCTCGGATTCACCACCCGCAACGTGCGATACACCTCAATCGGATCACATTCGAGATCAAGCGTCAGACGTTGGCTCAGCACGACCTGAAAAATATCCCCAGCGCGAATGTACTCGACGCACTTACGGACCGCGTCTTCATACTCATGCTGCTGAAAATTCGATTTCCACTCAATCTGCGGCGTGCCCGCCGTCGCAATATCCGCCGGCGGCAGGTTCGTCGGCTGCGACAAGCGGCCGGCCAGTTCATCAACCCGGCGGCACGCATCGTCATAAGCCGCCCGCACATCGCCACCGCTCTTGTCAAGCCGCGCCATCGCAATCACGAACAACGTCTTGCTCACGTTATCGAACACAACCATGCGGTCGTACAGCGCGAACGACAAATCCGGCAACCCGCGATCATCCGTCGGTGCATTCGGCAAATTCTCGACATAGCGAACCACGTCGTAGCCCGCATAACCAATCGCCCCGCCTTCCAACGGCGGCAATTCCGGCAAATGCACCGCCTTGAATGCCGCCAGCTTCCGTCGCAGCTCATCCAGTGGGTCAGCACACTCGAAGGTCTTTGTTTCACCCTCGCTACGCACCGTCACCTTTGTGCCCTGCGCCACCAACTCCCAAAACGGCTCAAACGCCAGAAAGCTATACCGCCCCACCTTCTCGCCACCGATGACACTCTCAAACAAGCAAGCGTGCTTGCCCTGATCGAGCAAATGAAACGCCGTCACCGGCGTCAGCGCATCGCTCAGCAGCCGACGGTACACCGGCACGAGGTGATGCCCCTCCGCCAAACGGCGAAACGTCTCAAAACCGGGCAAGTGGGACATGGATACTCTCTACGTACCTGCGGACCGGTGAAAATGCACGTGCAGCCACTTGCCGTCGATCTTTTGCCAGACCCGCGTTTCCTCCACACGCCCCGTTTGTGGCTGGCCGCTGGCGTCGAGCGACTGCGTCAGCCGCACATAGCTCAGCACGGCCGCGTCATCGCCCATCAGCCGCACATGGGGCTGGCTCATCGTCACGTTCTTCGCCGGCTTCTGTGGCGAGCCCGGCAGGTCGAAGTAGTACTTATGAAACGCCATGCCCACTGCCAACTGCCCGCGGGCCTCCGCCTCAAAGCACGTAATCGAGGGTTCGCACAGGGACTTATACGTCTTCCAGTCGCCGCTGATGATCGATTCGAGCAGCTTTTGGTTCAGGTCGATCAATTGTTGGTTCAAATCGGCGGGCATATTGGAGGCTCTCAGGGTAAAACTCGGTCGTAAATCACGAAAGTTGTATCGTAATCGTTCTTGGCATCCGCGGAATGGCTCTCCCGGCTCACCTCCCGCCACTCGGCCCAATCTACCGCCGGAAAATGCACATCCCCCGCCACTTCCTCCTCGACCCATGTGACATACATCCGATCTGACTGTGGTAAAGCCAACTCAAAAATCTCACCACCACCGATGACAAAGGTTTCTTCGTCCGTTTTTGCCAACCGCAGCGCTTCATCGAACTTGTGGACAAATGCAACGGGTACAAAATTCTCCGGGATCGGCTGGTTTTTTTCGCGAGCCGACACGACTTCGTCATATGTCGGCAGCCGCTGTTGATTTTGGAAGCAGTCGTAGTCGTAGGGAGATGCGAGTCGTTTCAGAACAACCATGACACGGCCAGGCAACAGTTTTCCGAGCGATTCAAAGGTCTTCCGACCCATAATAATGTGGTGCCCCATCGTCAGCGCCTTGAATCGCTTCAAATCCGCCGACAGCCGCCACGGCAGCCCGCCATCACGGCCGATCACGCCCTTGCGGGTCATCGCGACGATCAAGGAAAGACGCATAGCCACCTACTAATCCCACTGGCCGAACCACCACGTTGCCGATAGCCTGACTTACAGCCGACCCTCACTTGTTTAACGCAAAGTCGCAGAGCCGCAAAGCCGCAGAGATGAATCACAACCTACCTCTCTGTGTCTCTGTGCCTCCGCGCCTCTGTGTTTAACCAGAAGTGTGTTAGCGTTTCAAGTTGGGACGGCTTTGCCCGTTTTAGAAGACCGCCACGTGATTATCGACGGCACCTACATCGAAGACACTTTTGCCGAAGCCTTCGGCATGCGCTATGTACGCCTGCTAATCACGGCTGCCGACGACTACTGGCTCGATGCCGCCCTCCGCGAGCTCACCGGCTACAGTTCCTCCGTCATCGCCTGCGATGCCGAAACGGGTGTGGAACGCCGCCTGACGGAGAAAGAAACCCCCGACGGGCGACCCGGCGCGAGCGTCCTCCACTTCGGCTTCTCGACCGACGCACTCAACAAAAGCGTGCCCAACCGCGTCGGCCAATGCGTCATGACCTGCCCCACGACTGCTGTTTATGACGGGTTGCCGACAGCCGAGACGAAAATCCCTCTCGGCAAAAAAATCCGCTTCTTCGGCGATGGCTTTCAAAAAAGCAAACAAGTCGCCGGCCGCCGCTACTGGCGCATTCCGGTGATGGACGGTGAGTTCCTCGTCGATGACGTGATCGGGGCGGAAAAAGGGGTTGCCGGCGGCAACATGATCATTCAATCCGTCGATCAAGCGGCTGGACTGGCGGCTATCCGTCGGGCCACAACCGCCATCTGGCAGTCCCCCGGCGTCATCACTCCGTTCCCCGGCGGCTCCGCCCGCAGCGGCAGCAAAGTCGGCTCGCGATACAAGGGCCTCGTCGCCTCCACTTCCGATCCCTATTGCCCCACGCTGCGCGGCCGCGTCGAAAGCAAGCTGCACAAAGACGCCAACTGTGCCTACGAGATTGTGATCGACGGAACCAGCGAGCAAGCTGTGGGAGCGGCGATGGCTGCCGGCCTTCGCGCCGCCGCCGGACACGGCATTCTCACCATCACCGCCGGCAACTACGGCGGCAAACTCGGCAAGTTTCACTTCCACCTCCGCAAACTACTCTCCTGACCTCTGACTCCTGATCTCTGCCCCTTGCCCTTCATCCCGCGATTCATCGATTTTCTGATTCGCTGGCGTTGGCCCCTCTTCGCCCTCGCCATGTTCCTCATGGCCGCGGCTTACATCCCCTCTCGTTATGTCTCCTTCGATCGCAGCATCGAGCGGATGTTTGCCCAGGACGACCCGCTTCTCGCGCCCTATCAACGGCTAAAGCGCGAATTCGGCGGCAACGAAGTCGTCATGGCCGTTTATCAGGACGACCACCTGCTCGACCCCGACGGCCGCGGCCTCAAACGCCTGGAAGAAATCAGCCGGCGGATCGAAACCGTGCCCGGCATACATGACGTGCTGAGCCTGGCCAAAATCAACCAATTGCTGGAGCAACTCGAAAAAGGCAAAAAGCTCGGCAATGTGTTCGAGCTATTTCGCGAACCCCAAACGCCACAGTTGCCCGCCATCTTGAATCCCGATAGCCCGCTCGCCGCTCGCTATCGCGACCTCTTCAGCGGCTACACGCATTCGGCCGACGGCCACACCGCCGCCATCGTCTGCATCCTCAAGCCCACGTCAGCCGAAGCCGCGCTAAATGTCCCGCGCGAAGACACGCTCGCTGGGCTCGAAAAAATCATTCGCGAACTCCCCGACGGGCTCCCTCCCGGTGTCCTCGCCGGCGAGCCAGTGATGATCGTCGAAGGCTTCGCCATGCTCGAAGAAGACGGCCGGCGGCTCGGCATTTGGACCATGATCTTCCTGGGCGGCACGATTTTAATCTTCTTCCGCAGCTTGCGATGGCTGGTGATTCCGCTCGCCGTTGTCCAGTGGTCGCTGATCGTGACGCGCGCCACGCTGGCCGTTAGCGGCCTGGCCCTCTCGATGGTCAGCTCGCTCTTGACGGCCATCGTCGCCGTCGTCGGCGTCGCCACCGTCATGCATCTCATCGTTCATGTCCGCGAGCTGCGGACCCAAGGCTACACACAGCGCGACGCCCTGCAAACGGCCAGCAAATGGCTCGCCGGTCCGATCGTGGGGGCCATCCTGACCGATATTGGCGGCTTCGGTGCGCTGGCCTGGGCCTCGGTCGCCCCGGTCCGCGATTTCGGAATCATGATGGTCATCGGTTCGCTGCTCGTGATTCCCGCAACGTGCCTGATCGTGCCAGCGCTCGCCCTGCTGGCCGCCCGCGACCAGCCGACGCCCAAACCAGGTTGGGGCGAAGTTCACATCGGATATTTGCTGATGCGGTCGATCGACTTGCTACACAGCCGCCCGTTGCCGGTTGCCATCGTGACGGGCGTAATCGCTCTACTCGCCTCGCTCGGTGTCATGCGGCTGGAGGTCGAGACCGATTTCACTCGCAATTTCCGCCGCAGCAGCGCCGTTGTCCGTTCCTACGAGTTTGTTGAAACTCGCCTCGGTGGCGCGGGTGTTTGGGATGTCATTGTGCCGGCACCGCGAAGGCTCGACAAGGAATTCGTAGCCCGCGTCCGCAGCCTGGAAGATCGCTTGCGAGCGATCAAAATGCCCGACCCGGTGACTGGGAACGACAAGCCGGCCCTGACCAAAGTGCTAAGCGTGATCGATGCGCTCGACGCCGTCGATGCCGATCCCACGCTCGCCGCGCTCACAACCGATCCCGAATTGCGTTTCCAAGGTCTCGCGGCTGCCATGCCATCCTTCATCGGCGCGCTTCGCTATCAACCGGCAAACGAAACTGAGCAAGCGGCCCTCCGCATCATGCTCCGCGCCAGCGAACGGCAGCCGGCAGAGCAAAAACAACGGCTCATCGACGAGGTGCGGCGATTGGCACAAGAGGCATTTCCTCCGTCTGTAGCAAGCACGCCGCGGGTGGCTGTGGGTCGCGCAGCGAACCACGGCTCGGACTGCGCAGAAGTCACCGGCTACTTTGTCCTGCTCACCAATCTGGTCAACAGCGTCCTCCGCGATCAGTGGGTCACGTTCGGAATCGCCTCGGTAGCCATTATGGCGCTCGTCTGGGTCGGCTTTCGCAGTTGGAAATACGCCGTCGTCGCGATGATTCCTAACGCAGTGCCGATTTACATGGTGATGGGCCTGCTCGGCTGGCTCGGCCTGAAAATCAACATGGGCGCGGCCATGATCGCAGCCGTTTCCATGGGCATGTCGGTCGATAGCTCGATCCACTACTACGCCGCCTTCCGCCGCGCTCGCCGCGAAGGCAAAACCGTCCACGCCGCCCTCGCCCACTGCCAGCAAAGCGTCGGCCTCGCCATGATCTTCTCCACCGTCGCCCTCATCATCGGCTTCGGCGTCCTCATCACCAGCGACTTCGTCCCCACCATCTACTTCGGTGCCCTCATGAGCCTCGCCATGCTCGGCGGCATGCTCGGCAACCTCATCGTCCTGCCGCTGCTGCTATCTTGGACCGAGAGAGACGACAAAATCGGTCGCTAAGCGGTTCGTTACCAACCGTCGATGCGTTCATGTCTGTGACGGATAAGCCAAGTATTCTATACGGCTAATAAATCGTCATTCAGGTGCCCTGCCCGAGAACGAGGCACGCCGAATGTCACCTTCTGATCCGTGTCATCCGCGTTCATCCGCGGCAACAACTCCCTTTCGCCCAAGGACCAAGTCGATGAAACACGAGCAACTCACCGGCAAGATCATTGAAGTGTTCTACGAGGTCTATAACGAACTTAGCCACGGCTTCCTCGAATCGGTGTACGAGAACTCCATGCGTCTGGCACTCACGGAGGCCGGCCTATTCGTGCCGCCCAAGAAGCCATTGAACGTTTGGTTTCGCGGCGTAATCGTTGGCACCTTTGAGCCGGACATCACCGTCGAGAACTTCGTGATTCTGGAGTTAAAATCAGCTCGCGCAATCGATCCCGCCCATGAAGCTCAGTTGCTCAATTATCTTCGCGCCACCGTGGTTGAAGTCGGTCTGCTGTTCAACTTCGGGCCAAAGCCGGAGTTCAAGCGAATGGTGTTTGATAATGATAGGAAGAAAGTGAAGGGCCGCGGATGAACACGGATGACACGGATTTATTGCCCGGTAATTTCGTCATCGTCGCCGTCATAAATTTGCCATTCAACGAGCGCTCCAATTAAGGCACCTCCGATTAACGTCAGGGGTAGAGCTATGTGCCAGGCTTCACGGACCCAGGACTTCTCAAATAAGAAAAAGAATCCCGTAACGGTTGCAGAAGACAACATCGCTAGCTATCACCGACTTCTCTGTCGCATGCGGATTTGTTTTATCGAGCAGGCCCATTTTTCAGTTTGTCTGATCCGTGTCATCCGCGTCATCCGCGGCTAAATCTCTGTCGCAGCTACGCCAAAATATCCTTCACAACCTCCACATCATCCGTCGGCCCGATAAGCCGTTCGTCGAGGCCGTTGTGGAAGTAGGAGAGTGATTCGGGATCGAGGCCGAGCAGGTGCAGTAGCGTGGCGTGGAAGTTGCGAACGTGAACGGGTTTTTCGACGGCGCGGAGGCCGACGGAGTCGGTGGCACCATAGGCGATCCCGGGCTTTACACCTCCGCCGGCGAGCCAAGCGGTGTAGCCCCAGGGATTGTGGTCGCGGCCTTTGCCCTGCTCGCTCATGGGCATGCGGCCGAACTCGCCCCCCCAGATGACGAGCGTGTCGTTCCATAAGCCGCGGCGCTTGAGGTCTTTCAAGAGCCCGGCCACGGGCTTGTCGGTAGCCCGGCAGTATTTCGTGTGGTTGTCGAGCACGTCGTTGTGAGCGTCCCAGCCGTTGGTGTCGCCCGAATAGACCTGCACGAAGCGGACACCGCGTTCAATCATGCGGCGGGCGAGCAGGCAACGCTGGCCGTATTCCCTGGTGTCCTTGTGGTCCATGCCGTAAAGGTCAAGCGTCTCTTGCGATTCGTCTTTGAGATCGACGAGATCAGGAGCCGCCGACTGCATGCGGAAGGCCAACTCGTAAGCTTTAATGCGGGCCGACAATTCGTCGTCATTATCGCGAGCGGCCAGATGCTTGCGATTCAACTCCAACGTCAGGTCCAGTGTCGCCCGCTGTTGGGCCGAACTAATCTGCGGCTGCGGCGCAAGATGCAAAATGGGCTGCGCACCCGGCCGCATCGTGACGCCCTGATACGTGGCAGGTAGATAGCCGCTGCCCCAGGCGGGCGGGCCGCCTTTGAGTCCGCCGCCCGGATCGGGCAGCACAACATAGGCAGGCAGATCGCGATTTTCGCTTCCCAGCCCATAGGCGACCCAACTGCCAACGCTGGGGTGGCCCATGAGGATGCTACCGGTGTTCATCTGATACACGGACTGCGGGTGATTCACGCTATCGCCGTGCAGGCTGCGGATCACGCACAGCTCGTCAGCGTGCTGGGCAATCTCCGGCAAGAAGTCGCTGACCTCTAGCCCTGATTCACCGCGCGGTTTGAACGGCTTGATCGGCCCAAGCAGCGGGTTATCCGCAACTTTGCGGCGCGTCATCACCATCCCGAACGATTCGGGCAGCGGCTGGCCGGCATATTTGACTAAGTCGGGCTTGGGATCAAACAAATCGACGTGGCTCGGCCCGCCATGCATGAACAGCCAGATCACACGCTTCGCACGCGGGGCAAAGTGGGGCGGCTTAGGGCCATCGGTCGATTTAGACGGCGTCGCAGCCATCGCGCGGTCGTCGGCCAGCAGCGAAGCGAGCGCCACAGCGCCAAAGCCGCCGCCGGCTTGGGCCAGGAACGATCGGCGAGAGGGAATGAGTTGGGGCATGAGGCTGGCCGCTTAAGAGGGAGCCCTGAGTGTAGGCCGGCACTTGTAGTTTGTCACTTATCATTTGGATCGAATCTAGGACGGTAAACGATGGTAGAATCGGTCGCATGACGACGGCCAATCCGCCGGGAAAGATCGCCTGTCCGCATTGCCAGGGGCTGATCAAGGTCCCTGCGCTGGCCGCTGGCTCTGTGGTGAACTGCCCCAAGTGTGGGAAGGGGTTCAAGCTTGGAGAGCCGGGAGCAGTCCAGGGCCCAAGGTCCAAGGCCAAGGAGCATGCGAACGCGGAACGCGGAACGCGAAACGCGGAACAAGTGAGGGCAAATTCGCCGACACCGCCGCCTGAGCAGCCCGACTCCGCGTCCCGCGCTCCGAGTTCCGCGCTTGCCGACAAGCCCAATTCTCAAGTTCCAAATCCCAAACCTAGAAATCCCGACAACCTCGTCGATCCGAACCTGCTCGCTCCGCTGCCGCCGAGGGTTAAGGAGAAGCCGAAGGATGTGGCGGTGGTGTGCAATCTGTGCGGCACGCGAATTCATGTGAAGCTGGAAAAAATCGGCACAGAGGTGAAATGTCCCGATTGTCATTCCCGGAATCTGGTGGTGGGGCCGAAAGAGGAAGGCGCGGCGAAGACCAAAGGGCCGACGTTGGAAGGGACTGAAAATTATGGCATGAGCGAAGTGGTTGAGCGGCCAAAGTATCGGCCGCTGCAAGCCGCCCGTGGCGACTACGAAGTCCTGTCTGCAATGGACCCCGCTGCGATCGAGCAACGGCTGACGGTGCCGGAAGAGAAGCCGCGAAAGAAAAAACTCGTCGCGAAGCCGGCCGACGATCAAGGTGGTGACGAGGACGAGGAGCACGGCGAGTTGTCGCTTGAGGCACCCATTGAACGTGCCGAAGCGGCTCGCGATCCGCGCAGCATCCTTCCGCAGCCGGAAATGGCAGCAGAAGACCCGTTGTACGACGGCCGATACGACGACGGGTTGATTGGCGACATGGTCGATCCGCGATCGGCGGATGCATGGAAGAAAGCACCGCTGGTCTATGGCATCGTCGATTTCTTGTTTCGCGCGGGCACCATTTTGCGGTGGGTGATGTTCGCCGCGATGCTGACCATCATTGCCGAGTTGGCCAAGTTAGGCGTGGCCTACGCCCAAGCGGAAGACAAGACACAGGCCGTGGTGTTGTTTGTATTGTGGGCGGGAATGCCCATCCTCGCCGTTTGGCTTTTTTCGTTCTCAGCCGCGTTTCACGCCATCGTCGAAGCCACGGGCAATGGGGACGATGAAGTCGCGACCTGGCCCGATTGGAACGTCTTCGGCTGGTTCGGCCCGGCCATGTTCGTGCTGCTTGCCGCGATACTCTCGGCGTTGCCCGGCGGTTTGATTGCCGCGGCCTTGGCAATCAGCCTCCGTGAACCATCGGTGGCCATTTTTGCCATCGCAGCGCCCGTGGTTCTCAGCATGATGCTGCTATTCCCGTTTATCTATTGCTCGATGCTGATCGAGGACCATATCTTCGCCTTCGCCTCGGCCTACACGTTTCGCAGTCTGACAATCGCCGGCGACGCTTGGATGTATTTTTGCATGTATTCGCTTGGCCTCGTGCTCCTCGGCACCGGTGCTGTCAGCACCCTCATCGCCCCCAATTTTCTTTTCACCGCGGTCGGCGCGGCAGCCGCGATGGCATTACTCATTATTTATGCCCGCCTGCTCGGTCGGCTGATGTGGGTCGCAGCGCAACGCGACGCCAAATTCAGCGTTTAAGTCCCAGCCTGGAACCTCATGACCAGGGATTGTCCTGGAGGAAGTCGCCATGAAAGGTATTTCCACCAACCCGTCATGCAATTATCCCTGATCCCCCGATTCGCCATCCTTGACCATCTTCAACCCGCCAACCTACGATGAACTCTCGCTACAAAATCGAGCAAAAAACGCATGGCTAAGCCTTCCTCTCCCGTACCTACTGCCAATGGCGACGCAGCCGCCAACCCAGCCAACACCACCGATCTGCCCCGTATCGAGCGGGCCGTCCGTGAAATCCTGGCTGCCGTTGGCGAAGACCCCGACCGCGAGGGGCTCCGCGAGACGCCGGCCCGCGTCGCCCGGATGTATGCCGAGATGTTCAGCGGCCTCCGCCAAGACCCCCGCATCCACACCCAAAAATTCTTCACCGAAAACTACGACGAAGTGGTCCTCGTTCGCGACATCAGCTTTTGCAGCATGTGCGAGCATCACCTGCTCCCGTTCATCGGCACGGCACACGTCGCCTACATACCCAACGGTAAAGTCATCGGCCTTTCCAAAATCGCCCGCGTCGTCGAGGTCATTTCGCACCGGCCGCAGGTGCAGGAGCGCCTGACCGAAGACATCGCCAACATTTTTGTGGAAGAACTGGGTGCAAAAGGCGTGGCCGTTGTCGTCGAAGCCTCGCACAGTTGCATGACGATCCGCGGCGTGAAGAAGTCCGGCAGCAGTATGGTCACCTCCTCCATGAAAGGCGTCTTCCGCTCCAACCTTTCCAGCCGAGCCGAAGTGATGCAGCTCATTTATGGCAAAGGCCGGTAACGCAGGCCGTGTTCTCCGTTCTCCTAGTCGAGTTTCTCTTTCGCCTCACGTTCGGCGTTGCCGTCGCGATGGCGATCACCCCCTCGCGCTGGGTCACCAGCGGTTTTTATCGCGTTCACCTGTGGGTGCTCATGGGCGTGCAAACTTTGGCAGCACTCGCCGTTTACTCGACGATCCCGCTGGGAAAAACGGCTGCAGCCGCGATGGCTCGTAACCAATTCGTGCTGGCCGTCGCCGCCGCAATACTAAGTTACTTCGGCGCAATCATTTGGCTGTACGAAAGACGGCTGGCTGGGAAAATCGTGATCGCTCTCGTTGCTGGTTGCGCTCTTTGGGCCTGCTGTCTGCCACTTTTCGCCTCCTCGAAGCCATTGGCGATTCAAATCGCCGATCGCATCACCAGCGGACTCCTATTGGGCCTCATTTCAACAGCAATGCTTCTCGGCCATTGGTACCTCAACACACCCACGATGAAGATGGAACCGTTGCGGCGACTCATCATTTTCCTCGCGCTCGCGGTGCTGGTGCGTATGGCCGTCTCGGGCTCGGGCGCGTGGCTGGAAGCGACTCGGTTGGCCCAGAGCAGCGAGTTTCCGCAATCGTGGACGATGTTTCTCGTCTTGCGTTGGCTGACCGGCCTCGCGGGCACGCTG
>JANNTN010000166.1:0-3475 GCA_031394445.1 Anatilimnocola sp.
ATCCCGAACTGCTCGACTGGTTGGCCACGCGGCTGGTGGCAACGGGCTGGGATGTCAAATGGCTGGAGCGACGGCTGGTGTCCTCTGCGACGTATCAACAGGCATCGGCCGTTTCAGCGAAGGACTTGGCGACCGATTTCACGAATCGACTGTGGGGGCGGGCGTTGCGAAGAAGGCTGGCCGCCGAGGAAATTCGCGACTCGGCGCTTGTGGCCGCAGATTTTTTAATGACGCGGATTGGCGGGCCGAGTGAGAAGCCCTATCAGCCGGGCGATTTGTGGAAACACATCACCTACGACACAAAAAACACGCAGGTTTACGACCAGAGCACGGGCGAAGGGCTCTTTCGGAGAAGCGTTTATAGCTACTGGAAGCGGCAAATTCCCCCGCCGGCGATGCAATTGCTCGATGCACCGTCACGGGAGACGTGTGTGCTGCGGCGGCAGCGAACGAACACTCCCCTGCAAGCTCTAGCGCTATTGAACGACACACAACTCGTGGAAGCCGCTCGCGGTTTGGCGTTCCGCATGGTTGGCGCGGCGGAGAATGATGCCGAGCGTGTTGCCTTCGGTTTTCGGCTGGTGGCAGCGCGTCGTCCTACGGATACCGAAACCCAACACGTCTTGAAGTTGCTGACCGCGGAACGGCTGAACTACCGAGACAATCCCGATGAGGCCGCAGCACTTGTAAAAATCGGCGATTCGCCGGTGCCCGGTGCGGTCGAACGCGCGGAACTGGCGGCTTGGACCGTGGTGTGCAATCTGTTGCTGAATCTCGATGAGGTGATTTGCCGTGAATGAGTTTCTGGTCAGCAAAATCGCCGCTCTGAATCGCCGGCAATTCATCGCTGGCGGTGGTGTTTGCCTGGGCGCGGCGGCGCTGGCCGAGTTGGGGGCAGCAGCGGATGGCAACTCGCCCCAAGCAGCAAGTCACGTGCTCCATCACCTAGCGAAGGCCAAGCGAGTCATCTATCTGTTCATGCATGGCGGGCCGTCGCAGATCGAGCTGTTCGATTTTAAGCCGCGGCTCAAGGAGTGGAATGGCGAAGAACTGCCGGCGTCGATACGCGGCGACCAGCGATTGACGGGGATGACGTCGAATCAGAAGACCAAGCCGGTCGTGGCGTCGAAGTTTCCTTTTGCTCGGCACGGTGCCAGCGGCGCGTGGATGAGCGAGCTGTTACCGCATTTATCAGAGCGGGCCGATGATCTGTGCATCTTAAAAGGCATGCACACGGAGGCGATCAACCATGACCCGGCGGTGACGTACCTACAGACCGGTCACCAGCAGCCAGGACGGCCAAGCCTTGGCTCGTGGCTAAGCTATGGGCTGGGGAGTGAGAACCAGGAAATGCCGGCGTTCGTGGTGCTGGTGTCGCGGGGCAGTGCCGCGCGGCCGGCCGACCCGCTGCATGCTCGGCTGTGGGGCGCTGAGTTTCTCCCGTCGCAACATCAAGGCACGCAGTTTCGCTCGGACGGTGATCCGGTTTTGTTTTTGTCGAATCCAGCCGGGCTTTCTCGCGAATCGCGTCGTCGCACGCTCGATACGCTCGCCGCGCTGAACAACCAGCATCGGGCAGTGACCGGCGATCCTGAGACCGAGGCGCGCGCGTCGCGCAGTATGAGCGGGCGTTTCGGATGCAAACGGCGGTGCCCGAACTGGTCGATCTGAAGTCGGAGGCCGAGGCAACGCTGGAGCGATATGGTCCAGACGCGGGCAAGCCCGGCAGCTTTGCGACGAATTGCCTGCTTGCGCGGCGTCTGGTCGAACGGGGCGTGCGATTCGTGCAGCTCTATCACCGCGGCTGGGACCAACACTACGATTTGCCCGCCGATCTGGCGCTGCAAACGCGCGACATCGATCAGCCTTGTGCCGCACTGTTGGCGGATTTGAACGAGCGGGGCCTATTGGACGAGACGCTCGTGATCTGGGGAGGTGAGTTCGGGCGGACCGTCTATGGTCAGGGCAAAATGACAACGGCCAACTATGGTCGAGACCATCATGGCCGTTGCTTTACGATGTGGCTCGCCGGCGGCGGAGTGCGAGCCGGCTTAACGCATGGAGCGACGGACGATCATGGTTTCAATGTCGCGGCGGGTGGCGTTCACGTGCATGACCTCAACGCGACCGTGCTCCACCTGCTTGGTATCGACCACACGCGGCTGACGTATCGCTTTCAGGGTCGCGACTACCGGCTAACCGATGTGCATGGATCAGTCGTGCGTGAGATTCTTGCTTAGAACCAGTGCTTGAGCTTACCGAACTGCCGCGGCAAGCTTCAAGGCGACTGTTTTCACGCCGTCGTGAATGACGACGCCGCCGGGGCCGGAAGAGCGGGCGGTTTCGAGCGCGAGCCAGGCTCGTTCGAGCACGCGTTTGGCGTCGTTGCCTTCAATTCCTTCAGCGATGCCGATGCTGAGCGATAGTTGGGGCTGCTGATCCGACGATTCGGTGGACATCAGCGATTTCAAGCGGCGGACGACGACTTTGCTTTCGGCCGCGGAGGCATTCGGTAAGAGCATGGCGACGCCGTTGCCTTGCCAGCGGGTGACCAGGTCCATTTCGCGAACCGAAGCGCGGGCTGCGGAAATGGCCTTGCGCATCGGGGCTTGAAGGGCGTTTTCGCCACCTTCACTCAAGGCCGCAGTGTTATCGAGTTGGGCCAGGACCACCGTGAGCGTGTTACCGCCGCGACGCCATTCGGCGATGCGGCGCGCAATGCTGGGCACAAAGCTGGTATCAGCAAACGCTTCGGCCGCGAGCTCGGCAGCCGACTCAGTAATGGTCCGTTGCGGTGCGCACTGGGCCGAAGGCTCCGCTGTGATCTGTTCCTCGGCAATCGCGATCTTCTCTAAGGTTTTTCCCTGCATTTCAAAGGCGCAATCGCGGCCGTCGTTTTTGGCCGCATACAACGCTGAGTCGGCTCGCTTGAGCCAGTCCACGACGGTATCGCCGGTGCAAATCTCGGACAGTCCGCCGCTGGCAGTAATTGTCTTTTCGCAGCCGTCGATGCTCATCGGGCGATGGCTTATCTTGCGCCGCATCTCGTTGGCCCGCTGGCGAATATCAGCAGCCGATTGACCGCAGAAAACGATGACGAACTCTTCCCCGCCAAAGCGCGCGACCAGGTCCATCGATTTGGCTTGGGAGCGCAGCGCACCGGCGACGTGGACCAGGCCCTTGTCGCCGATCAAGTGGCCGTAGGTGTCGTTGAATTGCTTGAAGCGATCAACATCGAGAATCATCAGCGTCGATTTCTGGCCGGCCTGCTTGAAATCGGACAGACAAGTCGCCAACTCCTCGTCCAAGGCTCGGCGGTTCAAGAGGCCCGTGAGCGCGTCGGTGCGAGCGGTGGTTACGGCGTCGTGCAATTGCCGGGAATGTGTTTGCAGCGTTGCTTCCGCGCGTTCCAACCGGCCTTGCAGCTCTTGATTGGCAACCAGGAGCTTGCAAACGATGGCCGCGACGGTGGAAG